>JALHNS010000001.1 GCA_022843445.1 Gemmata sp.
GGAAGCGTGATCCGCTACCACCAACGGCGGAACGAACAGGCCACGAAGTCGCACAAGAAACGGCGGCATAGATCCGTCATCTAAAGCCGCGCTGTAGTGGTAAGTTCGGCTGCTCGTGATCATCAATTGATATTGCAATCACGCCATCTTCACTCAACAGATTTCGAGCAATCTTTAAACGCGGGTACATCATGTTGAGCCAGTTCGTGTGTCTCCCTCCCTGCGTCTCCTCCTCGTTGCTCGTTGCGTGCCCGTTCCCGTCAACTTGCCCAGTCTCGCGCTTGTACTGGCCGATGGGGTCGCGGAAGTCGTCAGGGTACACGAAGTCGGTGCCGGTGTTATACGGTGGGTCGATGTAGATGAGCTTCACCTTGCCGCTGTAGCTCTTTTGCAGCAGCTTCAGCACTTCGAGGTTGTCGCCTTCGATCATCAGGTTCTGCGTCGTGTCCCAATCGACGCTGTCCGCCGGGGCCGGGCGCAGCGTGCCCGCGCTCGGCGTCAGCGCGTGCTGGCGCGCGGCGCGCTTGCCGTGCCAGTTCAGGCCGTACTTCTCTTGCCCTTCCGCCACCGCGCCGCCCAGCAGTTGCTTCAGCACGTCGAAGTTCAGGCCGTCTTCGCTGAACGCTTCGGGGAACAGTTCGCGCAGCTTGGCGACGTTCGCGCCGATCTGATCGGCCGACTTGCTGATGGGGTCGTTCGCGGTGATGGGCGTCATGCGTCAGTCTCCGGCCGCGAGCGCGTCGCGGAGCCGCGCCCGCTCGTCTTTCAGGTTCCGCAGTTGCAAGTTCAGTTCGATGCGCCGCGCCAGTTGCCGCTCCGCGGCGGCAGCGGTTTCGAGCGCGACCACGCGGCCGTCGAGTTCCGCGTACTCGCCCAACAGCGCGCGCCGGCGGTCGGCCGCGGCCCGCGAACCGCACACGCGGAACGCACCGCACACGCGCGCCGCGGCCAGCGCCTCGGCACGGTCGATCCACGCCTGATACATCTCCTGTAAATGGGCCGCGCGCAACTCGGCCAGCGCAAGGCTGTTCACGAAGGCCGTACCGGGCGCGTCGGCGGTGAGGGCGGCGCGGACCGTGTCGCCGTCGAGCACCGTCTTGCCGGCCTCGTTCTCCGCGTGGCGAATGTGGGCCAGCGAGAGCGCGAGGCCGTCGGCACCGGTGGTGAGCAACAACACCGGGTACGGGATCGCGCGGTGAACCAACTCGCAGATGCGCTCGGCCTTGGCCTTTTCGCGCAGTTCGAGCGTGAGAACCGCGACTTCGAGATACTCGCGCACGTCGTCCGTGTACGCCGGCACGCCCACCGTTTCCGGCTTCAGGGCCGCGACCCATGTCAGTTCTTCGACGCCTTCGGAAATCCGCTTCTTGTCGGCCGCAGTCGGCGCGCCGTTCTCCAACAGCAACTTCTTGGTGATGCGCTGGTTCAGCACCGCTTGCGGCGGCAGCGCGAGTGCGGCAATCACGTCGTCGGCGGTCACGCGACCTCCTCCGAAAGCACCGCGACGAACGCCACCACTTCGAACTCGTTGGCCCCGGCGAACTCGCCCTTGCCCGCGTGTGTGCCGCCGGGTGTGAACAGGCTCGCGGCGGCCCGCTCTTCCTTCTTCCCGGTGATCGCGCCGACCGCGACAGAAAGCAACTGTTGGTAGTGCTCCATGCGCTCGCCGTCGCGGGTGAGCGCGTCGAACCGCGCGCACGCGGGGGCGTCGGCGGTGGTGCGGCCGGCGCACGCGCGCTTCAGGTGGTCGAGAATCTGCTTGGCCTGCGCGAACGAGTGGGCAACGGTGCCGTCGTCCGCGACGTGAACGAGGTAGTGCGGCGCGAGCGGGTACCCGGCCTCGGCGGGCTTGTCGGCCGCTTCACCCACGGCGCGCAGGCAGAAGATCGCGCCGGCGGGAACGGCGGAGTCGCCCGCGCCACCGGTCACAACGGCAAAGGTGCCGAACGGCAGGGCCGCGAGCGCGTCGCGCTTGTCCTTCGGCACCCGCGCGAGGTCGATGCGGAAGTCGTTCAGGGTCAGGTCGGAGAGGGACACCCCGCTGGACAGGTCTTCGATGTCGATAACCGCGTCTTGGAGTTTCAGCAGTTGCTTGCGGCGGTATTCGAGGTCGTTCATCTGGTCGCCGCTCTTCTGCTCGATGACGTTCTCCTCCCCGGTCGCGGAGATGTCCAAGAGAACCATGCGCCCGCTCACGCGCTGTTCGAGGTTGATGTACTCTTCGAGTTCCATGTTGGGCCAGAAGTTGACGAGCTGGATGACGGCGTTCGGCGAGCCGATGCGGTCGATGCGGCCGAACCGCTGGATGATGCGCACGGGGTTCCAGTGGATGTCGTAATTCACGAGGAAGTCGCAGTCCTGAAGGTTCTGTCCTTCGGAAATGCAGTCGGTGGCGATGAGCAGGTCGATGTCGCCTTCCGCGGCGAGATCGGCCGGGCGCTCCTTGGCGCGCGGGGCGAACGCCGAGAGCAGCGACGACATATCGGTGCGCGTGTCCGCGAGGGTGCAGCGGTTCTTCCCGGACCCGGTGACGACCGCGGTGTGCAGGCCCAGTTCCGCGGCCCACGAGTGCAGCGAGTCGTACAGGTAGTGGGCCGTGTCCGCGAACGCGGTGAACACGATTACCTTGCGGTTCCCGGGGTTGATGGGAGCGCGCACCTTCTCGGCAATGACTTTGCGCAACTCCGCGAGCTTGGCGTCGCGCGCCGGGCCAACGCGCCGGGCTTCGGCGAGCAGCGCGGAGAGCCGGTCGCGGTCTTCGACCAAATCTTGCCGCCAGCGCACGCGGTCCACGTCTTGAAGCAGCACCTTCACCTTGCTGCCGACGAGCAGTGCCTCGAACGCCGCATCGTCAACGTCCACGTCTGCGATGTCGATTTCCTCCACGTCGCCGGTGTCGTGCCGGTCGAGCCGGCGCAAGGTCGCTTCCACGTCGTGCAACTGGCGCTGCACGGTCAGGGCGAACGCGGGAACGGCGCTCTCCATACGCTTGAGCAGGTTGACGCGCAGCAGTTGGACGAGACTTTCCTCGCGGTCGGCTTGGCGGAACAGGCCGGACCCGCCTTTCACGCGCTGGCTGTATTTGGCGTCGTAAGCGGCCTGCTTACCGGGCAGAACGTAGCGCAGCGGAGCGTACGCGCTGAGGTTGACGCGCCGGATTTCGTCGTTGATGTCGGCAATCGGGCGGAACTCGTGCGCCAAGTCCACGTCGGCCTTGATGTTCACCGGCTTCAGCCGCTCCGGGAACTTCCCGGTCTCTGCGGTGCCGTAATACTTCTCGATGTGCTTGCGCGAGCGCGCGATGGTGATGAGGTCGAGCAGTTGGAAGTAGTCGAACCCGAGCATGTCCATGAGGCGCGCCGGGCGGCGCTCGGTGTCGTCCAGTTGGAGCCACCGGTTGAACTGCGTTTGGGCCAACCGCACGCTCGCCTCGATACTCCCGATGCCCTGCGCGCTGAGCGCGTCGTCGCGCCCCTCGGTGACGAAGGCGATTTGGTTCTTCAGGTCCGCGAGCCGGTTGTTTACCGGGGTGGCCGAGAGCATGAGAACGCGGGTGCGCACCCCCTCGCGGATCACGCGGCGCATGAGCTTGTCGTACCGCGTCTCGCCCCCCGCGGTGGGCGTCTTCTTGTTGCGGAAGTTGTGGCTCTCGTCGATCACAACGAAGTCGTAGTTTCCCCAATTGATGTGGGTCAGGTCGATGTCGCCAGAGTGCCCGCTGTCGCGCGACAGGTCGGTGTGGTTGAGCACGTCGTAGTGGAACCGGTCCCCGGCCAGCACGTTGCGGCGGTCGTTGGTCTTGTACAGCGTCCAGTTGTCGCGCAACCGCTTCGGGCACAGAACGAGCACGCGGTCGTTGCGCAGTTCGAAGTACTTTATCACAGCGAGCGCCTCGAACGTCTTCCCGAGGCCCACGCTGTCGGCGAGAATGCACCCGCCGTACCGTTCCAGTTTGTCGATGGCCCCGACCGCGCCGTCGCGCTGGAACCGGAACAACTTGTTCCACACGGCGGTGCCCTTGATGCCGGTCGCGGACTTCACGATCCGCTCTTCGTCCAGTTCTTCGCCATACTTCCGAAACAGGTGGAACAGGCTGAGGTGGTATGCAAGTTCGGGCGCGCGGTGATCGGCCAGTTCGCGGAGCCGGGCGAGCAAGAGGGAGGTGGCGTCGCCCCCGCTCGCGGTGCGCTCCCACAACTGCGCGAACCACTCGCCCAACCCCGCGGCCTCATCGGGCGACTCTGCGTATTGGATCAGGCCGAACTGGTTGCCGGGCGTGAGTCCGAGGCCGGCGGTTGTGAGCGGGCAGTTCCCCGCGAGGGCCGAGGCCCCGCCACCGGGTTGGCGCAGGACAATCGTCGATTGCGGCAGTACCGGTGCCAGTTGCACTTTCGCATTGGCCCCGATCCAGCGCGCGCAGAGTGCCGCGAGCCAACGGCCGAGCAACTTGTTCCGCGCGGCGCGGTCCGCGGCGGTGCCCAACAGCGCGAGATCGTGCGCGGCCGGATCGGGCACGACCAGACGGCACGTTACGCCGGTCAGCACCGCGCGCAGTTGGCTGAACGCAAACAACGAAAGCTCGGGAGTGGCGATGTCGAGTGACCCGCCCGGCTTGAGGGCCACGTTCAACACATCAAGCACGCGGTCGGTGCCGCTGTTCCGAATCAGTTTCATACTTGCCGTCCGAATCAGCGGCAGAAAGTTCGTGAGAAGTGATAGTGTGGTCGGGCGAAAAGGGAAATGCAACGGCCCGTTGCGAGCGACGGACATGCCGCAACACATCCGACCACCCGCGGCCAACGGGTAGCGGGTATGATTCCGGGAGTGACCCTCCGGTGACACCCAATCTGGTGCCGCATGACGAGCCTCGCTCGCGCAACCGCAAGCCGCCTCAACGGCGCGCTGTCCACCGGCCCCAAGACCGCCGCGGGGAAAGCCGTCGTTGCCCGGAACGCGGTCAAGCACGGCATCTTCGCCGCCGTCCCTGTCGTTTCGGGCGAGTGCGCGCAGACGTGGGAAGCGCACCGCGTCGGGGTTCTTGATTCCCTCCAACCGAGCGGCGCGCTGGAAGTGAACCTTGCGGAACGTGTTGCCCTCACCCTGTGGCGTCTTCAGCGCCTCAACCGCTACGAGGCCGCGGCCATTGGCACCGCGGTGGACGACGCCGGGCTACCGCCGCCAGAAACCGACCCGTTCACCGGCGCGCTGAACCTCACGGCCGTGAACCGAGAAGAGCACTTGAAGTGGCTGCGGAACGAGTATCGCTCCGCGAGTGAGAGTTTCACCGCGTTCACCGAAGCCGTCGAACTCGTGCGCGGGGTAACGAACGGCAGTTCTGAGGCTCTTTCTGGCGAACTGATCGAACTGATACTCGGTTGGGCTTCGGGCATCGTCTACGAGCGCCCCTTGCGGAAGTTCGACCCAGAACCGCCCTGCAACCCGACCTTTCTCACGGCCTTCGGCCTACCTCCCGGAAGTGTCCGCCGCGCGCCGTGGACCGCCGACCTGTTCCTCCGCGCGCTCACCCACCACGCCGACGCAATCGGGCAACCCCTTGAGGCATTTCGCCGCGAACTTGAGGAAGGCCTTCACGATCGCGCCGGGGCTTACGCTCGCGAAGCCAACCGACTAAATCGCGAACTCACCGGTTGTCGGCGTCGGCAGGAAACGTGGCACGACCGGGCCGCGACCGACGCGCTGCTCCCGCCGCTCGACGTACTCGAGCGCATCAGCAAGTACGAGAAACACCTGCACAATACGCTCACTTCAACCCTCCACGAACTCGAACGACTGCAAGCGCGGCGCGGTGGTGCATTCGTTCCGCCCCCGATGGTCGCGGACGTCCAAGTCACAGTCACCCACGAGCACGGGTAGCGGCCCTCGGGTTTGTTTTTGCAACTTGTCGATTGCGTCTGCCCAGAGTTGGTGTTGTTTTGTTGCGGTGGATTCAGGTACACTCAAAGCTAGGCCTGCGCCTCACCGCGCAGGTCGATTCTGACCAGCACAATCCCCGCGTCGGTCTCACGGAGGAGACACGCCCATGCCTTTGGAAAAGCTTGACCTTACGGCAATTCTGCGTGCCGCTGCCGAGTTGATCGAAGCCACAACAAATTACCGGCCCGAAGACCATCCCGAAATAATCGCAGCTCAAGCCGCCCCCGCGGAAGCCCCAGAACCGTCCATCGAAGCACAGTTGGGCTGGCACGCCGCGCTCGGCGCGATCCTCGACGCCGGCAATCGCCTCAAGGTCGCGCTCGGCGCGACCGGTGAGTTGCGGCCCGGGCGGGTGCGCGGGAGCAACGTGCCCGCGGTTTGGGAGCATTTCGATTCGGATTTCGCCAATGTGGATCAGCCGCGAGCGGCCCGATTGGGGTTACTCCGAATTGCCCGCGCCGCCGCGGAACTGTCAGGATACGCACGCCGGAAGCGCCCGCCCGACAGCATGCGCGAACGTGGCCTCTCGTTCCTTGAACGCGGTATCCGCTTGGTGTGGCCGTCGATGGCGGAACACGAACGTAACGAGGTTCGGCACCTGTTGCCCGCGCTGCGTTCCGCCTTCGGTTGGTCCGGTGCGACCGACGCGCTGCCCCCGGTCTGGGTTGGTCCACCCGAACTCGACGACACTGAATGCTTCGGGATGTACGACCGACAGGGTGGATATTACGCCAGCACGCGCGAAGACCTTGAGGAGCAGCAAGCGTTCGTTGCTGCGATAAACAGCGCAAGCAAGGCGAGAAACGCGAGCGCCCCACCTGCTCCTGCGAACGACCAAGGCAAGCCGCGGAAGAAGCTCAGCACACAACCCGGAGAAGCGCGTGCCAAACTGGTAGCCGCTCTCACGAAGCACCATCGCTATGCAGACGGCGGCGCGCTACACCTCGAACCGGTTGGGAACAACGAACTGGCTCGGCTCGCGGGAGTTGACCCCAGCACGGCCTCGGACTTCTTCCAAGCTAAATTCAAGGGGCACGGCAAGTACAAGAACCTCTGCCAAGACGCTGCGGAACTCGCGTTCGCGCTCAAAATCCTGAATGGGGAAGTCGCCCCGCATCTATTGTTCGGCAATTCGGAGCAGGTCGCGGCTGATGACAAGTAAGGAACCGGGGTGTTGGATCGTTGGGCACGAATGACCCAACAGTCGCGGGATTTCGAGACGGCGCAAACCTATGCCCCTCAAGGCGATTCGGTGCGGGGGCGCGGTGTTGGGCGAAATCCGTCCAACGCTGGCGCAACGGGTATGCGGGCCGCGCGGTGCGGCTCGTGTCCCGTGGAACCCAATCCCGTGGCAGACCAACCTGAACAGGCTCCCCCTCTGGCTCTGCGACCGCGCGAAGCGGCGAAGCGACTCCGCATCTCCGAACGGCTCCTCTGGCAGTTGACGCACGACGGGTGCATCCCGTGCGTGCGCGTCGGCATGGGCAAGCGCAAGAGCGTGCTGTACCCGGTGGCGCTGCTCGAAGAGTGGCTCCGCGAGCAAGCCGGACAACCGGCCCAACCCACCGACGCTGCGAAGGGGGTGACAAATGACCCCCGTTGAACTGCTGCTCTCGAAGCTCAAGGGCGCGCGGAAGGCCGGCAACCGCTGGTCCGCACGGTGCCCGGCGCACGAAGACGCTCGCGCGAGTCTGAGCGTGGACGAAGGCGACGACGGGCGCGTGCTGGTGAAGTGCTTCGCGGGTTGTACCGCGGAAGCCGTGTGTACCGCGGTCGGGCTAAAGCTCCGCGACCTGATGCCCGAACCCACCGGCGCGCCCGCGACCCGAAAGCCCAAGCCGCCCGCGAAGACCTACCCGACCGCGAACGACGCGGTGCGCGCCCTCGAACAGAAGCACGGGCCGCGGTCGAACTGGTGGACGTACCAGAACGCCGCGGGCGAACCGATCGGAGTAGTGGTGCGCTGGGACCGCGATTGCAAGAAAGACGTTCGCCCTATCGCGCGTGTGGGTGATCGGTGGCAGGTGGGCGCGATGCCCGAACCGCGCCCGTTGTATCGGCTCCCGGAACTCGCAACGGCAAATCTGGTGCTCGTAACCGAAGGCGAGAAGTGCGCCGAGGCGGTTCGCGCGATTGGGTTCACCGCGACCACTTCGGCCGGCGGTTCGCAAGCCGCGGGGCGAACGGACTGGCAACCGCTCGCGGGGAAACACATTTGGCTTTTGCCGGACAACGACGCGCCCGGCCGCAAGTACGCGGATGATGTCGTCGCGGCACTCGGACGGCTAACGCCCGCGCCGGTGGTGCGGGTGGTCGAATTGCCGAACTTGCCGGACAAGGGCGACGTGGTGGACTGGATCGACGCGCACCCGCACAAGGACAACCGCGACAAGCTGCGCGCGGACCTCGACGCGCTCGGGCGCGCCGCACCGCCGAACGAACCGGACCCGCCCGACGATTCGGACCAGTTCCGCCCGTTCCCCGTGTCGGCGCTGCCAGAACCGGTGCGCGGGTTCGTGACGAGAGGCGCGCGGGCGATTGGGTGCGACCAGTCGTTCGTCGCGCTGCCCGTGCTGGTCGCGCTCGCCGCGGCCGTGGGCAACACGCGGCGGCTCGAACTGCGGCACTCGTGGCACGTCGCGCCGATTCTCTGGGCCGCGGTGGTGGGTGAAAGCGGCACCGCGAAGACCCCCGCGTTTGAACTCGCGCTCCGGGCCGTGCGCGCGCAACAGGACGCGGCGTTCCGGCGCAACGCCCGCGAGCAGGACGCGCACGCGTGCCAACTCGCCGTCTGGGAACGGGACCATGCGGCGTGGAAGCGCTCGAAGGGGGGTGGCCCGCCGCCCGACAAGCCACAACCGCCCCGCTCGGAGCGGTACGTCGTGAACGACACGACCGTTGAAGCGCTGGTGCCGATCCTGATCGACAACCCGCGCGGGGTACTGCTCGAGCGCGACGAACTCGCGGGCTGGTTCGGCTCGTTCGACCGGTACGCGGGTGGCGGCAAGGGCGGTTCGGATGAGTCCCACTGGTTATCGATGTTCCGCGCGATGAGCGTAACTGTGGACCGCAAGACCGGCCCCGCGCGCACACTGCACGTTCCGGCCGCGGCCGTGTGGATCGTCGGCGGCATCCAACCCGCGATTCTGGAGCGCGCGTTCGACACGAAGCGCCGCGAATCCGGGTTGGCGGCGCGGTTCTTGCTCGCGCGCCCGCCGCGGCGCGCGAAGGCGTGGACCGACGCCGACATCGACCCGAAGGCAGAAGCCGCCCTCGCGCGCGTGTTCGCGGCGCTGTACGAACTGCGCGCGGGCGACGACCCGAACCAACCGTACCCGCTGGTGCGACTCGCCCCTGAAGCGCGGGCGCTGTGGACCGACTTCTACGACCGACACAACGCGGAGCAAGCGGCGCTGTGCGGGGACGAAGCCGCGGCGTGGTCGAAGCTCGAAGAGTACGCGGCGCGGCTCGCGCTGGTGCTGCACTTCGTGCGCTGGGCCGCGCACGATCCGACGTTGGCATCGGATGCCATTCTCGATGCCGCGAGCATGCGCGCCGGAATCGTGCTCACGGAGTGGTTCAAGCGCGAAGCGCGGCGCGTGTACACAATGCTGTCCGAGGCCGAAGCAGATCGCGACACGCGAAATCTGGTGGAGTGGATCGGGCGCAAGAAGCGGCCCGTTTCGGTGCGCGAGGTTCAGCAAGGCTATCGGCCGTTGAAGGCTCCCGGTGCCGCGGAAGCCGCACTCGAAGCACTGGTGAAAGCGGGCCGCGGAACGTGGTGCCCCCTCGAACCGGGCGCGAAGGGTGGACGGCCAACTCGCGCGTTCGCGCTGTCTGCTGTCTACGAAACCCCCGAATCTGAGATTGCGCGAGAGGGTATCGTAGACGTAGACACTGTAGACGCGCCCGCGGCGCACCCCACGACCGAACCCGCAAGCCAACCCGGCGCGGACCCGTTCCCGTTCGGGTTCAACAACCCCGACGACCCGGACGGCGAGCACCTGTTCGCCAACTCGCCGTCGAACCTTCCCGACTGAACACGAAAGGAACTTTCACATGGCATCGGTAGTGGACGACGCTAACGGCCGGCGGCGCATCCTGTTCGTCGCACCGGACCAGAAGCGCAAAACGATTCGGCTCGGCAAGACCGACCGGCGCACCGCAGACGGTGTGGCGCGGCACGTCGAATCACTGCTCGCGGCTCAGATCGGCGGGCAACCCGTCGCGCGGGAAACCGCCGTGTGGCTCACCACCGTACCCGCAAAGCTGAAGCAGAAGCTCGCCGCGGTCGGGTTGATCGAAGGCGAGAAGACGCTCACCGCGGGCGAGTACCTCGCGCAGTGGTTCAAGGGTAAACGCGACGGCGGGTACAAACCGGCTTCGCTCATCGCGTGGGGCCAGACCGTGAAGGAACTCACCGCCCTGCTCGGCGAGCGACCCCTTCACGAACTCACGCACACCGACGGCGAAGCGTATCGAACCGCGATGCGCGACCGGAAGTTGCGCCCCACCACCATCAACAAGCGGCTCATTCACGCGCGGCAGATGCTCGAAGACGCGGTGCGGCACGGGCACATCCCCGCGAACCCGTGGGAGCACGTCAAGCAGCGGCAGGGCGACCCGTCCGAGCGCCGCGCCTACGTTCCCGTTGCCGACGCACAGCGCGTCATCGAACACTGCCCGAACGTGTGGTGGAAGTTGCTCGTCGCGCTCGCCCGGTTCGCGGGGTTGCGCACGCCGAGCGAACCGTTCTCGCTGACGTGGGGCGACGTGGATTGGGAGCGCGGGCGGTTGAGCGTTCCGAGTCCGAAGACCGAAGGCACCGGGAAGCCGCACCGCGTCATCCCGCTGTTCCCGCTGCTGCGCCCGCACCTCGAAGCCGCGTTCGAGCACGCCGAAGAGTCCGCGGAGTTCGTTTTCCCCATCGAGTACCGGCAGCGGGCACACGGCCCGGCCGGATGGGTGAACGCGAACCTGCGCACCACGTTCGGGAAGGTGATCCGGCGCGCGGGCGTCGAACCGTGGCCGCGACTGTGGCACTCACTTCGCGCGAGTTGCGAATCGGACCTCGCACAAACCTTCCCGCTGGCGACGGTGACGAAGTGGCTCGGCAACACGCCGTCGGTGGCGCTGCGGCACTACGTCGATCCCACGGAAACCGCGTTCGAGAAGGCCGCGGATTGGGTGCCCGAAAGCGGCGCAAAATCCGGCGCACAGGCGGCGCAAAATGCGGCGCAGCAGGTACACGCGGGGAGTCGCAGGGAGTCGAGCGATGAGGGCGTAAACGCACACGGAGCGGCAGGTTATGCCGCTCCGTGCGCGTTACTGCAAGATGGTGCAAATTCGTTCAGTGGAGGCGCGGGGAATCGAACCCCGGTCCCGAAGCACTTCCGTGACGGCATCTACGTGTGTAGCCCACCTATTATTGGCGCACGCCCGAGGGCTACGCCGCGTTTGCTATACCGGGTTCCAGTGGGCAGGACTCCGGGACAACTATCGGCCAGATTCTCTTAGCACGAGCGGCCGCCGAAGCGAGCCGGGTTGCCCCGGCCCTCGAGCCCGTGCGAGCCTGACTTGCGTCCGAACCGACCCCTTTCAGGCGAAGGGGCCGGAACGGCTCGGGGCACTTAGGCCGCGAGGGAGAACTGCGGTTCAGCAGTTAAGTTTTGATCGGCTTTTTACGTGGCCAGCTGATCAACCACGACACGCCACCGGCACTTCCGATACCCGGTCGATACCAGATCGCCCCCAAAGCGAGCTTCCCACCGATTCAGATGGGCACGGCCATTATACGGTTCGCCCCGCCGCAAAAAAGAGTGGTTCGTGCTCAAGAGGGGTGGGCGGTTGCGCGGCCCTCGCCTGCCGGCAAGCCCGGGTCGGTTCGGGTCGCCTGCGCGAGGTCCGCGCGGGCCTCGTGCGCGCGGTCGGTCGCTCGCGCCCACCAGTCCGCCGCGTCGCGGGCGGTCCACGCGGGCACCACCGCGTCAGCGAAGGCGGCTTCGAGGCTCGCGGCGTCCGGCCAGCGCTCGGCCGGCACCTTCGCCAAGCACCGCATCACAACCGCCGCGAGCGCGGGCGGCACCTCGGCGGGCAATGGGCCGGGCGGTTCGTACAAGTGCGCCGCCAGCATCCGCGCCGCCGACCGGTCCGCGAACGGCGGTCGGCCCGTCAGCAGGAAGTACGCCAGCGCGCCGACGCTGTACAGGTCGCTCCGCGGGTCGAGCGCGGCTTCCCCGCCCGCCTGCTCCGGCGACATGTACGCCGGCGTCCCCGCGACGGTGCCCTCGCGCGTCAGTGTGCCGCCATCCGCGTCTTCCTTCGGCAACCGCACCAGCCCGAAGTCGAGCACCTTGACCACGTCGCACACCCCGCCCCGCTCGCACACCATCACGTTGCCGGGCTTGATATCGCGGTGCGTCAGCCCACGGGCGTGAGCCTCGCCGAGGGCCGCGCACACCTGCCGCAAGAAGTGGACCGCCCGGCCCGGCGGCAGCGGGCCGTGCTGGCGAACGAGTTCCTCCAGCGTCAGCCCCGGGAGGTACTCCATGACGTAGTAAAACGTGCCGTCTTCGGCGTGGCCGTAGTCGAACACCTGAACCGTGTTCGGGTGCGTGAGCGTGGCGGTGATCTGCACCTCGCGCTCGAAGCGGCGCAGGGCGTCCGGGTCGTCGGCCTTCTCCGGGCGGATCAACTTGATTGCGCACGGTCGGCGGAGCAGCGCGTGCTCGGCCCGGTACACTTCCCCCATCCCGCCGGAGCCGAGTTGCTCCTTCAACACGTACTGCCCGAGTTTGCGGGCTTCCGACGCTTGACGGCGCAACTTCTCGATTCGGGAAGTGGAGAACAAAACGAGCGCGACGGCGCTGGTGTTCGAGAGGACCAAGCCGAACACCACCGCTGACGCCGTGGTGTGGTCGAGCGGTCGCACCCAGCCGGCGAACACGAGGAACAGCACAATGGGGCTGACCGCGATGAGGCCGGTGACGAGCGCGGCCCGCCGGAGCGTGTTCGGGATGATCGCCCCGTAGGCCGTGATGACGAAGAACCAGACCAAACTCCCGGCGTTCGCGTACCGCCCTACGAACGCCAAGGCGACGCGGGGAGGTTCGTCGGCCGCCCACTGGAGCGGCTCGTAGGCGTACGAGCCGATGCCCACGTACAGGTTCATCCCGACCAGCGGCACGAGGGTCGCGGTCTCGAACACCCGCAGCCGGAACAGATTGCGGGGCGGTCGCCGCCACAGGACCCAAGCAGCGGTCAGGTGCAACCCGACGAGACCGAACCAAGGGAGACTGCCAATCAAGATTTCGTCGAGCGTGTCGACTCGCCGTCGATCGGTCGGTGGGTCGAAGGCGATGACGGCCACAGTCAGAAAGGCGAGGATCAGGGCCAAGAAAGCGTTGAGAGCCACCAGCCGCCTGCGGAGCAGGAGATACAGGTCGTCGGTGGCACTCGCCCCCGAACCGCCCACCAGCGCCACCCGAACCCGTTCGGACTGGTCCGGGGCGGGGTTGCTCCCCTGATACTCGGCGGTTTGTTCGGCTGCTGGTTGCGTCCGCACGCCGACCTCCGAACCGGTTGCGAGGAACGAATTTACCGAGGCCGAGCGCGCACGCTCCGAGTTACTCCGCCAAACCGAAGTCCGCGGGCAGCCTGCGCCACGCGCTGTGGATGTGGTTCGCCTTGTTCTTCGCGGCGTCGGCCTGCTCGTTCAGGAACTCCACCACGAACTCCGGCCCCAGCACGCGATAGGTGTACGGTTCGCCCGGCTTCGGGCTGCCGCTGTACGCGAAGTACAACTTGCCGTCCGGCGTGTTCGTCGCGCGCTTCAGTTCCGCCGCGCCGAGTTCCTCCGGCATCCGATCCGTGTACGCCTTCAGCAGTTTCTGAAGCGTCGCCTTTTGGTTCGCGCTCAGGTCCGCTGCGGTGATGCCCACCGGCGGGCCGGGATCGGCCTTCGGTTGGCCTTCCTTGATTTCGGGGAACGACTTCGGCTGCCGGGCTTGCTTGTCTTGCTGCTCCGAAAGCGATTTGATGAGGTCGCGGGCGTGGTCTTCGATCTCCGGCAGCGGCCGCAGCCCCTTCTTCGCGCCGTCCTTCACCTCGGCCGGGTTGGACGCGAACAGCATCGGCGCACCGGTCACGACCTCGCCCTTGTCGAGCGTGTAGTTCACCGAGAGGTGGTGCCCCTCGAACCGCCAGCCCCACTTCCCGGTCGCGCTCGGGTCGCCGAACACGCTCACGAAGTACCACCCGCGATTGCGGGTCATCGCGCCCTTCGGCCCTTCGAGCGCGAGCAGCAGGTCTTCGAGACCGATGATGGTGGTCGCGGTCTCGTAGCCCTTTGCCGATAAGCCACTCTTGAGGAGCGCGAGGGCGGCCTTCTGTTGGTCGGCGGTCATCTCTTCGAGCCGCGCGCCCTTGCGGGTGAACTTCTTCTCTTTGTCTTGCTGCGGGGTGAAGTACCACTTGAGCCGGTGCGGGTCGTCGAACCCAAAACTGGCCTTCTTCTTCAGATCGGCGTTGAGCGACGCGAGGAACGTATCGGCCGCGGCCTTCATCTTGCCGCCGGTGGTGTCCGGGGCCGAGCGACCGACGAGCGCGACGCACGCGACGCACACCAGCGACAGCGCGAACGCGAGGAACCGAGCGCGGAACATGGGAGGTGGCTCCGTGTGGGGCGGGATGCCAAGAGCATACGCCGCCCGCCCGCGAAGGGGAAGAACGAAGGTGGCCAAGTGGTCAAGTTAGCCAAAGTTGGCCACCCGAGTTGGCCAACTGGCCAACTCGGAAAAAAATACTAGAAATCCCAGTGTTCCAGTCAAAGGTGGCCTAAGTTGGCCAACCTCACTCGCGCTATACCCCCCTCGGAGTTCGCGGGGCGAATTTCGGAGCGCCCCAGCGCTCGTTGCGAGTTCGCGCCTGTGAACGAACGGCCCTGCGCCGAACGCGAGGTGCGCTGGCGACTGCATTGTATACGCACGTTCAATTTCAATCAAGCGGTGCGGGGGACGTATTTCCGTTGCGGCGCACCGGGCGCCGTGGCACAATGCAGCATTCCCCGCCTGACGTGCCGATTGCGCCCGCCGCTCCGCCTCCCACCGGAAACCGCCCCATGCGGTTCTACCTGCCTCTCCTGATCGCCCTCGCGCCGAACGTCGCGCGCGCCGCGGAGCCGTTCCACTTCGAGAACGACATCCTCCCGGTGCTCGGCCGCTACGGGTGCAATTCGTCCGGCTGCCACGGGAAGTCCGACGGGCAGGGCGGCTTCAAACTCAGCGTGTTCGGTTCGGACCCGGACGCGGATCACGCGGCCCTCACGAAAGAAGCCCGCGGGCGGCGGTTGAACGTCGCCGCACCGGAAGAGAGCCTCTTGCTTCGCAAGGGAACCGGCCGCACCGCGCACGGTGGCGGCAGTAAGCTGCCCTTCGGCGACGACTACCGCACGCTGCGCGACTGGATCGCCGCCGGCACGCCGCTCGGCTCACCGGACGCGCCGAGTGTGGTGTCGCTGCGCGTCGAACCGGTCGAGGGCGTGCTTTCGCCGAAGGCCGAACAGCAACTCAAGGTGTTCGCCAAGTACAGCGACGGGCGCGAAAGGGACGTGACGCGGCACTCGCGCTTCCAGACCAACACGGAAAATGTCGCGGTAGTGAGCGCGACCGGGCTTGTGTCCACCCGCGACGTTCCCGGTGAGGCCGCGGTGATGGCCGCGTACCTCGGCGAAGTGGCGACCTTCCGCTTGCTCGTGCCGCGGCCCGGCCCCGCGGTGAAACACAACCTCCCGCAGTTCAATTTCGTTGACAAGCTGATTGATGCGAAGCTCGCGAAGCTGAACGTTGCACCCTCGGCGCTGTGCAGCGACGAAGACTTCGTCCGCCGTGCGTATCTCGACTTCACCGGCACGCTGCCGACCGCGGACGTGGCGCGGCAGTTCGTCGCGGACGCGAGCGCCGACAAGCGCGCGAAGCTCGTGGCAGCGCTGCTCGAAACGCCGGAGTTCGCGGACCTGTGGGCGCTGCGCTGGGCTGATCTGCTGCGCGTGGACCGCCAACCACTCGGGCACGAACGGGCGCACCTCTACTACAAGTGGGTGCGCAGTTCCATCGCGCAGAACAAGCCGTTCGACCAGTTCGCGCGCGAACTCGTGACCGCAGAAGGCCCGGCGAACGAAGTCGGGCCGGTGAACTTCTTCAAAGTCGTCACGAAGCCCGGCGAGGTGGCGAGCACGGTGTCGCAAGTGTTCCTCGGCGTGCGCATCACCTGCGCCGAGTGCCACCACCACCCGTTCGACCGCTGGAAGCAATCCGACTACTTCGGCATGACCGCGTTCTTCTCCGGCGGCAGCACCACGCACCCGCGAACGAAGAAGGAAGTGTTCGCGCACGCGCTCGGCTCCGAGATGCCGAGTGCGAACCCGACCGGAGATCGGCGCGTGCCGCTGGCGGAGTGGATGACGAAGCCGGAGAACCCGTTCTTCGCTCGCAACCTCGCCAACCGCGTGTGGGCGTGGACGCTCGGCCGCGGGCTGGTCGAACCCGTAGACGACGTCCGCGCGACTAACCCGCCGAGCAACCCAGAGTTGCTGGACGCGCTCGCCAAGTACCTCGTTGAGAACAAGTACGACGTGCGCAAGTTGATCGCGCTGATCGCGACCTCGCGCACCTACCAACTGAGTGCGACCCCGAACGCGACCAACGAGCGCGACGAGCGCAACTTCTCGCGCGGGTACTTCAAGCGCCCGGACGCGGAAGTGCTGTGCGACATGATTTCGCAAGCGCTGGGGGTGCCGGAGAAGTTCCAAGGCTCACCGGGAATCACGCGCGCGGTGCAACTGTGGGACAGCAAAGCGCGCTCGGATTTCCTGAAGCTGTTCGGCCGCCCGGCCCGCGTGACCGCCTGCGACTGCGAGCGCACCCGCGAGCCGAGCGTGAGCCAAGTGCTGAACCTGCTGAACAGCGCCGACCTGCAAGCGAAGCTCACGCACGAAGCCGGCACCGTCGCGCGCCTCGTGCGCGCTCAACCCTACGACGCGAAACTGGTGGAAGAACTGTACCTAACGTTCTTCGCGCGCCGCCCGACCGAGAAGGAACTGACGACCGCGACGACGCACCTGAAGAAGTACCCGAACAACCGCCGCGCCGCGACCGAAGACCTCGCGTGGGCGCTGCTGAACAGCACGGAGTTCCTGTTCAATCACTAGCCGTGAGCTTTCAGCTATCAGCTTTCAGCCGGACATTTCGGCTGTTTGCTGCTTGCTGATAGCTCAAAGCTGAGAGCTGAGAGCGACCATGAACCGCCGCGACGCGATGATGCGCTTGGGGTGCGCCGCCGCCGGTGGCCTCGCGCTGCCGTCGCTCCTCGAAGCGCGCGCCGCTGCGCCTTCAAAGAAGGGAACCGCAGATTCGTGCATCTACATTTTCCTGTGGGGCGGGCCGCCGCAACAGGACATGTGGGACATGAAACCGGACGCGCCCGAAGGCATCCGGTCGCAGTTCAAGGAAATCGATACGGTCGTGCCCGGGATTCGCGTGTGCGATCAGATGCCGCTGTTCGCGCGGCATACGGACAAGGTCGCGGTGGTGCGGTCGCTGTCGCACGCCGACAACAATCACGAGCCGAGCGTGTACCACATGCTCACCGGGCGCAAAGACCCGACGCTCGTGTCGCCGCGCAACCCGCGGAAGCGCGCCCACCCGCCGAACTTCGCGAGCGCGATTTCGTACTTCAGCCCGCCGAGCGCGGTTCCGTCCAACGTGACCATCCCGCGGCCCATCGGGCACGACGGCGTTACCTACGCGGGCACCTACGCCGGGTTCCTCGGCCCGAAGCACGACCCGCTAGAGAAACTCGCGGCGAACAAATCCAACGAGCCCGCGGCGCACCCGGACGTGCTCCCGCCGGACGTGTCGCTCACGCGCCTTCAGGCGCGCAACGGCCTCCGAACGCTGCTCGAAAAGCAGGACGCGCGGCTCCAGCGCACCGGCGGCAGCGACCTCGATGAGTTCCGCGACCAAGCCCTGCGCATGATCGCCACGCCCACCGTCCGCGAGGCGTTCGCGGTGGAGAAGGAACCCGACAAACTCCGCGACGCCTACGGCCGCAACGAGTACGGCGAGAGCTTCCTCCTCGCGCGCCGGTTGGTCGAACGCGGGGTGAAGGTGGTATCGGTGGTGTGGCTGTACATCATGCCGAACGGCGGCGTGGCGAACGTGTGGGACAACCACGGCGGCACCGCGGGCTTGGGCGGTATCACCGGCTACGCGATGCTAAAAGAGAAGTACTGCCTGCCCCCGCTGGATCGCGCGCTGTCGGCGCTGCTCGAAGACCTCAGCGACCGCGGGATGCTGGACCGCACGCTCGTCGCGGTGGCGGGCGAGTTCGGGCGCACGCCGAAGATTAACAAGGACGCGGGCCGCGACCACTGGGGCGCGGCGCAAACCGCGCTGCTCGCGGGCGGCGGCGTTCGCGGCGGCCGGGTGTGGGGGAAGACCGACAAGCAGGCCGCGTACCCGACTGAGAACCCGGTGTCGCCGGACGACTTCCTCGCAACGATTTATCACGCGATGGGCGTGGACCCGGCGGCGATGATCCCGGACCGCGAGAACCGCCCGCACCGCCTCTGCGACGGCGCACCGGTGCTGGGTTTGTTTTGAAGGCGAACGGCCGGCGTAAGCCGGCCGGTGGTGGGAGTGTGAGGCGCACCGGCCGGCTTACACCGGCCGTTCGCCAAGAATGCTTGTGAAGCGTGCGGCAAAACAAGAGGGCGTTGGTATGTCCGCGTTCTGTGACGGCGTTTCGCGGCGCGATGCCATTCGCGTGGGCGCGGCATCGCTCTTCGGCGCTTCGTTCGCGCTGCCGCAACTGCTGCGCGCCAGCGAGAAGGCGAAGCCGGCAAAAGACGTGTCGCTCATCTTCGTGTTCCTGCACGGCGGGCAAAGCCACCTCGACACCTTCGACCTGAAGCCGGACGCGCCCGCGGAGTTCCGCGGCGACTTCAACCCGATGCGCACCAAGGTGCCCGGGTTGCTCATGTGCGACCTGCTACCGAAGGTCGGCGCACAGGTGGACAAGTATTCGCTCGTGCGCTCGTTCCGGCACCACAACTCGGACCACGGCCCCGCGGACCACTACATCCTCACCGGGTTCTTCCCCACCGCCGGGTTCAACCCGTCGCTCAGCCCGAACAACCAGAAGCCGTGCGTCGGGTCGGTGGTGTCGAAGTTCCTCGGCCCGAAGGGCGCGGTGCCCGCGTACGTGGCGCTTCCGAAAGTGCATCCGAGTGGTGGCGCGGCGTACCTCGGTGCGGCGCACGCGCCGTTCGTGATCGACGCCGACCCGAGCGCGCCGAACTTCAGCGTCCCGGACCTCGTGCCCCCGCCCGCGATTGCCTCCGACCGCCTGCACGACCGAAAAGCGCTCCTCGAAACCGTGGACCGGTTCCACAAGAGCGCCGAATCCAAAGCGAACGCACAAGCCGGTGCGGTGGGCACCTTCCGCGACAAAGCCTTCGACCTGATGACCTCGCCGCAAGCGAAGAAGGCGTTCGACATCCACGCGGAGCCGGAGAAGCTGCGCGACGAGTACGGGCGGCACTCGCTCGGCCAAAGCTGCCTGATGGCGCGCCGCCTCGTCGAAGCCGGCGTGCGGTGCGTGACCATCGACCACAGCAACTGGGACACGCACGACGGCAACTTCGCGGTGCTGAAGAACAGCCTGCTCCCGATGTACGACACCGCGATTGCGACACTCTTCCGCGACCTCGCCGACCGCGGCCTTCTGGAAAGCACGCTGGTGGTGGTAACGGGCGAATTCGGGCGCACGCCGCGCATCAACAAGAACGCCGGTCGCGACCACTGGGGGCCGGCCTTCACCGTGCTGCTCGGCGGCGGCGGCGTGAAGGGCGGCGTGGTGGTGGGCAAGACCGACGCCCGCGCCGAGAAGCCCGCGACCGACCCCTACGGCCCGGAAGACCTGTTCGCCACGATGTACGCGCTGATGGGCATCGACCCGAAAGCCGAAGCCCACACGCCCGACGGCCGCCCGATTGCGCTCGTGAACAACGGTCGCGTGATGAGCGAACTGCTGTGACGGCCGCACAGGGCTTCCGCCCTGTGCTATGGACGGCGACCCGCTCCGCGGGTGCTCAGACACCTAACCGCCTTCCGCCCCGGAGGGGCCGGCTACCGTAGCACAGGGCGGAAGCCCTGTGCGCCTCACGCGGACACGCAATGAACCGCTCTCTGCTTTCCCTCTGCGTCCTCTGCGGTCTCTGCGGTGAATCGTCCGCCAACCCGCCCACCGCGAGTTACGTCTTCCCCGCGGGCGCGCAGCGCGGCACCGCCGTCGAGGTGCGCGTCGGCGGGCTGTTCCTGCACGACAAGCCCGTGTTCGAGCTGACCGGCACCGGCGTGCAAGCGCCGCCGCACCTCGCGCCCGCGAAGCGCGTGTGGTTCGAGGGGCCGGTGCTGCCGCTGCCCGAATCGCAACAGCAAGAAGACTACCCTGCGGATTACAGCGGCAAACTGACCGTGGCGAAGGACGCGCCGCTTGGGGCGCGCCGCGTGCGCCTCTTCACGGCGCAGGGCGGCGCGAGCGGCCCGGTGTTCGTGGTCGGCGACCTGCCCGAAGTGATCGAAACCGAAATCGACGGCGACCCGGTGCCGCAGGCGCTCGCCGCGCTGCCGGTCACGGCGAACGGGCGCATCTTCCCGCGCGAAGACGTTGACCTCTGGGAGTTTCACGCCGAAGCCGGGAAGCCGGTCACGGCGCTCGTTCACACCGCGAGCATCAACTCACCGCTCGTGTCGAAGCTCGAACTGCTCGACGCCGCGGGGCGCGTGGTGGCCGAACAGATGCCGCACGCGTGCCCCGGCACCGACGCGAGCCTGAAATTCACCCCGAAGGTGAGCGGCAAGTACCGACTGCGCATCTCCGACGCGCGCGCGAACGGCGGGCAAGCGTTCGTGTATCGGCTCACGGTCACGACGGCCGACGTGCCCGCGTTCCACTTCCCGCTGAAGGCACCCGCGGACGGACTGCGCGACGCGAGCACGGAGAAGCAACCGCTGGCCCCGCCGTTCGCGCTGAACGGGCAGATCGAGCGCCCCGGTATCGTGGGCGAGTGGAAGCTCGATCTCAAGAAAAGCGCGAAGTACACGTTCGACCTGCAAGCCCGCCGGTTCGAGTCGCCGCTGTGCGGTGTCGTTCGCGTGCAGGACGCGAGCGGCAAAGAGCTGGCGCGCGCAGAAGCGACCGAGACCGACGACCCGAAGCCGCTCTCATTCGCGCCGCCCGCCGATGGTACTTACACGGTAAGCGTGAGCGAGAAGTTCCGCGGGCGCTCCGGATCGCACTTCGTGTACCGCCTGCGCGTGTTGGACGCTGCGGAGAAAGCCGCGCCCGGCTTCCGCTTAGCACTCAAAGCGGACGTGATCACGCTGACGCGCGGCACGACCGCGACCGTGCCGGTTACTGTGGAGCGCCGCGGCGGGTTCACCGGCCCGATCGCGCTGGAACTCGAGGGGTTGCCGAAGGGCGTCACGGTGCAGAACGCGCAAATCGGCGCGGGCCAATTCGCCACCACGCTCGCGCTGAAGGCCGACGACACGCTTCCCATTGGGCCGCTCCCGCTGAAGCTCGTCGGCACCGCGAAGGCCGGTGACACCGCACTGTCACACACCGCGGAGTACAAGGGCGCGTCCGACTTGCGCCTCGCGGGCGCGTTCCCGACGCCGTTCAAGATTGTGGACGAGTACGTGATGACGAGCGCGCCGCGCGGCGAAACCTACTTCCGCAAGTACAAGGTGGATCGCGGTACGTTCCTCGGCCCGATTCGCGTTGAGTTGGCCGACAAGCAGGCGCGGCACCTGCAAGGCGTAACGGGGCCGGTGCTCACGCTGAAGCCGGGCGAAACAGACTTCGAGTACCCGGCGTTCCTGCCGCCGTGGATGGAGATGGGCCGCACCTGTCGCGTGTGCGTGATGGCGACCGCGACCGTGCGCGACCCGCTCGACGGCCGCGAACACGTCGTGAGTTTCAGTTCGACCGAACAGAACCAACAGATGATCGTGGTTGTGGGGCCGGGACGTTTAGACTTGAGCGCAGATCGCACAAGCATAAGGGCGGAGGGCGAAGTGCGCGTAACCGTGAAGGTGAGCCGCGCGAAAGCGCTGACCGGCCCCGCGACGGTAGAGGTAGTGCTGCCCGAACACATCAAGGGCGTCCGCGCGCCGGCGCTGACCGTGCCCGCGGACAAGAGCGAAGCCGAGCTCGTGCTGACCTTCGACGCGAGCGCCGGCCCGTTCAACGTGCCGCTGCTGTTGCGCGCGACGGTGCAAACCCCGCGCGGCCCCGTAACGGCTGAAACCAAACTCGACGCCGTGAAGTAGGAAGAGGTGGGCAACAGGGGGCGGTCTCGTGACCGAAGTGGAATGGCAGGAACACAACTATCCAGAAGGGTTGTTGAGGTTCCTCGAAACAGATCCAAAAGGGAGAAAAACGCGGCTCTGTGCAGTTGCCTGCTGCCGTAGTATCTGGCATTTGCTCGAAGACGGTTCTCGCCACGCTGTTGAAGTTGCCGAACGCTTCGCAGACGGGCAAACGACGAACGCTGAAAGAAGGGCTGCGGTTCGTATGTGTCGCGGAGTGACTTCCGGGGCAGAGTGGGCACAAGATGCGGCTTCGCGGGCGGTCGAATTATGTCCCTTCGCGCGCCAGTACTCGCTTTTTCAACTCGCGCGATTTGGTCTCGATTCGTCCTCGTACACGAAGTGGTTCGGTCGAGCTGCGGTCGAGGAGCACGACGCGCTTCGTCGAAGGAATTCCTCTACGGAAGATTCGCGCCAAGTGGCTTTCCTCCGAGATATTTTCGGCAACCCGTTTCGCCCGGTTGCGTTCGCTCCCGAATGGCGCACCGATACCGTAGTTGCGCTCGCGCGGCAGATGTACGATGCGCGCGAGTTCGGCGCGATGCCGATCCTCGCGGACGCACTCCAAGACGCCGGCTGTGAGGAAGGGCAAATCCTCGAACACTGTCGCGGCACCGGTCCACACGTTCGCGGGTGCTGGGTCGTCGATTTTGTCCTCGGCAAAGAGTAGGCTCGAAAGGCTCACTCAGTTTACACTCATAGGTCTGCCCGTGCGGAGCCGGTTGCAATGCGAGCGAAATGGTTGGCCGTGTTCGTTCTGCTCGCTGGTGGTGCGCCGGCGCGTGCCGCCGACACCGCGTTCGAGCGGGACGTTCTCCCGGTGCTCACGCGCGCCGGGTGCAACATGGGCGCGTGCCACGGCAACCTCAACGGTAAGGGCGGCTTCAAGCTCTCGCTCAAGGGCGAAGACCCGAACGCGGACTTCGCGGCGCTCACGCGCGACATGCTCGCCCGCCGCACCGACGTGCTGCGCCCGGACGAAAGCCTCATCCTCAAGAAGGCCACCGGGCAGGTGCCGCACGAGGGCGGCGCGCGCTTCTCCGCGAACAGCGCCGAATACGCGGTGCTGCGCGAGTGGGTGAATCGCGGTGCGCCCCGCGGCACCAGTGGGAGCGCGCTTACCAAACTGGTGGTGACGCCCGCCAGCAAGATTCTGATTGAACCCGCGGACCGGTTCGCGGTGCGCGCGGTCGCGCACTTCGCGGACGGTACTTCGCGCGACGTGACGCCGTTGATGGCGACCGAGTTCACGACGGTCGGCGTTGCGAAGATCACGCCGAGCGGCGAGGTGGTGCGCGAACAGACCGGCGAAACGGTGCTGCTCGTGCGCTACGCGTCCGAAGTGTCGCCGGTGCGAGTCGTGTTCCTGCCGGATCGCCCGGTACCGGAGATGGGCGACCTCAAGCCCAACAACCGCATCGATGAACTGGTGTTCGCGCAGCTCAAAGAGTTGCGGCTGAAGCCCGCGGAGACGGCCCCGGATCCCGTCTTCTTGCGGCGCGCGTATTTGGACGCGCTCGGCGTTCTGCCGACCGCGGCCGAAGCCCGCGCGTTTCTTTCTGACACCGCGGCCGACAAGCGCGCGAAGCTGATTGATTCATTGCTGGAGCGCCCGGAGTTCGCGGAGTATTGGGCGCAGAAGTGGTCCGATTTGCTGCGCAACGAAGAGAAGGCGCTCGACAAGAAGGGCGTCGCGGTGTTCTACCGGTGGATCGCGGCGCAACTCGCCGAAGACCGGCCGCTGAACGAGTTAGCGCGCGACGTGCTCGCGGCCCGCGGCAGCACCTACGCGAACCCGCCGGCGAACTTCTGGCGGGCCGTCCGCGAACCGCTCGTGCGCGCGGAGAGCGTGGCGCAGGTGTTCCTCGGCGTGCGGATCGGCTGCGCGAAGTGCCACAACCACCCGTTCGACCGGTGGACGATCGACGACTACTACGGGTTCGCGGCGCTGTTCGCGCGCGTCGATTACCGCGTGCTGGAAAACGAGAAGCGGGACCGGCTCGACAAGCACGAGTTCGTCGGCGAACAGATCGTGTGGCAGAACCGCACGAGCGAGCAGGAGAACCCGCGCACGCGCACGTTCGCGAAGCCCAAGTTCCTCGGCGCGCCCACGCCGGACCTCGGCGAAGAGGGCGACCGGCTCGGGGCGGTCGCGGAGTGGGTCGCGTCGCCCACGAACCCGTTCTTCGCGCGCGCGCAGGTGAACCGCGTCTGGCTGCACCTGATGGGCCGCGGGCTGGTCGATCCGAACGACGACTTCCGCGCCACGAACCCGCCGACGAACCCGGAACTGCTCGATTGGCTCGCGGCCGACTTCGCCAAAGGCGGCTTCCGGCTGAAGCGGACGGTGCGCGCGATCATGAACAGCCGCACCTACCAGTTCGCCGCGACGACGCGCGACCGCTCCACGATGGCCGACGATCTGCACCACTCGCACGCTCTGGTGCAACCGCTCGAGGCCGAACAGTTGCTCGACGCGCTGGCGGGCGTGACCGGCGTCCCGGTGTCGTTCAAGGGCTATCCGTTGGGGATGCGCGCGAACCAAGTGCCGGCCCCGCCGCAGAGCGGCCGTCGCGGGTTCGAGGGCATGGGCGAGCGCTTCCTGAAAGTGTTCGGCAAGCCGGACCGCCTGCTGACGTGCGAGTGCGAGCGCAACGACGACCCCGGCCTGTTGCAGGCGTTCCAACTCATCACCGGCGAGCTAATGAACTCGCTGGTGAAGGACGAATCCAACCGCGTCGGGAAGATGTTAAGTGTGGGTGCGAGCGATACGGAGATGCTGGAAGAACTGTACCTCGCGGCACTGAGCCGCCGCCCGACGGACGCGGAGTCGAAGAAACTGACGGCCTATGTGAAGGCCGCAAAGGACCGCCGCGCCGCGTGGGAAGATGTGCTCTGGGCACTACTGAACAGCAAGGAATTCTTACTCCGTCGCTAGTCGCGGAGCGTGCGGCTTAATCGCAGAGGCAAACCATGCTCGATCACGTTTCCCGGCGTGCCGTCCTCTCGGTCGGTGGGGCGTCGCTGTTGGGCCTCACGTTCCCCCAGATGCTCGCCGCGGCCGATTCCCCGCGAGCCAAGCACAAGGCGCGCGCCAAGAGCGTCATCTTCCTGCACCAGTGGGGAGGGCCGGGGCAGCACGAGACCTTCGACCCCAAACCGGACGCGCCGGACAACGTCCGCGGGTGGTACAAGGCCACCAAGACGAAACTCCCCGGCGTGCTGTTCGGCGAGCGCATCCCGAAGCTCGCGGCGATGGCCGACAAACTGTGCGTGGTGCGGTGCCTCACGCACACCATGAAGAACCACAACTCCGCCGGGTACTACTCGCTCACCGGCGTCGCCCCGGCCACCGACGACCAGCGGCTCCGCGACTCCATCGACCTGTTCCCCGCGTACGGCAGCATTGTGGACAAGCTCAGCCCGGCGGCGAAGGGCGTCGCGTCGTTCGTGGCGTTCCCGCACGTCATCGCCGACGGCAGCATCACGCCCGGGCAGCACGCGAGCTTCCTCGGCAAGGCGCACAACCCGCTGTTCGTGAACCAAGACCCGAGCCGCGCGGATTTCAAACTGCCCGAACTCACGCTGCCGGATTCGCTCACCGTCGAGCGCCTCGAGAACCGCAAAGACATCCTGAAACTGATCGACGAACAGAGCGACCTGCTCGAAACCTCGCTCGTCGCGCAGGGGTTGGACGAGAGCTACCAAAAGGCCGTCGCGATGCTCACCTCGCCGCGGTTCAAGGCGGCGTTCGACCTGTCGAAGGAAGACAAGAAGACCCGCGACGCTTACGGCCGCACCACCTACGGCCAAAGCTGCCTGCTGGCGCGCCGCGTGGTCGAAGCCGGGGCGAAGTTCGTGAACGTGTACTTCTCGCGCGCCATCGGCGGCAAGGGGCAAGGCTGGGACTACCACGGCTTCAACAAGGAAGACCCGAAGGAGCGGCTGAACGAACTGCTGCCGATGACGGACCAAACCCTCCCGGCGCTGCTGAACGACCTTGAAGATCGTGGGATGCTGGACGGCACGCTGGTGGTGTGGGTGGGCGAGTTCGGGCGCACGCCGCGCATCAGCTCGAACGGCGGGCGCGACCACTGGCCGCAGTGCTACTGTGCCGTGCTCGCCGGCGGCGGCACCAAGAAGGGCTTCGTGTATGGGGCGAGTGACAAACTCGGCGCGTACGCGACCGTGGGCCAGATGCGGCCGGAAGACCTCGCCGCGACGATGTTCGACGCGCTCGGCATCGACCCGGACACCGAAATCAAAGACAAGCTGAACCGCCCGCTGCCGGTCGCGCGCGGCAAACCGGTGAGCGAACTGTTCGCGTAAGTGTTGTTGGGATCGCGAACTAAGAAGTGGAAGGCAGAGCGGGATAGGGGAGTCGAACCCCTCTCACAGCCTTGGGAAGGCTGTGAGGCATCTGTTTTCTAGGCTTTTTTCACACAAGATTGGCAAAAATCTCCCTATAATGCCCCCAGATTTGCCAATGAAATTTGCCAGTCAAGGGGGCCAGATCATGCCACGCAACATCCCGAAGGGGTTCGATCCAATCGCGAAGCGTTGGCGAAAGATGTACAAAGGCGAGCGTTACGAGGTCTACTGCTCGGAGTTGAACCTGCCCGAAGACCAATGGACAGAACTCGGCAGTTACCAAGCGCGGAACCTTTGGTGGGACGCGCTGAAAGCGGAGATCGATACGAAACCGGCGGCACTCCGCCCTGACGTGCAGGAAGTGGTGGACGAACTGCGAAGGAAACGGGATCTGCTGCTCGCCCACAACCTCGATGCGTCGGAGTACGACGAGGCCATTCGGGAGGCCATCACCGCCTCCGCCAAACCGATCATCGATCCCAAGACGAAGTTCGACAGCTTGGAAGACGAGGTCGATGCGGTCTGTGCGGCCCCGCAACCAGACGGGGATGGCGTGAACCTCCTCGACCCTCGCACCACCGCTCGCGCCGCGTTGCTGATTCAACACGGTGTCGATCTTTCCGGCGTGGACCCGATGGTGCTGGAGATCGCGCTGGGGTCGAGAGCGTACTGGGCCGAGAAGACAGCCACCGCGACGACGGTTCCCGAAGACAAGCGGGTCGGCGCTCTGCTGGATCGCTGGCTCCAACTGAAGCGGAAGAAGCTGAAAGTAACCACCCTCAGCCGAGTTCAAGGTCACAAGAAGGCATTCGAGCTGATCACTCACGACGAGAAGGTGGTGCTGTCCGCTGACATGTCCGTGGACGTTCTCACCGAAGAGAAAATCGAAGAGGTGTTCCACGCCATCGACGCCGAAGAACGGGACACAGCCACGAAAGACAAGAAGTGGGTGACGTTCAAGAGCTTCCTCAAGTACGTTGTGAAGAAGCGGCTGATTCCCCAACCACTTAATCTGGACGACAAACTGCTCACGTTCAGCGTAACGACGAAGGAAAAGGCCAAGCCTGTGATGGCTGATGTCCGCGACTTCATCGCCGAACTTCCCGACCGGCTCAGGTTGTACGCCTTGCTCGCAGCGAACTGCGGCATGAACAACGTGGACATCGGCAAACTGGAACTGCGTCAGATCGACCTCACCGCAAAGACGCTGACCCGGAGAAGGCTGAAGACAGAAGCGTGGGACGGAGTGCCAACCGTCACCTACCGTTTATGGGACGAGACGCTGCAACTGCTGCAACAATTGATGGCAAAGGAGGGCAAGTTGGCGCTCCTCGATGCGAAGGGTGAGCCGCTCTACATCGAAGAAAAGGACGGACCAGACGGCAAGGCAAGCCTCTACGACAAGATCAAATCATCGTGGCGGGATTACTTCGGGCGGGACGAAGCGAAGAAGTACACGATCAAAGACTTCCGCTTCATCTCAGCGGACATCATCAAAGACAGTCCGCAGTACCGCGTGTATCGCTCTGTCTGGCTCGGCCACTCGCCGAAGACCGTCGCGGAAAAGAGCTACTCCTCGTCCGAGGATTGTTCGCACGTCTGCGACTGGCTTCGCACCAGGTATTTCCCTCAAGCGTGAGTCCTTGAGTCACTAACAGTCCACCGGCGGCGATCCGCCGGTGAACGCTTCTTTTCCGGCTTCGCTCGCCGTGGGGTCAACTTCACTGACCTCGCATCCGTCACGGTCTGCGCGATTTTCTCGACTGCTTAACGAACGATTTCAGAAACCGTGTCATCGGCTTGTCCAAAAGCCCAGCCTCTTCGAGAGCTTCGACATCGCACTCACCGTCCGACTCGCACATCAGCACCGGCCGAAAGACGAGGTTCGCGCCGTCCAAAGTGATCTCGTATCCGTAGGAGTGGTTTTCGTCGCAGACCGTCGCCTCGATCAACTCGCGCTGTTTCGCGGTCAGCAGTGGGGCGTCTTCGTCTTCGTCGTCCTCGTCCTGCTCCAGATTCTCTTCGTGCAAGTCGGGAACTTCGATCAAGTCGCCATCGGCGCAGCCCAGTTCACAGAAATCCTTAAACACCGCGAACGGCGCGAAGAGATTGAACCCGGCTTCGAGACGCTCGACGGGGGCAGTCGGGATGTCCTCGATCTGCTCGTCATCCGCGAGTGTCAGGTCGTCGTCACCGAGGATCAGTTTGCCATGTTCCACGATGCAGAGCGGCTCGACCGAACCGAGGGTCAGTGACTGCGAGAACTCGGTGACGGCACGAGCGAATTTGGCCCAATCGAACTCGGCACGCGGAATCCTCGTGGTCGTCATGGTTGTCTCCTTCTGCTCCCGTTGGTCGCGACGAACCCAGGTTAGCTGGCGCGGGTGCGGCCAACTGCCAGTACCGTCAGAATCACATTCCGCATGACTGTCTCCGTTGAACTGAGGATCGCGAGACAAAATCGCCAGCGTCACCGAGCGAAGGGGAATCCGACGTTTTGGAGTTCTTGGCGGTAGCCATCGGCAATGCCCTTCAGCCGCTGGACGGCGTCGTTGCTCTCACCGAGTCGCCCTCGCGCGTCTTCGTACTTCCTCACGTTCTCGTCGTGCGTTTTGGTGAAGTTCTTTTGCAGGGACTGGCGAGCGGACGAATTGAGCTTGGGGTTCGCCCAGGTCTGGGCGTTCTGCTTGCCGAGAGCGGAGCCGGCCTCGAACCCGCCGGCGTAACTGTCACTGGTTGCTCCCGAACCGGGGCGAGCCGTTCCGGTCTGTGACCTCCCGATCTCGCCCGACTTGCCGGTCGAGTTCGCACCCTTCGTTGTGTCGCGGCCGGTGAGATAGACCCCCGTGGCAATAAGGAGCAGCAAGCCACACCCGGCAACGACCACGAACGCTGTTCGACGCGAGCGACCGCTTGCGACGTGTTGAGATCGCTGCACCCGTGCCAAACTGTCCGTGCGTGCGGTGTCCGGTTTCCCTTCCGCGCCGCCGAAATCAAAAGCCGGTTCCGAGTCTTGTACGGGAGTGTTCGCGGTGGGCGGCGGTGCCACGTCGTACAACCCCGGCACTTGGGACGCCGGCACCCACGGCCCGCCCTCGGCCTGGGCGATTAAATCGAGCGGCAGCAGTTGGCCCGTGGTCGTCATCTGCCGAAGTTGTGCGAATTGGAACGGGCCGAACCTGCGACCGTCGCGCAACAGGAACCAGACGTTCGCCATGCTCATGCCCTCGCTGTGCGTCCCTCGCTCTTTCTCAAAGCGAGAACGGCGGCGCGGAAGGGGCCACGGCCGGTGACGGCTTCTGGATCGCATCGTGACCGCGCCGGCGTAAACCCCTCCAAACCTCTATCAAGCGGGAGATGCCCTCGTCTCTCGAACTGCGCTCGCTTTTCGCAGAGATTTCTTGCTGGTTTCGTGGCCCCATTTCGCCGCGAATTCTCGCTTTCTCTGGCGGTCGCGAGCGTAAACCAATGGAGCAGCCCGGCGGGTCGGTCGGCGGGCTGATTTCGTCCCCCTCGGCTGCTCCCGTGAACTCCACCACAACCGCGATGCAACGTCTGTTGGACGCGCCGTCGTTGACGAACGAGGGGGTGTTCAACGAGCTTCTACTCCGGGCCTCCGAACGCCTGCGAGTGTTGGCCCGGCGGAAGCTGCGCGGCTTCCCCGCGTTGCGGCGGTGGGTGGAAACGGATGACGTGCTACAGCAGTCGATGCTCCGACTTCACCGGGCGTTGGAGCAGGTCCGGCCGGCGACGGTGGGCGCGTTCTTCGGGTTGGCGGGCCTCCAGATTCGGCGCGAACTGCACGACCTGCACCGGCACCACTTCGGTCCGCACGGGGTCGGTGCGAACCACCAGACGGACGGCGAGAGTCACTTGCCGGCCGTCGCCGAAGAAACCGAACTGCCGGTCGGGTGGGATCGCTTCCACAACATGATCGAGGCGCTCCCCGACGAGGAACGCGCCGTCGTGGACCTGCTGTTCGTCAGCGAGTTGACCCAAGAAGAAGCCGCCCAAGTTCTGGGCGTCTCGCTACGGACGGTCAAGCGGCGGTGGCAGTCGGCTCGGCTTCGCCTGGGCGCGGCCATCGAGCGGGAGGAACACCGGGATGTCGGATGAGGAGAGGATCGCGGACCTGTTGATGACCTGGGAAGAGGCCCGTGAGCGGGGCAACGCGACCACCGCCGAGGAACTGTGCCGGGGGTGTCCCGAACTGCTCGATGCCGTGCGAGATCGCATCCGCCTGCTCGAAAAGACCGCGTGGATGAGCGGCCCGGCGAAGCCACCGCAGCAGCCCCGTACCCTTGCCGAACGCTATGTGTTGGAGGCACTGATCGGGAGCGGAGGGTACGCCGATGTGTGGCGTGCCTACGACCTTCGGCTCCGGCGTCACGTCGCCGCGAAGGTGCCGAGGCCGAGCCGAACGCTGACCGCCCTTCAAATTGACGAGGTGTTGACGGAGGCCCGTCAAATCGCGTGCCTCAAACACGTCAACATCGTGACACTCCACGACGTGCTGAAAGAAGGCGCGGGCTACGTCCTCGTCAGCGACCTGATCGACGGCGAGACGCTGGCCGACCGCCTGCGGTGCGGGCCGATGTCCCATACCGATGCCGTGAAGGTGCTTGCGGCAGTGGCCCGCGCCATCGACTACGCCCACGGCCGGGGCGTCGTCCACCGTGACCTCAAACCGGCGAACATACTGCTCGACCGCGCCGGCACCCCGCACGTCGGTGACTTCGGGCTGGCCCGGCCGAAGACGGAGTTCCTTGAGGGCAGCGACCAACGCGGCACTCTCATCTACAGTTCGCCCGAACAACTGGCGGGGAAGCCCCTCGACGGGCGCACCGACATCTGGAGCCTCGGCATCATCATGTACGAGATGCTCACCGGGCGACCGCCGTTTTCGGACGACAACCCGGTGAAGCTCAGGCAGACCGTCCTCGCGGCCAAAATGCCGGATGCCCGTGATGTTCCCGCCGCTCTCACGGCCATTTGCCGCCGGTGCTTGGCTGTGAAGCCCGATGAGCGATACGCTCGCGGCGGCGATCTCGCCGACGCGCTCGAAACCGCGACGGCCACCCAACGTTCTCGATGGTGGCTTCTCCCCACCGCGCTGGTGGCCTCAAGTCTTGTCGGCTTGGCGATCTACTTGAGCCGCCCCAACGAGCCGAAGGCGAAAGCAGAACCCGACGCGCCGGTTGCAGAGAAGAATGGCGAGGTCATCCCGCCCAAGATCGAACCCAAGATCGATCCCGGCACCGAACCGATCAAGGAGAAGCCACCGTCCCGACCGCCGGCCCGGACGTTGGAAGGACACACGTCGGCCGTCCGCACCGTGCAGGTTCGGGCCGGCGGTTGGATCGCCTCCACCGACGAGAAGACGCTGCGGCTGTGGTCGCCGACAGGTGCCGCCGCAGTTGTTGATCTGCCCTCGCCGCCGACCGCCGAGGTGTTCGGCCACGGCGGGTATTCACTGTTCACGGGCCACGAGGACGGGAAGTTACGACAGTGGTGGGTCGGGGCCAGGACGGATGCTGAACGAGCCGCAGGTTGGGCGTCGTGGTCCACATTACCGCCCGCCACCCGATTCGGGTTGTTGCCCCTACTCGCAGACCAGCCACGACCGCTCCCCATCCGAAGTTGGGACGGGGACGGCTCCCCTGTGCAGTCCGTGACGGTGTCGCCGACCGGGAAGTGGCTCGCATGGACGACCGGCAAACGGCTGTTCGTGTGGGATTTGGTCACGAACCGCGCCGTCGCGCCTCTGGACAAGCCCGACCGACCCACCGTCGCGCTGTTTTTCGTACCGGACCCGCCGTTCAAGCCCGACGAACTCCTGTTTGTCGGCTACGGCACCGGACCCGACCGACGCTCCGAACTCTCGCTGTGGAAAGTGATGCCGTTCAAGGGCGAGTTGGGGCTTTCGTCGCGCGGCAAGATGAACAACTTCGGCATGATGCCGGGGGTTCAGCACGTCACGGCCGATTCGGAGTTCGGCCTGATCGTCACGACCCTCGAAGCCGGGATCGTTGCCTTCGGCCAGGGGGACAAGGCGATGTCCTTCAACGTCCTGGCCCAACTCGGCCACGCCAAGCCCGGCAGTCGCCGAACGGTGATTCTACCCGGCGGCACACGGACCCTGAGCTACGGTGCCGAGGGCCAGTTGTGCATCTGGGAGCCGAAGACGCAGCGCCAAACAATGATCTCGGACCCGCACCCGGAGCCGGTCACCGACGCGGCCGTGAGTGCGGACGAGGGGTTCGCGGTGACGGGGTGCCGCGACGGGAAGCTGCGGGTCTGGACGATCCCGAACGAGAAGTAGATCGAGGACTTCGTGTCCACGAATCGGTGTGGGTGGAAGTGTGATATTCGGTGGACTTCGGGCTGCGGACATGGCCGTGAAGCCCGAAGCTAACCCCTACCTGACGGACCAGTTGTAACTGGCGGCAGCGTCTGTGCGGACGGCTCACGGCTTCGAGTGTGCGAGGACGAAGCCGACGAATGCCTCGCCTACGGACTCACGATCACAGCAGCCGGTCGTATCCTCGTTCCGGTCTGGGTGACCTCGGACGGAGAGGGCATCGACGGTATGGGTCGGCAACCCGCTGTGGCAGACGACATGCGTGATCCTCACCATGCGCCCGTTATCGGGCGAAGACGACTGGGTCGATGTCGGCTCGGTGGACGTTGCCCTGTGAGACGGCCTCGATTGCGCGGGCCACTCCGGTGGATCAAGCGGGTACGTTCGGTCATCACCGGCTTGAACGACTGCGGTAGGCGTCTTTGGTCACACGAGATGCTGCCGCACGGCCAGTTCGCAAGGCTGTCACCGCAACGCGAAGAGGCAACTCTGAGTTTGTGTTCAGCGACTGGGGGTTGGCATGCGTCTTCAGGAAGGCTTGGTGTCGGCCCGCTCGCTGGTTCGTTGCGTAGCTTCGACACGAGCAAGGATTACGGAGGGCAACACGCCGAGCGCCCCGCAGAGACGGTAGAGCATGTCCACGGTCGGACTTTGGTGATCGTTTTCGAGTTCAGAGATGTAGCCACGATCTACCTTCGCCGCGACCGCAAGCTCTTCTTGCGTCAGCCCGGCTGTTCGCCTCGCCTCTCGTAGCTCGCCACCCAACGTCATTCTGGGACGTTAGGTCTGGTCGCTGTCGAGTCTGTCGGTTATAACCGACGCGATCAAAACCGCCACATGGCCGGGAAACCACTGCAAAGATGGCCCCGGTCGGCGAAGAACTCTCGCTTACTGTGATGGGGCATCTCCGACGACGAGATGAAGGCGCGGATCACAGACAATCCGAAGTCGATTACCACTTTGGGTGCCGCTGCGACTTCCGCGCGACACGGAACGGCACGAACAAGCACACCTTCGAGGTGAATCGTGGACGCCGAATGGTTCTACTCGGTCGGTGGCGAACAGATCGGCCCAGTGTCGTGGGACGCGCTCAAGCAGTTGGTCGGCGAGAGGAAGGTCGCTGCCGGTGATCTCGTGTGGAACGAGTCCATGCCGGAATGGGTCGAAGCCCGGACTGTAACGGGACTCATCCCACAAGCCCCTGCCATCCGCAAGCCGCCCCCTCTGCCTGCAAGAGCAAACCCGACGACTAATACCGTCGCACCCGCGATTACCACCGGGTACGCGACATTCGAGATCATCCTCGATCCGTTCACGGGTGTGCCGGACGGCACGAATAATCCCGAAGCTCGGCTGTACTTCGACTCCCGCCACATCCTGATCCCGATCAAACTGCCCGATGGGGTTAGGCTGAAATACCCGCAGCAAGTCACCACCGGACGGCACCTCATCAAGCTCGTGCCGCTGACCCCGGTGGCGGGAATCAAGAAGCTGCTTTTCGTGTTTGGGAAGACTCACGACGAGGCACCGACCAAAGAGCGTCGGTACGGCGTCACGTTCCCCAGTCCGGGGCATTACACGGTTCGATTCGCTTTTGACGAACCGCGTTCACACGACGATTATCCTTCAGCAGCGGTCGTCACCAAAGAGGGAAACTCTCCGCAAGATGTCGGAATCGCGGGCTTGTGGAAGGGCATGTTCGGGGACAGCGAATCATCCCGGCGGAAGAAGCTGCACGCCCTCTGGCGTCAGGTCAGCGACACCGGCATGTGGTTCATGTTCACCGATGACGGCGCAATGTTGCGCCAAGACGGACTGGTCACCAAGTTCCGCTGGCTCGACAAGGAGACGGTTGAACTTTACGAGGCCGAAGGCGGCCCCACGGTCGAACTCCAAATTCTCTCCCTGAGTGACAGCGAGTTGATCATCAAGACAGGGGGACAGTCGGGGCACTTTTACCGCAACGCAACCATCACGCAAGCCGTCGAGCGAGAGCGCCGGGAAGAGGCCGAGGAAGCGATGCGTGGGTTTGCTCTTGGGGCAGCAAAGGTCGCCGGCGCGGTAGCGGCGGCACTGGTGGTTGGCGGCATTGCAATCCTGTGCAGTGAAAGCGGTTCGTCTCGGTCGCTCGCCGACGGCTCCGAGGAGCCAGGGTCGCCAACATCATCGTCGGGAACGAAGAAGCACGCAGCCGCAACGGGTGGTGCGAAAGAGATCGCGCCGAGGCGCACGAAGGCGGCACACGCGGTCTGTGGTGCGGTGATCGTCGGGTCGGATGGGCGCACTTTCAGTTACAAGAAGAAGTGCGACTGCGGGCACGTCGAACCGGGCCAAACGAATTCCACCATCCCTTCGACGGGCAGCATCATCAACACGTCGTTTCTCTGCTCAAAGTGCGGAAGGACTCAAGAAGTGCGGATTCAAGGATGTGATTCTTAATCGAGGACTTCGGGACGCGCATCTGCGCCGGTATGAGCTACGGTGCCACCCCTGTCTTCCACACAGGGGCACTCAACCCGTCTCAAAATCTGAGCAGCAATTCCGTCGTCATCTTCGCCGTCAACCACATGACGGACAGTTTCGCCGACTTCCAGCAGTGCCCTGTTAACCGGAGCCGGTGCAGCCACTGCGCCGGAGTTCCATTCCGTAGCCGCCAGCATGACTCAGGCTGACCGACACGAGGGTCGGACGGGCCAGTTCGCGCGTGGCGGCAGCGCGGAACAGTTCAACAGCTACTGGGTGGCGACCCGCCGATTCACGCTGCCGCCGAGAGTGCGACGACGGGGCGTCTTGCTTTTGAACTCGGTCATGGGTGCCGGGCCGGGGCGGACCTGCCGGACACAGAGTTCCACTTCACGAACGTCACGTCGTGAACCGTCGATGCCGAATGCGCTCCAACTTGTCGTCAACAACGTGGTGGGATCGGCACCAGCGCACCCAGTCCCTCACGTCACCGAGCGACGGCACCCACGCGGGCGTTGACGCCACCACCTTTAACCGAAGGCTGCCCCGTCCGTCTCTGGGCAAACCGCCGATTGGCGTAACCGTGTCATTTCCCTCTGACGATTCCTGGTTCCGAACTCACATCGCATGAACGTCAAATGTGGATTCGCCACGTTTCAAGACGCTTCGCTTCGTTCCACGCTTTACAACTGGCGAGATGTGCAAACGAAATATGCGGCCGCATCGCCCTCGCCCTGCAAACTGGGTTCACGTTTTGCCCCTGAGCGAAACCGCGAAAAGATCGTTGCGAGGACGGATGCATGCAAAGCTGGTGCGTTCTCCGTACCTCCGGCCCGAACGACGAGAAGGCGTATTCGCTCGCCCGACTGGTACTTCAGCCGCGTAGGATCGTTCGCCCATCCGACGCCACTCGCATTGGCTTGATTGTACACGGGCGCACAAACCTCTGGTCCGGTGCAGGCGTTCGCGTTCCGGCCACGCGAAAGCGGTGCTTAACGCTGGTGGAACGGTAGTAGACGCCTTGCATACGGGTGCAAGGGCAGCGTTCCACACACCCTCCAGAAGAAACCCCGGCGAAGCGGACTCGCTCCCCCGGCCGCGAGCGGAGCGAGCCGGCAGGGAGTGAGTTTCTTCGGTGACTTTTCCAAAGTGAGAGTACCTATGTAACTGGGGTCAACTTGCCACCATCTCATTTGACAAGACTGCACCAGAGTGGGGTCAAGTCTGCACCAGATTCGTGCAAGACTGTACCGTGCCATTTTCACTCCTGATCGAATCCACGGCTAGAATTCGGCATCTAAAGTGATGCCTGAAAGACAGTCCACAGACGAAAACATTGCATGAAGGCGCAGATATGAACGGGAAGTCGAGCGAAAAACTCCGCATCGTATACGTTTTTAACCTGAAGGGTAAGCCACCCTTCCTCGACATCCGCCAGCGGATCGTCTACTCCCGACTCGCGCCGCTCCGTCGTCCCGTTTCGGCCCGCCGCCTCACGCAGATGCTCGGTGGGCTTATCGACCGACGCACGACACACCGGCACCTGCTGGAGTTAGAGAAACACGACCTTGTGACGCAGGTAAACAAGCGGTGGCTCGCCCGCGAACCGCAGGGCCAAATCGCCAAACACTTCACGCAGACCAAAGTGTGCGGTAACGACGGCCGCTGGCACGGGTGTTACGCCTCGTGGAAGTTGCCGCTGCCGAAAGTCAAACCGTTCCCGAAGCGGCAGAACTCGACAGAACTGTACGCGGCCTACTGGCTGCTGCACAACTTGTGGCGGATGGACGAGCAGTGCAGCAAGAAGCGGCTGGCGGCGTTCCTCGGCGTGACCAAAGTGACGGGCCGGCGAATCGTGGACACGTTGAGCAACCTCGCGCTCATCGACATCACTCGACAGAAGTGCAACAAGCACTCGTTCGCACTCGAATACCAAGAGGTACAGCCCACCAAAACCAAGAAGGAAACGCGCCTGGAGGACTCGCTCGAAGTCCTCATTAAGCGGAAGTCCGGCCGCGACCAACTTCGAGAACTGACCGACCAACTGACCGACCGGCGGATTATGAACCGCCAGCAGGTGTACGAGTTGGTTCGGTCGGCGTTCCGCGCCCACGACCCGGAGCAACACAATGGCGACGGGTCCGCACTCGCCCTGCACCGCCTCCGCGAGCGACTGGATCACAAGACCGCTGTCGTGGCTGCCGACGCGATAAAGAAGCAGGCTGCGGCTCGACAGGAAGAGCGCCGTATGCTGCACCAAACGCGGGACTCGCTCGTGTCGCGACTCAGTCAGACCGAGCGGGCAAAGGTGGGCGGGCGACTCGACGGATTCACCTTCGATCAACTTTCGGTAGCGGATACAGCACTGACGACCCACACCGGACTAACCCTCGACATTCTGCTGCGGGTGATCGGTGACCCCACGACCGCACCGCCGAAACCCGTCCCAACACTGCGACCGAAACCGAAACCCGTCCCAAAATCCGCCGAACTGGTTCCGACGCCCGTGCCTGTCGGCAAGATGGATCGGTGGCGTGAGGAAGACGAGGACGACACGCCATTGTCAGCGGAAGATGCGGCGGCGTTGGAACAAGCACTCCTCAGTCGGTTCCCCACTGCGGACGGGGCATAGTCGCTTGTCGTCGTTCCGAGTTTTCGCGGTTGGTCTTTCGCAGCGCGGTCGCGGCGCGGCCCGTGCGTCAGAAGGTCTTTTTCCGCGTCGGTGTTTCTTTCAAGGTCTTCAACTTCAGCCGAGCCTGGACGTAACTTCCGGGCACGGGTCCGTCCCCATGCTCAGTGTTCTCTGTCTGGACCCGCACGGCGTTGGAAACGTACCTCGCAAACGCTTCCGGGCTGATTTGTTCGACGTTGTCGGCTACTAGGGTCAACGTCATTTCGAGTTTGAAGGTGCGCATCGGCTTGCCCCGGTGTCGCGCGTACATGAGCGCGGCGTAGGCCGCGACTGCGTGGTCGTACCTGAAGAAGATGTGGGCCTCGTGCATTGCCTTTGACCACCCACCCCCGTTCCATACGAGGCCGTCCGCACGCTGCAAGACGAACGTTCGGGTATCGTCGGTGTCGATGTACCTCAGATGGACGGCGTCGGGATTCTTCATGCTGCTTCTCCTAACGTAAGGGCAAGTTGCAATCCGTCGGCCCCGGTTCATCACGACTCGGCGCTCGCGTGCTGATCCTCGAACGCTTTCTTGGTTCGGAAGAAGGTCGCCCGGCTCTTTGACGTCATCGTCTGCCAAACTTCCAACTGGAGCTTGACCGATGACGGGTGCTGCTCCACAGCCACGGCCAGGCACTTCAGGTCGTGCGCCATTGAATCGACCGGACGGAGGACGCTGTCCGGTTGACCGAGTTGATCCAGTTGGGAACGGACCAGTTCTTGCCAGTCGGTGCCGGTTCCCGTGGCGTACTCAACCTTCTTCATCGAAGACTCGAACAGCCGCACCGACAACTGGCGGTTCCCGCCGGCCCGCGCAATAAAGTCAATCACCTCGTGACAGACGGCCGGCGGCAATTTGCCGTGCCCCCTTTCCGCCATCGACCGCATGAGTTCCAGCACGTCTTCGTGCGACGCGGTCAACTCGAACACGTCCACGCGGCTCAGAACCGCGCGAAACGGCTCGTTCCGCTTCGGCACCACGTTCGCGGTGCAGATGATGCGGGATGTGAACTCGAAACTCGACGGCAAATCTTGAAGTTGACTACTGGTGTAGGTGAGCGTCGTCGTGGATCGTGCGGGTGGTAGCGAACCGGAACAGACCCGACTCTTCGCCGCTGTGCCAGTCAGAGGCGCGCCGCACCGCTTGTGCGGCCCACTCCGGGCGATACTCCGGGGGCACGCGCAGGCACTGCCATCCCCGGTTACGGTCTAGCCACGCGAGTATTGCTTCGGCATCGCGACCGTCGTACAAGTGGAACAATGCCGACCGCACCCCTCGCAGCTGGTCTAAGGTCGGCTGCGGATCGGCGCTCTCAACGTACACGCGGACCTGATTACCAATCCGTTCGTAGCCGCAGGCACAAACAAAAACGTTCGACCAGTTCATGAGGACCGCTCCGGTGTGCGCAGAGTCGTTGCCAACTCCTCACACGCACGAAAGCGGGCAGTCTCCCAATTTGCGCAGAGATTCCGCGAAGATCGAAGTCGCGGAATGTAGGCGAGGCACGCCCCGTGGCCGACGAAAAAGACCGAAGGGATCACCAACCGAGCCGCGTCATCTCGGACATGGAGATGTCAGCGAAGGACAGGCCACAGACGAAACACGGCTGCCCTGTTGATCGGGATCACTTGGCCGATGATTCCGAACGGGTAGTCTTGCCTGCCTTCTTCACTGCGTTGAAGACAGCTTCCTTCTCTTTTCCGTTTGACGCCCCCGTGATGCCCGCCAGCACGCGGTCGGCGAGCGCGTGCTGGCCGTTGACAGAAAAAATGCCTGCCGGATGTATCCAACTCCGCGATCCCTTATAGCCGGACTCGTCAATCCGATGGCCTCGAACTTGACGGCTATAATGTCGTCAGCCATTCGAGAATATCTGGGAGGCGAATCATGAACATGTTCGATGTCAATTCTTATCCGAGAGTGGAACGACCCGGCCGCTGCTTGTGCTGCTCGAAGGAGTTGGTCACGGTCACAGGGCCGGCGAGTTATCGACAGCAGTATCGTTCAATGGTGGGCATGAGGTGGTCGGGGTCGGTTTCTCTGAACCTGCACCGAGACTTCAACTCGCTCGGTCTGGACACCGCCAACGCCCCCGAACGAGCGACCCTGTGCCTTGTCTGCGCGGTGGACTACATGACGGAATTCAACGCCCGGAACTCTCGCAGACGGTGCGGAGCGGCTGGCGGGGCATCTCATCTCGAAGTGTCGAGGTAATCCGGCACGTCATCGGGGCCGTTCGATGACGGCGTACTCGATTCGGCGTCCAGACCGTGGGGCATTAACGATGTGGGTTTGTTGCCCCCGTCGTTCAAGTCATCGCGGCGTCGCCAAACTTCGGGGCGGCACCGATCCGGGGCAGGAGCGTTGAAGAGTACCCAAAAGAGCAGCCTCAAAAAATACGCCCGCTCCCGAAGGCATGCGCTAGGGTGAACACCCAACGTCAATTCGTTGTTACCCTCAGCGACAAGAGCAGTTCCACTTGAGCGCGGCAATGAAGTCGAGGCTGGTAACCTTGCGGCCCGCGTGGGCTGAGGCTTCGACCGCCAGAGGGCAGAGATCACGAGACGGGCACAGTAAGGCGGAATGAGTATGATGCCGCCAGACGCATGTGTTGGAGGGCATTCTATGGACTCCACCCAATTGACGCGGCCGAGCGGCAGGCTCGCGACACTCACGCTCGAACTCGCGAACACACGCACCGACCGGAACGACCGGCCCCGCAACCGCACCGAATCGTACATCCTCGGCGGCACGCACGGCACCGATGTGACCGGCTTCCGACCTGCCTTCGACCCGTTCAGCTTCTGTTGCTACCGCGCGATGCTCTTGGGCGCGCCCGGCGCGGTCATCGGAGCCACACTGCAACCAGGCAAGCGGAACCTCCTGACCGAGCCGCTCTCGCCACAGTGCTTGGTCGGAGAGGAGGTCGTCGAGCGGCGTGAGTGGTCAAACCGCATCGCGCTGTTCTTCATCATGCGGACGGACGGCGGCGAGACGGGAGATCGGCGGTTCTTCGGGTGTCGCGAGTCCGATACGACGTGCGATCACTGGGCAGCGTGGCTCCAATACAAGCCGGCGGAGGCCATCCTTGACCGAGCCACGGGCGCGCCGCCGACCTTCGCGGATGCGGTAGACTTCGCGCGGAAGGTGGCGACCCTGGCGCGTGGGAAGCCGCCAACGAAGGCGCAAGCCTGGAGTACCTGGTTCTGGTTACTGCTCCACACGACGTTCTGCGCCGCGAAGCGGTCCACCACCGCCGAGGGTGGGGCACCTCTGACCCTTCCGTGGGTTCGGAACGAGTTCGGAATTAACTTCTATCGTCACTCGGTTATCAAGAAGGGGCGGTGAGGGCCGATTCGGGGGCCACGCCGGTTGCGCCGGTGGTTCGCTTGTCACCGTCCGCGTCCAGTGTGCGCTCGACGCGGTGCTTGAGGATGCCTAGCACCCGGCCGAGGTCGTTCGCCCGGTACGTCGTCCAGTCGATGCTGAGGACCGCGCCTTCGAGTGAGAGGAACTGCCAGGCCCGGCCCGTGGTACACGCTCCGAACACCCGCACGACCGACCAGCCCGCACTCTTGTTGCGGAGTTGCGCGGCGAACATGGCCGCGATGCACTGACCCAACCCCTGATTGCAGAAGTCCTCGTTCTTCGCTTCCAGAATGCCGATGATCGGGGCCTCGCGCAGGTGCTGGTTGTCGCCCTTCGTGAAAACGTAATCGCACGCGCCGTTCAGTCCGCGCCCCTTGTTGACGTTTAGCTCCATGCCAGAAAACATCGAGAACCGGCGGCCCATCGCACGGCGCAGTTCGACTAGGACCGGCGCGATCAGAAACTCGGATCGAGCCTTCTCCGTGCAGATGCCGAGATCGGCGACCGCAATCGCCAGGCACTCCTCGAAGAGCGAGCCGAACTCCGGGCGCACCTGCACCGACGACGCGCCGGCGGACAGGTCGGCGGTTTGGGCAGTCAGCCCAAGCCGGTCGAGAACGGCGGGGTAAACGAACTCGCGGAAAGCCATCGGTCACCTCGTCAGCCGCGCGGCCGGTTGCGCCGCCGCGCTCGGCGGTACGAGTGCCCCCACCCGCGCTTGCGGGTCGCCAACTTCTCAGCCAGCACCTGCTCAATCGTCACCATGATCGGCTCGCGGGGCAAATTGAGCCGGCCACCCGGTCTGACCTCTGACCGCACCGCAATCGGCTTGTTCGTGTAACAATGGGTCGTATCAACGGGGACGACGACCTGTGTGCCGTTGAGCGTCTTGGCCCCGGCCCCGCTAATCCGCACCGACAGCGACCGCCCGATCTGTTCGGGCACGAACGTGTCCGCCGTCAATGTGATGTCCACGCGGTTCCACTACCCCTGCACGATGGCGGCGATGTTGTCCTGACGCGGCTCGCGCGGGCGGTGCGGCTGGCAGACCATTACGCAGTGCTTCCGCAGCGCCGCCACAAAGAGATCGAAGGCCGCCTGCCACACCTCAGTTGGGTGTGTGCCGGCGGCGTCCGCAACATCGCCAGGCACTCCGCCCAAGTTGTACGGCGTCTGGTAGCCCCCGCCCTGGAGGCGCAGTCGGAGCGTGGTGTTCTGGCGGTGGGTGGTGCCGTCACCCTTGTAGCTGCCGTGTCGTTTGAGTTCGTCGGTCGGTCCGGCCCTGGGAAGTTTTGGGTTCGAGGCGCGGGTGCGGTCGAGCCGGTAGCGCGGCGGCAATAGGGCGATCCGCAGCGCGGCGAGTTCCTGCACGACGGTTCGGCTCACCACGAAGTCGGGCGTATTGAGCCAGAGCGACTCGGACCAACCAGCGTGCGAAACCGTGTCGCGAATCTGAAAAGTGCCCTTGTAGGGCGGACCGGGGAGGGTGATGGTCATGGTGGCACTCAGTGGTAGACACCATGTTATCCGAGTGAGAGCCGCTATGAAATAAGTGGGCCGACTCCGAATCCGAAGCGTTCCGGCGGCGAACTCGTCGGGTTGTCGCGACGGCTTTCGTTCGCGCCCGAACCGCCCTGCCGCCGAGCGTGTCCGAAACCAATGCGGTAATTTGCAAAGCACCCGGCTGCCGTAATGGAGCGCATGATGTTTTTCCCCCAGATGCTGTCCTCCGATACAGACCGAGAGGCACTGAAGAAGATTTGTGAGGCATATTCGGTCTACGTTGACGACTGCGTGGGTTGCCTCGTGAACGCTTACACCGTGGCCGAGAGCGCGGCGTCGAAGACCGACGAGAACCACCACATCACGATCTTGCTTCTGGCCCGGCACGTCATCGAATCGCTGGACGCTGTTTCGGCGATGGTGTCACGCGGGTGTAGCCACCCCTGTCAGACGGCGTTGCGCAGTGCTTTGGAGGGCGTCTTTGGCGTCCTGCACATCCTGCAAGCCGACACGGTGCGCCGGGCACGAGCGTACCAAGTGGCGCACGCGCACCGACGGATCAAGTTGTACGAGAAAGCCGACCCCTCAACTGATGCGGGGCGCGAGTGGCGAAGGGTATTGAGTACGGACCCCGTGGGGGACGTGCTGTCCACGCTACCGGCCATCGACTACACGAAGGCCATCGCCAACTTGCGGTCGATGCTGGCGCGGCCCGACTTCGTGCCCATCGAACAGGAGTGGCATCTGCTGCGCGAGTACCACATTGACCCTACAGATTCGACGAAGAAGACCAAGAAGAAGAGTAAGTCCGACCCGGAGTGGTACTCACTCTTCGGCGGCCCGGCGAACTTGCGCGACCTGGCGATCAAGGTTGGTCACCCGGCCCTGTACGAGTTCCTTTACCGCCAGTGGTCGAACGAAGTTCACGCCGGCGCGGCGCTGGATGCCGTCGGTCGGAAGGGCGGGGCCACTGTGGTCCGCCCAGTCCGGCACCCGGAGATGTTGCAGACGTGCGTGATCTTCGCAGGCCAGTTCAGCCTGATGCTCTCGCGGCGACTGATCGAGTTTTACGACGCGGGGAAGTTGGTCGAGTTCCGGGCACGCTACATCAACACGATCCAGAGCCGCCTCAAGGAGCTAATGACCAAGAAGGTCGTCACCGCGCCGTGGAAGGACACGCTGCCTCATTAACAACAGTCGGCGGGCGCGACTGACCCGCTTTGTATTACTTCGTTTCCGTCGCCTGCTCTCGCAGCCCGGAGACAAATTCTGTGATCCGAGTGAACTCTGCCGGCGACGGTTCCGGGGAGATGACGCGGACCACATGGTGGCGGAGGCCGGTGCGGACCTCGATCCAGGCCGTGCGATTCTCGAACCGGTTCTTCGGCTCCCGGTCCCGCATCCCGAAGAACCGTGTCTCGCGCAAGAGCCGCTGGCACTCCCGATACTTCTCCTCCGACCGCAGTACCATCTCCACCGTCGTCGGCGGTCGCCGGCCGTCGTTGGAGCCGCTGGTGACCGTGCCCTTGCACTCCCCGTTCCGCCGCAGAACCCATCGCTCGGTGCGGGTCGTGCCGCCGTAGATGCCGGACGACGAGCCGACCTCGATCTCGATTCCGTCGGCACTGGCTTCTTCGCGACCGAACTCCTGCGGCGGGCGCGGGCGGTCGACCTCCCGCATGAACTCGACGGCGCGGAGGTTCTCGACCGCGCGATTCCAACAGAGCGGGTCAGCACTATTGACGCCCCGCCCGTTGGAGTTTGCGACACAAAAAGATCACCGGTCGAATTCGGCCTTTGTCTTCGGATCGTTTTCTTCTCTTGTCAGCGTCGGAGGAGTATCGAGCCGAATACGAAGCGCCCTCATCACTGACTTGACATTCTCAATTTCTTCGCGAAATGTGTGATAACACTTCGGAAAGTCCCGCTGGTATTTTTCGATGTCGTGTTCGGTGTCGCTGAGGATGTCGCTGATCATTGTTTTTCTCGGTTTGATTGATGGTCTAAGGATTGATGTGCGGAAATCTATAATTGCCACCCATTGGCGATATACGATTATAGCAATGGCGGCGAGTAGCGTTGTCAATTGCAGTGAACGAAAATGGGGAACCCTGTATTGGCTTTGTTTTCAACTTGCCCGTTGACGTGGCAAGCGGGCGAGGGACTTCAGGTGTTCGAGGTGAGTAGCCATGCCGAAGAAAGTAACGAGTGCGAACGGAACGATGATCGGCGTATCGCCGGACGGCACCGGCGGGGCCGTTGTCGGCGTCGGGACGGCCCGCATCTGGCTCCGCACCCGCGCGGAGATGGAAGACCTGCTCACGGTGATGTGCGGCGCTCCCGAACGGGGCGGATTCGAGCGCGACCGGGACGGCATTCGTCACTGGCCGGTGACACTGATCGTGGCCCCGTTCCAGGCCGAGCGAATCAGGAGTCGGCTCGAACAACTCCTCGCCTCACCCGCTGAAAGCGAGCGGCAGGACGAGTAACTTTCGGCGTCATGCCTCTCGGCTAATAGCTCCTGCGTGAGTTGCCAGCCGAGAGGCGATTCTTATTTCACAAACGGTCTGGCCCCCTGCGCCGCTGAACCGGGGCTATTAAGCCAGCATCGTGACCGACTCGGTCGCAAGGTTCCTGCGGCGTGCGGTGTCCTTCTGCCCAATTCAGTCAGCCTTGTGTATCCATCACGTTACCGCTTCTCACGCTCGTGGTTTGCCTGAAAAGGAGTGTTCGTTCGTTGGTTAATAGCAATTGTGCTGGCACAGATTACCGATCTGGTAGGAGTCCGGCTATTACCTGACCCGCTCCCTTTTCTTGGCCCTCGGAACATTATGAGCAATTGCGAAATCGAAACGCGCAACGCTGAAAAGTAACATCTTTATCCCCGTACCCGCCTTCGCCCCTTCGTGTTTCATTTTTTGTGCGAACCACGTTTCGCGCCCATCGGGTGTACGCTGAAAGTTTCCCGAAAGGTCGCGGCCGAAAAAATCGCCGGACCCTCAGAAGACTGCGCCGGGGGTTGCGCCTATTAGTTTGGTGGCGATTGGTCTGCGCTCACTATCAGCGAGATGGCCCCCAACGTGGCCGTCTCGGATTTCGAGCAACTCTTGAAGGATCACGCGAAAGGAACCCGTCACACGGCCGGTGACAAAGTTCCATCGCGACCGGGTGGGGTCGGAAGTAGGGCCTCGACCACCGACCACCGACCTTCGACACTCGTGACGGTGATGTCCCACCCGCGAACTGGAAAATCGAGGTTAGCGCGCCTTGAAGCCTGACCCCGTACACCACTTCACCCGATTTTCCACGATCCGCTGGCTGCCGCAGTTTTCCTCGACGGGCTGTTCCGGTTTTGCCGATTTAGACGACATCACGCCCTCGCGGAGCGGCTCATGTCGGTGTTCAAGTACCGTTCCTCGACCGTCGCCGCTGCGGTTTGGCTCGCCGCATGTGGGTGCGCTGCGCCCTCGTCACCGCCGCTGTGGATGCCGACGCCCGGAGCCGGACTTGTTCGCCCCGGTCCTGTGGCGATCCAGTCCGGGCCGTCCGTTGTTCCGGTCGCGCATCACGAAGTGGCTCCCGTCGTACCCCCGCCCAACGGCCCCCGATCCCCTCGGCAATCCCTCGAAGGACTCACCACGCTGACCGCCGTTGACGTGGTTCGTGTGGTTCTCGACCGAAACCCGACGCTCGACCAGATGCGGGCTACGTCAGAGGCAGCGGCGGCCCGCTACCCGCAGGTGACCTCGCTCGACGACCCGACCTTCGCGTTCACAACCGCGCCGGGGTCGGCCGGGGCCACGCACGTCAACTACGCCGCGCGCGTCGAGGTCGCTCAGAAGTTCCTCTATCCCGGCAAGCGGGGACTGAAGGGTGATGCGGCGAAGGCCGACGCGCTGGCCGCCGCAGAGGACGTGGAGGACGCACGTCTTCAACTTACCGAGGCCGCGCGCTCCGCACTGGCCGACTACTACCTCGCGGTGAAAGCCGCTGTCGTGGCAGAGGAGAACGCGAAACTCCTCGCGGAGTTCCGCAAGAATGCCGAGGCACGGTACAAGGCCGGTCAGGGTCAGCAACAGGATGTTCTCCAGGCCGACGTGGAGATCGCACGTCAGGAGGAGCGGCTCGTGTCTCTGCGCCGTGCCCGGTTGGTGGCCGTGGCCCGGCTCAACACGCTCATGCACCTGCCGCCGGATGGCCCACTTCCACCGCCGGGCGACGCGGTTGGAGCCGGACCGCTACCCGACGCGGTCAAACTACGCGAGGCCGCCCTCGGCCGACCCGACGTGCGCGCGGTGGCCGCTCGCGTCGCCGCCGAGGAATCGGCCCTCGCGCTGGCACTCAGGGAGTACAAGCCGGACGTAGAAGTATTCGGCGCTTACGACGGCTTCTGGCAAGGGCCGGGCGGCCCACCGCTCCAGTGGCAGGTCGGGCTGCGGACGAATCTACCTGTACGGTACGCCCGGCGCGGCGGTGCCGTTGACGAGGCGCGGGCGAAGGTCGCCCAGCGCCGGGCGGAACTCGCGCGGCTCACCGACCGGATCAACTTCGAGGTGCAGGAGGCGTTCGAGCGGGTGCGTGAGGCCGACGAGGTGGTGAAGCTCTACGAATCGAAGGTGCTGCCGGCGGCAGCGGCCAACGTAAAAGAGGCCCAGGCCGGCTATACGAACAACCGCGTTCCGTTCTTGAATCTGATCGAGGCGCAGAGGAACGCGGTGGGCTTGCGGGACCGTTACTACGAGGCGGTGGCCGAGGCTACCCGCCGCCGAGCGGCCCTCGAACGGGCGGTCGGTGTGCCGCTGCAAGCCTCCGGCCGGTAGCCACTACTTCGCAACCTTGCCCGCGTCCACGACGGTCATCGCGCTGTAGCCCTCGCGCCATTGCCCCTGGAACTCGGCCTGCCCGACGAACTCGTTCGCGCCGAGCGGGGCCTTCCAGTCCTTCTTCGCCTTGCCCTCCGAATCGACGTACACCTTCACGAGGTACTTGCCGGCCGGCAGCGCCGGCTTGCCTTTCGCCCACGCCTTCGCGCGGTCGGAACCGGCCGCTGCCAAGAGCGTGACCGTGTGCTGCCAGCCCCCGCCGCCGGACACGCGGTCGGAGGTGGCGATTGGCTCCTTCTCCCACGCGCTCACCTTCGCGTCCCAGGCGTACACGTCCACCTGGAGGAGTTTCCCGTTCCACGCGCCCGGCGTGTTGTTCAGTCGGAACCACGCCTCGGTGCCGAACTGCTTGGGACCGGTGTCTGCCGGCGGGAGGTCGGTCGCCTTCGGGTACTTGCCCTTCTTCATGGCGGCCACGTCCTCGACCCACGCGCGGATTTGCTTGTAGCCCTGGTCGCCGACGACGATCTTGATGCCGCCACCGTGTTTTACATCGCCGAGCGGCTTCGTCAGTAGCAGGCTCTTCTCCGGGTTGTCGGTGTCGATGAGCTTGCTGGCGAGCAGGTACTCCATCGTCGCTTCGGGACCGCCCTTCTTGAACCACGCGACCCGCGCCCCGTTCTCCTTCACGAGCTTGTCGTTCTGCGGCGTGCCCTCGGTGTGGCAGTTCATACAGCGGAACCGGAGCGACCACACGTTCGCCTCGAACGACTCCAGCATCTGGTCCTTCCGGGCGTGCCGCACGACTTCGACCGGCTTGGTCGCGAGGGCGGGGGCCTTGTCCGGCTTGGGCGCGTTCTTGATCGCGGGGTCGGCGGCGCACGCCTTGATCCACGCGGCGAACGCTTCGTACTCGGTCTTCTGCTTCTTCGCGGAGATCAGCCCCGCGCCCTTCGGGTCGTCCGCGCCCCGGTTGATGAGGTTGAGGATTTTCGAGTCTTCGGGCTTGGCGAGGTCGATGAGGCCCTGGTCGCGCAGGGCGAGGAACGTGTCCTTCGCGTCGGGCAGAATATAGTCCTTGATGTCCACACTCGCCAAGTGGCAGCGGGCGCAACTGGACGGGTCGGGCGACTTGAAGATCGGCAGGATGCGATCCTCAAACACCTTCGTGGCGGTCGTGTCGTCACCCGCCCCGCCGGGCGACGGCACCGGTGTACCCGGCGCGACAGCGGCTTCGGGCGCGGTCTTGCTGCACCCGGTCAACATCGCGGCCGTGACGACAACGAGAAGAAATGCTCTGGGCCTCATGGGTCGGTTCCGGTGGGGAGTGGTTACCACCGAGTCTACCGCACCGGGACGAGGAGGTGAGGTCGCCGACCACGGAACCGTGAACAAACCCGTACAAGTGGTACGGGGTTTCATCCGACGGCGACCCGGAACGTCAGGCCGCAGCCCCGGCCATGCGGCCGACCTCGTGGGCGAAGTGAGACCCCCGGCTCATACCTGCGGACGCCGCTCCAGTTGGCGGCGGGGTCACTGCTTGACTTTGACGTGGAACCCGGCCTTGTTGAGCGCCTTGACCAGTTCGGCCGCGTCGAACTCACCGGTCACCTCGGCGGTGGTGACCTTCGACTTGGCGTTGTCTCCGGTCACGCCCTTCACATCCTTGATCGCCTCGCGGAACGACTTGACGCACCCCGGACAGGAGTTGTGGAAGCCGGTCACTGTCAGCGACTTGACCTGGCCCGCCTTCACCCCGCTGTCGTCCTTGAAGGCGAAGTCCTTCGCGCCGCCCGTGTCGCCGTGGAAACCTTCTGCGGCCAGCGCGTCGAGCGCCTTCTGTGCCGCTTTCGCGTCCGTCGCGATGAACCGCGCCGTCCGGGTCTTCTGATCGACCGCGACGCCGCTCACGCCCTCGACCTTCTTGAGGATCTCATCGACCGCCTCGGCGCACCCTGGGCAGCACATGTGGACGCTCTTCAACTCGACCTTCGTCTCGGCCGCCCGCACAGGGGCGGCCCAAGCCAGCACACCGACCGTAACAGCCAACACCGCAAACTTCGTCATCGCTCGCCCTCCCGTGAAATTGCGGCGCGGAACCAGATGTCGCGTCCGCTGTCGATTTTTTACAAGATGGCAACCTGTGGGTATCGACGGACACCACACGTTGCCCGGCGCTCTTCACCTCACAACTCCGTGTACCGCAGCCGGAGTGCGTTGGCGATCACCGACACCGAACTGAGGCTCATCGCGGCGGCGGCGAGCATCGGACTGAGCAGTAACCCGAAGAACGGGTACAGCACTCCCGCCGCAACCGGCACGCCGAGCAAGTTGTAGGCGAACGCGAAGACCAAGTTCTGGCGAATGTTCTTCATCGTGGCGCGGCTCAGGTTCCGCGCCTTCACGATACCCCGCAGGTCGCCCTTCACGAGAGTGACGCCGGCCGACTCCATCGCCACATCGGTGCCGGTGCCCATCGCGATCCCGACATCCGCCGCCGCCAGAGCGGGCGCGTCGTTCACGCCGTCCCCGGCCATCGCGACCACGCGGCCCTCGGCCTTCAGTTTTCGCACGGTTTCGACCTTTTGTTCGGGAAGAACCTCGGCCACCACCTCGGTGATGCCGAGTTTCTTCGCGACCGCCTCGGCCGTGGTGCGGCTGTCGCCGGTGAGCATGACGACGCGCACCCCGGCCGCGCGCAACTGGTCAACGGCGTCGAACGACCGGTGCTTGATCGGGTCGGCGACGCCCACCAAACCCGCCACCTTGCCGTCCACCGCGACGAACACGACGGTCTGTCCGTCACGCCGCAGTTCCTCGGCGCGGGCCGCGAGGCCGTTCAGATCGCCCACGCCCTCGGCCTCCATCAGCGCCCGGTTGCCGAGCGCGACCCGGCGGCCCGTCACGGTGCCGCGCACGCCCTTGCCGGCGACCGACTCGAACCCCTCGGCGGTCGGTGCGTTGACTACCCGGTCCTGCGCCCCCTTGAGGATCGCGGCGGCCAGCGGGTGTTCGCTTCCCTTCTCAAGTGCGGCAGCCAAGCGGAGCAGTTCGATCTCCGTGAACCCGCGCGCCGGCAGCAGCGTGACGAGGCGCGGCTTGCCTTCGGTCAGCGTGCCGGTCTTGTCCACGACGACGGTATCGACCTTCTCCATCCGCTCCAGTACGTCGGCGGACTTGACGAGTACGCCCTCTCGCGCGCCGCGCCCGACGCCGACGGTGACCGACATCGGTGCGGCCAGCCCCAGTGCGCACGGGCAAGCGATGATGAGGACGGCGACCGCGTTCACGAGCGCGTAGGCCAGCGCGGGTTGTGGACCGAAGATCGCCCACATCACGAAGGTGATGATCGCCACCGCGACCACGGCCGGGACGAACCACGCGGCCACGCGGTCGGCGAGTTTCTGTACCGGGGCGCGGCTCCGCTGCGCTTCGCCGACGAGCCGGACGATCCGGGCCAGCACCGTCTCGCTGCCGATGCGGGTCGCGGTCATCACGAACGAGCCGGTAGTGTTCACAGTGCCGCCGGTCACCGCGTCGCCCGGCTGCTTCGGCACCGGGATCGGCTCGCCGGTGAGCATCGACTCGTCCACGACGCCGGAGCCTTCGGCCACCGTCCCGTCCACCGGCACCTTCTCGCCGGGGCGCACCCGCAGCCGGTCGCCGACGTGGACGTGGCCCAGTGGGATGTCCTCCTCGGTGCCGTCGTCGCGAACCCGCCTCGCGGTAGCGGGAGCCAGCGCGAGCAGGGCGCGGATGGCCGCGCCCGTGCTTCGGCGGGCGCGGAGTTCCAGCACCTGGCCGAGCAGGACTAGCGCGGTGATGACGGCCGCCGCCTCAAAGTAGGTCGAGATGACGCCATGCCTGTCGGTGAACTCGGCCGGGAACACCCAGGGCGCAAGGGTCGCGGCGGCACTGTAAGCCCACGCCGCGCCGGTGCCGAGTGCGATCAACGTGAACATGTTGGCGGTGCGGTGCTGCGCCGCCTGCCAAGCCCGCACGAAGACTGGCCGCCCGGCCCAGAACACGACCGGCGTCGCCAGCACGAGGCCGATCCAGTTAGCCGCGTCCATGAGCCAGTGCGGGAGTTGCACGCCGGGGATCATGGGAGCCATCGCCAAGACGAACAACGGTACTGTCAACACCGTGGCGATGCGAAACCGGCGGGTCATGTTGCGCAGTTCGGTGTCGTCCTCCTCGCCCACCTGCGGCGTCATCGGCTCCAGCGCCATGCCGCATTTCGGACAGGTGCCGGGGCCGTCCTGAACCACCTCTGGGTGCATTGGGCAGGTGTACTTCACCCTCTCCGCTGTCGGCTGTGTCGGTGATTGAGGTGGTCGGGCGGCCTTTGCGCCGCAGCACGAATGTCCCTCCGTCTTCGCGGCGCGCGCAACGTACTTGCCGGGGTCGGCCTCGAACTTTGCCAGGCAGTGCCGGCTGCAAAAGTGGTACGGCACGCCATCGTGCATCGTCGAGCCGGCAGCCGTGGCGGGGTTCACGATCATGCCGCACACCGGATCGGTAGCCGTTGCGTCGGCATGGGGAAGCTCGGTAGTCGTCTGCCCGTGGCCGTGATGATTATGGTCGTGGTGGCTGTGGTTCATGTTCTGCTCCTTCGGGGCGAGGGCGTCGCCACGAGCAGTCTACGGTCCGTACCACGGTACGGGGTCAAGGGCCAACCGCGCGAAAAGCTCGAAGGAGTGGACGCAGTTGACACGTCGGCAGCAGTAGAAGTCGTCGCAACCCATGTGCCGTACCCGACTGTGTGCCTGCGGTTCAGATGGACGGGACGATTTGCCGCCGGTGCCCGTGATAGGCCGCCGATTCGGGATAGCGGCATGCCGAGCATGTGCGAGAACGCACCACCCCGTGTCGGTTCGTCACTTCCGCACACCTTCCGGGCGGAACACGATCCCGAACACGAGGGCCGACTGTGAGCGGTCTTTTGCTCGAAGGTCGATGGGGGGAATCCCCTGCGCGGACGAAGCAACGTCGTTCAGCCCGGTCGAACTTCGCAGATGGCGGTGATGATGGGGCACTCGGCCGCCGGCCCGGACCCGTCGCACGCGGCGACCAGCCGAGTTAGTTCGGTCTTCATCGCCTCCAAGTCTTTGATCCGCTGGTCGATGTCGGCCAGCTTCGCCACCGCCTTCTCCCGCACGTCACCGCTGCCCGCGTCGGGGTCGTCGCGCAGGGCGAGCAACTCCTTGATGTCCTTCAACTGGAAGCCGAGCAACTGGGCGCGGCGGATGAACTGGACCCGCTCAACGGCCTCGACCGGATACTGCCGGTAGTTCGACCCCGTTCGCGCCGGCTTGTCGAGCAGGCCCTCACGCTCGTAGAAGCGCAACGTCTCCACACCGACATCACATTTCTTCGCCAACTGGCCGCTCGTCAGCGCCATCGCACCGCCCTCCACGAGTCCTCCCGGCCACGGTCGAAAGCAACCTGCCCGGTGCCCACGGGAACGGCACCGGGCGCGTCGCATGGACACTTACTTTTTGGGCAGGTCCACCTTCGTCGCCTTGACGTACTTCTTGCCGTCCTTCTCGCTCACGGTGCCGGTCACGGTCACGCCGGCGATCTTGCCGTCGCCGCAGACGCCCTCGTGGTAGTCCTCGCCGTTGCCCTTGTCGTCGAGGATGTAGTTCACCGTCTTGTCGCCCTCCTTCACTTGGAGGACGTTGCTGCACTTCGGCGTGATCTTGAGGCTGCACTTACCGCACATCAGCGTGCCGGTGAGCTTGACCTCCTTCTTGTCCTCGGCCGACGCCACGGCCCCGAATGCCCACAGCCCGGCGGCCACGACCGCCACTGCCGCGATAATCGAACGAATCATCGGATCGCCCTCACTCACGGAACTCCGCCGGGGTGCGCAGACGGCACCGCGCCGCCCGCGTCTCCGGCGTCTGAAACACCCGCACCTTCGGCCGAGCCGACCGGGATGGGGGTTGCACTCGCGTGTTCGGTTTCGGTCGGCTCGACGGGCGCGCCCGCGCGCTGGTGGTTGAGCTTCCCCTCGGCTTCGAGCTTCAGCCACCGCGCCCGGCGGACCCAGAAGAACCGCACCGGGAGGAACAGGTCCACCACCTCGTCGGAGATCAACAGACCGCCCAAGACCGGCAGGGCCATCGGCGCGAGAACCTCCGCACCGACCCCGGTGGCGAAAACCATCGGGAAGATGGCGATGATGGCGACGCCCTCGGTCAGGAGCTTCGGCCGCAACCTATGGACGGCCCCCTCCACCACGGCCGCTCGCAGTTCGTCGAGTGAGCGGATGTTCTCCAGACCGCCGCGCTTGTCGATGGCTTCGCGCAGGTAGACGAGCATGATGATGCCGGTCTCGGTCGCCATGCCGAAGCACGCGATGAACCCGACCCACACCGCCACGCTGAAATCGAGCGGCGGCGAGTCCCACCCGTTGAGGATCTTCGGGAACAGGAACAGGAAGAACGCCCCGCCCGCGAGCGCCTCCGGCACGGCGAGCATCATCAGGCCCGCGTCGGCCAAGTCACGGTAAGTGAGGTACAGCACGAGAAAGATGACGAGGATGACCGCCGGGAACACCAACCGTAGAGTGCGCGCGGCTCGCTCCTGATGCTCGAACTCGCCGGCCCATTCGACGTGGACGCCTTCCGGCAACTTCACCTTTTGTGCGACAACCCGCTTGGCCTCATCGACGAAGCCTACCGCGTCGCGGCCCCGGACGTTCAGGGTGACGTAGTTCAGTAGCCGGCCGTTCTCGCCCTTGATGACGGCCGGCCCTTCGGTGATCCGCACGTCGGCCACGGCAGTCAGTGGGATGAACTTCTTGCCCTTCGCGGCGTGTTCGGGCACCCCCGCGTGCGGCTCGGTGCGGAACGACGGATCGCCGGTGGCGGGCGCGCCCGGCTTCGTCTCGGCGGCCGTCCGCGCCGGAACCAACAGCCGCTTCACCGCGTCCTCGTCCTCGCGGTAGGCGCGGGCGTACCGGACGCGGACCGGGAACCGCTCGCGGTCCTCGACGGTGTAGGTCACCACCCGCCCGCCGAGCGCCGTCTCGATCTCGGTCTGCACGTCCTCGACCGACACGCCGAATCGCGCCGCCTTCTGCCGGTCGATAGCGATCTCCAGATAGCCCTTGCCCATGATCGGTGCGGCCACCACGTCGCGCGCCCCGGCGACCGGCTTGACCGCCGCCTCGATCTGCGCGCACACCCGCGTGATAGTGTCGAGGTCCGGGCCGAACACCTTGATGCCGATGTCGGTGCGGACACCCGTGGAGAGCATCTCGATGCGATTGACGATGGGTTGGGTGAAGATGTTGGACCAACCCGGCACTTGCAGCACGCGACCCATCTCGTCGTCCACGAGGTCGCCTTTCGGCCCGCCGGTCCTCTGGCGGAACACGACCGCCTCGCGGAACGGCTTCTCAAGTTCGGCTCGCAGTTCACCAAATACGGGGAACGCACCGGCATCGTGCGGTTTGCCGACCCGAACGTGGAACGCGGCGGTGGCGAACCGCTCGGCTTCCGCGCCCTTCTCCGCGCCGGCAAGTAACCCCTTCGCCTGGGCCGCCCTGACGCACTCTTCGAGCGCGAACCAGGTGAACGCCTCCGTGCCCCGGTCGAACAGTTCCCAGTTGACCGTCGCCACCCGCTCCCGCCAGAGCCGCGTCCGCTCGGCTTCGAGTGCGCCCAGTGTGACCGCCGCGAGCGGCGGGCGGGCGCGGCCGAACGCCTCGCGCACGTCGCTCCACGCCAGCCGCCACCGCGACTCGTGAACCTCCAGTGCTGCTGACGTATCGCGGACCAGGCCGCCCTTTGCCAGTGCGTCGATGGTTCGCTTCTGCACCCGCGAGACGACCTCCTCGGCCGGACTGAGGGCCAGTCGCCGGGCGTCGTCGGGCGAAGCGGCCACGACCGACTCCACGAACGCCGCCTCATCCGTCATCTCGCCCAGGTGCCCGCCGGTCCGTGCGTTCCGCAGTGTCTCGGTGACCACGAGCCGGGTCAGGGCGGGGGCCAGTTCCGCCTCGAACTCCTTGTACCGGCGCAGGGCCAGTTCGCGCATCACTTCGTCGAACCGCTCCAGGCCCTTCTGGGAGGCGTCGTTGACGAGCGAATCGCGGTCCTCGCCGTCCGCCGGCACGACGAACCCCCGTTCCTCCAGCGCGGCCAGCACCCGCCGCGTCTGCCGCTCGGCGTCGGCGTACTTGATGACCCGCTTGGGCCACAACTCGCGCGGGCGGAAGTTGACGAACGTCTCCACCATGTCGAGCGGGGCCGGATCGGTCGCGGTGTCGGCGCGCCCCGACTTGCCGACCACGCCCTCCACTTCGGGGAAACTACGGATGAGCGCGTCGCGGGCCTTCAGGTCGTCGGCCGCCTGGGTCACGCTCACACGGGGCACGGTCACCGGCATGTCGAGAGTGGTCCCCTCGTCGAGCATGGGCATGAACGACACGCCGATCTTGGGGAAGTGCCACGCCCACAACGCAAGGAGCGTGAGCGTGACGAGTGAGAGCGTCTGCCACCCCAATCCGCGCGTGAAGATGACCGTGAGGCCGGTGACGAGGAAGAAGGTGGCAAGGAACATGACCCGCCAGGCGTGTTCGGCCGCGCCCATCCCGACCACCGCCTGAAGCGGGAAGAGGCCGGCCGCGAGGATGAGCAGCGCCGCGAACGCCCACATCACGAGGTTGAAGCGGTCGAGGGCGAAGGTGAGCATCGGGCGGTACACCCGCGCGAAGCTGCGGACGATCCAGTTCTCTTCCTCGCCCCGCAGCCGGCCCCGGATGAACGTCGGGATGAGTGCGGGCACCACCGTGACTGAGATGAGCGCGGTGCCGAGAAGCGCGAGCGACTTCGTGAAGGCGAGCGGGTGAAAAAGCTTCCCCTCGCGCCCGGAGAGCATGAACACCGGCACGAAGGAAAGTAGCATGATGAGGACGGAGAAGAAGATCGGCCGGCCGACCGTGCGCAGCGCCGGGATGACGGCCTCACGGGTGTCGCCGGTCACCTTCTCGGTGCCGAACTTATCCTTCAGATGGTGTGTGGCGTTCTCCACCATCACGATGGCCTGATCGACCAGGATGCCGACGGAGATCGTGATGCCGGCCAGCGACATGATGTTGGCCTGGATGTCCACGACCCCGAACCGGCGCAGGAGCCACATCATCGCGAACGAGAACAGCACCGAGAGCGGCAGCGTGACGCAGATGACGAAGGCGCTGCGGACGTGCGAGAGGATCAGGATGATGGCGACGACGGCGATGAGCATCTCGTGCCACATCACCCGCGCGAGCGTGCCGACCGCGCCCTGGATGAGCCGGGTGCGGTCGTAGGCCGGGACGATTTGCACGCCTTCGGGCAGGCCCGGCTGAAGTTCCTTGATCTTCTCCTTGACGCGCTCGGTGACGCGCAGCGGATTCTCCCCGTGCCGCACCAACACGACTCCCCCGACCACCTCGTTGCCGTCCTTCTCGAACACGCCGCGCCGGAACGCCGGCCCCATCTGCACCGTCGCGACCGTCTTGACGTAGACCGGGATTCCACCCACCTCCTTGACCACCGCGTCCTCGATGTCCTGCCGGCCCTTTACCCACCCAACGCCGCGCACGATGTACTCGGCGTTGTTCTTCTGGATTACCCCACCGGCGGCCGGGAGGTTCGCGCGGCTCACCGCGTCGAACAACTCGCCGACGGTGACGCCATAGGCCCGCAGGTCTTCGGGCCGCACGTCCACTTGGTACTCGACCGGCGTGCCACCGACGGTCGCGACCTCGGCGACACCCGCTGCCGCGTTCAGTTGCGGGGCGACGTAGAACTTGTTCAGCGCCCACAGTCGCGCCGGGTCGATGGGGTGATTCTTCGACGGCTCCAGCGTGTACCAGAACACCTGGCCGAGCGCGGTCGCGTCCGGGCCGAGGTACGGGGTCACGCCCTTCGGCAGGAAGCTCGACGCCTCGGCCAACCGCTCGCTCACCCGTTGGCGCGCGAAGTAGAGGTTCGTGCGGTCCTCGAAGATGATCGTAATCATCGAGAACCCGAACTCGCTCGAAGACCGCACCGCCTTCACGCCGGCCAAGCCCTGGAGCCGGCGCGACAGCGGGTAGCTCACCTGGTCCTCGATCTCGCGCGGGCTGCGACCCGTCCAGTCGGTGAAGACGATCACCTGGTTCTCGCCGAGATCCGGCACCGCATCGACCGGCGTGTCGAGCATCGCATAGACGCCGAACACCGCCAGCGCCGCCGCCAGCACCAGAACGATGAACCGGTTGCGCACCGAACCTTCGATCACGCGCTCGATCACGGCCGGCCCTCCGGCAGGACCGGGGGCAGTTTCTTGAACGCCTCGATCTTTTTGAGCATCCCCTTTGGATCGGCTTTCGCCTCGTCCTCGCAACTGGCGCAGCAGAGGAACACCGCAGTGCCGTCGAGCTTGATCTCGACGGGCTTACCCATGAGGCCAAGCGGCTTCTCCTGCACCGGGCACAGCCGCTGAGTGACGGCGCGTTTGCGGTCGTCGGGCGCGAGCTTGTCCAGCCCGGCCCGCACCTTCGCCAGCCGCTCGCCGGTCAAGGCGGGCGTGGCCGGGACCACAGGCGTGGGCGTGGGCGGGTCACCCGGCGGGGGGGCGGTGATCGTCCGGGTCCGCTTCAGTTCCTCGACGCGGTTGAGCATCCCCGACGGGTCCGCCTCGGCCTCGGAACGACACGCCTCGCAGCAGACGTAGAGCGGCCGGCCGTCGGGTGTCTTCACCTTCACGGGCAAACCCATGACGCCGAGCCGGTCGCGCTGAACCGGGCACCACGCCTGGGCCTCGGCCAGCTTCCGGTCCGCCGGCGTCAATTTCGCCAGCGCCGCCGCGACCTTCGTGTCCTTGTCTTCGGGTGTCGTCGGACGTACCACCGTTGGCCCGCCCTTGCCGCCCGAACTGCCGCCGATGTAGGTCGAGCCGAGCGCCGGGTTGAGCCGCGTCTCGGCGTCGATCAGGAACGACCCGGCGGTCACCACGCGGTCGCCTTCGGCCAGGCCGGACAGCACCGGGTAGTAGGTGCCGCCGTCGCGAGCCGACAGCTTCGCACCGAGTTCGACCGCCACGCCGTCGAACGTGTCGGGGAGCGTCTGCCGGTACACGAGCTTCCGCGCCCCGGTGTCGATCACACTGGTTTCCGGCACGGCCAGCACCTTCCCGTCGCGGGCTTGGAGCCGCGCCCCGGCCGGCGTCTTCGCGAGGAGGTCGTGGTCGAGTTTGAGGGTGACCGTGGCAGTCATGCCGGGACGCAGTTCGTGGTCCTTGTTCGGCACGGTAAACCGGACTGTGAGGGTGCGAGTCTCGGCGTCAACGTGCGGGAACAGGAACGACAGGGTGCCGGTGAACGGCTTGCCGGGAAACGCTCGCGTTGTGGCCGCGACCGGCAGGTCGAAGTCGGGCTTGCCGGTCTTGGGGTCGTGACCGCCGGCCGGCAGGAACGCAATGTCGTCCTCGTAGAGTTGCGCCTGCACCCACACGTTCGCGAGGTCGGCCACGTCGAAGAGCGCCCCGCCCTCCTCGACGTACTGCCCCTCGCGAACGTACTTCTTGAGGACGTGGCCCTTGATCGGCGAGCGGATCGTGAGGTGCGTGATCGGCTTGCCGGCCTTCACGATCTCCTCCACCTGTGTGTCGTCGATCCCCCACAACTTGAGCCGGTCGCGGGCGAGCTTTTCCCCGACCGTGTTCTTCGCCTCCCGCGCGTCGAGCAGGTTCTGGACGGTCACCACGAGATCGGGGCTGTAAAGTTCGGCGAGCGCGTCGCCGGCGTGAACCATCTGCCCGGTCTGGTTGACGTGGAGCGTGTCGATCCGCCCCTTCACGCGCGCGGACACGGCCTTCAGCGTCCGTTCGTCGAACTCGACCGTGCCCACCGTCGTGATCTGTCGTGTGAGGGTGAGGTACTCGACGGGTGCCGTCCTCACCCCGGCGAGTGTGATCCGGTAAGGGGACAATTGCACCCGCGCGACCGTGCCGGCCGGGAGCGCCTCGCCGCCCCCAACATCGCCCTTCTTGCGCTTGGAAAGAGGCATGAAACAGATCGGGCACTTTTCTTTTTTGTTGTCGCGCACCACGGTCGGGTGCATGGGACAGAAGTATTCGTGGTCCGGGTCGGTCGCGTCCGCCCCGGCGGCGGGCCGAACGTACTTCTCGTACCGGGCCACGAGGTCGTCCCACTTCACGATCAACACGCCGATAGCGCCTAGGATGAACAGGAAGCGCAGCCGGGCCAGTGGCACGAGGACGGCCAGACGAAAGGCGCGGTAGAAGTGGCCGGAGTCGGGCGCGGCCGAAGACGGCGCGCTCGGTGGCGTGGGTGCAGACACGGACGGTCCTCCCCTAGTCGGGGTCAGGTCGCGAATCGGTTCCGGGTGCGTGGCGAGACGACGGGGCGCGGGCATGCAAGTGCCGCACTCACGGGAGACGGGCGCGCAGGGATGCTAACAGGTGAGACGCGAGAGGGAGATGACAAGGTTGGTCGGCGGAATGGACGAGATCAAACGCACGGCCAGCGATGTGGCCGTGGGAGGCTCCGCCATCAGGACGACCGGAATCGGCGAAACGGCGGCAGGCCCGTCGAGGTCGGGGGTAACCGGCGCGGTGATCGGGGAGGCAGGAGCCGGGGGGACGCTTTGAGTTTCACAATCGCACCGCAGGCAGTGGCAGCCAGGTGAGTCGGCCGGAGTCGGTGCGGGTGAGGGTTTTCCGGGCTTGCTGGCCGGAGGAACCTTGTCGTCGCAGCAGGACACCTTCGCGCTTGAGGTCGAGGCCGGTGAGCAGCAGGACCGCTTCTTGGCACCCGGCTGGCAGCACGACTTCGCGGCTGGCGTTGGGATCGAGACACGCTCCGACTGCGGGGCCGAAGGGGGCTTGGCTGGTGCGGCACAAGCGCAGGCGTGGGCGGGCGCGACCGCCCCAATCACGGTCGAAACCGTGAGCAGGAGGCAGACGAACGACCGAACTCGCCACAGGGTCGGCATAAGGGCATCCTATACCCGGCCGTTCATCGCGGTCAATTCGATTCACGAACCGAACGAACAAGAACCCCGGAGTGGGGTACAGGGCGACCGAGGACGAGGTACTGAATCGCAGGGCGTTTCACCTTTCCGGTGGTGTACTGACCCTGTGAACGCTCTCGACAAGGAACATACTCAACGGTAGAATGCCGCGTGCTGGTACTTCTCGCGGGGCTTGCGTGATCCGAATTGCCGCGACGATCTTGGTTGCCGTCCAAGCGCTGCTGCCGCCCGGCATGTGCTGGTGCCAGTTCATTCCCTGCGTTTCAGTGGCGTCGCCCTCCACACAAGAACCCGCGCCGGCTCCCTCGCCATCGGCCACCGCTCACGCCGATGAGTCTTGCTGCTCCTGCCCTGCCTGTCGCACGGCTGTTCCTGTCGCCCCCGCCCCGTCAGACGAGCAATCGGATCGCCAAGCCCCCGACGAACACTCACTCCCAACTCCGACCTCGCCCTGTTCGGGTTGTCCGGTCGTGTCCGCCGGGCCTCTAGCGAGGGTCGTGATCCTGCATGCCCCAGAGCAAATTCCGCTCGAAACCGTGTTCCAATTCGTCGTTACGACCATCGAAGCGACTTCGCCCCGTCCCTGCCGGCCAACTTTTCTCGCGACCCTGGCCGCACCGCCTCTCTTCGTCCGCCACTGCGCCCTTCTGATCTAGCCATCCTCGTTGCGCCGGTTCCGGCGTGTATCCCTTCTGGTTCTTCGCTTTTTGGTTCACGCCGCACTTGCGGTCGTTGACCGACGCGCGGAACTTCCGGCGCACCGTCCCCGTTTCGACACCGAACTGCGAGATGAGGCGATGAACGACAACGCGGCTCCCGCGATTCACAACAGGGCCGTTCCCCGAACCGAACAGCCTGCAACCGGGTTCGTCGCCTGGCTTCGGCGGACAGTGCCATTTGTCTTGGTTGCGGCCGGGTTGGTCGGGATCGCGCTGTGGGGTCATCGAACCGGCTGGACTTTCACTCAGGTGCCCCGGCAAACCGAGCCAACCGCAGGAGACGGCGAACTCGCACGGGTGCGGGTCGGGGCCACACTCCCGCACCGGCCGGACATCCCGTCGGCGCTCCGGCGCGAGGTAACGATTGAGTTCGAGTCTGCCGGTGCGGTTGACGCGGTTGGGATCGGAATCGCACCGGCGTGGCCTGGGCCAATCGCGGAGATGGTCGAAGCCCCTGGTGAAGTCGGATTCGACCCCGCCCTCGTTGCACGAGTTGGCCCGCGCGCGGCGGGGACGGTGTGGCGTGTGACGAAGAAGGTCGGTGATCCCGTGGTAACGGGTGAAGTGTTAGCCCTCGTTGATGCGGCCGACGCGGGGAAAGCAAAGAGCGATTTCCAGCAGGCGCTCACACAGGTTCGGCTGCGGGAGAAGACACTGGCCGGTCGCCGTGCCGCCTCGAAGGTGGTGTCTGCTCAGAGCGTGCGCGAGGCTGAGGCCGACCTCGCAGAGGCCGAAACGCGACTCCAGGCCGCGACCCAGGCGCTCGCCAACCTCGACCTCATGGTCAATCCGGCCGACTACCGCGACCTTCCGCTCGAAGACGTGATCGGCCGGATGCGGCTGGTCGGCGTGCCACCAAACACGCCGAACCTTGACCTGAATGCGGCGACCGCCAACTTGGTTCCTGTTCGTGCCCCATTCGCCGGCGTGCTTCTGTCTGCCGACACCGTGGCCGGTGAGGTGACGGAACCCGGTCGTCCGATGTTCGTCGTCGCCGATCCGCGCCGAGTGTGGGTCACCTTTCATGTTGGCGCAGGCGGTGCGGCGCGCGTCGCCGTCGGGCAACCTGTCCGGTTCCACACCGACGGATCGGCCGAGGAATTTGGTGGGAAGGTGGAGTGGGTCGGGCGCGCAGCGGACGAGGCGACGCGCACGGTGCCGGTCCGGGCCGCGTTGCCTAACGACACCGGCAGGCTGCGTGCGGGAACGCTCGGCCAGGGGCGCATAGTGCTGCGGCAAGAGGCGAAGGCCATCTTGGTTCCGCACGACGCGGTACAGACGTTCCGGGGCTACCCTGTCGTGTTCGTGCGGAACCCCGACTACCTGAAACCGGGTGGCCCGAAGTCGTTCCGCGCGCGGCCGGTGCTGGTCGGCGCGAAGGACGCCGAGAACATCGAGATCATCGCCGGCCTTGCGGCCGACGAGGTGGTGGCGACGAGAGGCAGCGGGCTACTCCTCAACGAACTGACACGCGGTATCGACGGCGTCGGTGCGGGTCACTGACCACCTCACCAATCACACGCATGAAGGGCAAGCCATGAGCGATATACAACTCGCGGACGAAACAACCGCGATCACGATGACTACGCCTGCATCAACCGGGTCACGCGCCCGCCGCGTGGCGGTTCAGTTCTGGCGTCTCGTCCCTGCGGTCCTTGCGCTCGCGGGACTGGCCGGAGTTCTCTTCGCGGGCCAGGCGAGTGGATGGAAGGTGCCGAAAGCGTCTGCCCTCCGGGGTGAGGAACGGCGCGACGCTGCCGACTGGTGCGCGGAACACGGAGTGCCGGAATCGGTCTGCGTCGAGTGCGACCGCACCCTGCTCGCGCGCCCGCCGCGCACGGGGTGGTGCGCGGAGTTCGGCGTTCACGACTGCCCGTTCTGCGACCCGGCCGTGGTTCAGACTTCAACTCCGGCCAGTTTCGGACCCGCTGATCTGGATCGCGCCCGGCGAACGCTGGCGTTCGCGCCGCGCGCACCCAACGGGAAGAAGTGCAAACTGCACGAGCGACGAATCCAACTCGCCTCTGAAGAGGTTGTCACCCGGTTGAACATCGGCGTCGAACCGGTCGGCACCGCACCCGTCGTCGAGGGTATCGCCGCCCCCGGCGAGATCGGGTACGACCCGACGCGGCTGGTACGGCTGTCGGCGCGGCTACCAGGGGTGGTCCGGCACGTCGAGAGACAGGTGGGCGACCGGGTGAAGGCCGGTGAGGTACTCGCGCTGGTTGAGGCCGCCGAAGTCGGGAAGGCGAAGGCCGAGTTCCAACAGGCGTTGGCCGTAGTCGAGTTGCGGGCGCAGACACTCGCCCAGAAGAAGTCGTTGGAGGGAGCCACGGTGTCGGGCCAAGAGGTGAGCGAGGCCGAAGCCGCCCTTGAAGAAGCGCGGATTCGGCGGCTCCTCGCCGAGCAGTCGCTCGCAAACTTGGGACTGCCCGTTCGGGCCGACGACGTGAAGGGTTTGTCGCCCGCCGAAGTTACGGCTTGCCTGCGGTTTCTCGGTGTCCCCGACGCGCTCAAAACCGAACTCGCGAAGGGAACGGCCTCTGCAAACCTCTTGCCGGTTCGAGTTCCCTTCGATGGCGAAGTGCTGGCGCGGGCGGCGGCTCCCGGCAACTCAACCGATCCGGCCAAACCGCTATTCGTTGTTGCCGATACGACTCGCGTGTGGCTCAACCTCCGGGTGCGGTTCGAGGACGCCGACCGCGTGAAGGTCGGGTGCCCGATCCGCTTCCGCGCCGACGGCGGGACCGCAACCGAAGGGGCGGTCGCCTGGGTCAGCCCGGCTGCCGACGAGAAGACCCGCACCGTCTCGGTGCGGGTGGAATTGCCCAACCCCGACGGCCGGCTCCGGTCCAACACATACGGAACTGCCTTCGTCACCCTCCGGTCAGAGAAAGATGCGGTGATGGTGCCATCTGTCGCAGTTCACTGGGAGGGGTGCTGCAACGTGGTGTTCGTCGCCGACCGGAGTTTTGACCAACCGGACGGATACAAGGTGTTCCATGTCCGCAAGGTGCGCCCCGGCGCGAAGGACGTAACCCCGGCCGGCACGCCGGTGACGGAGGTGATCGCCGGCGTGTTGCCCGGCGAGCGGGTGGCGACCGCCAACAGCGGTGCGCTACGGTCCGAACTCCTCCGCAACAACCTCGGCGCGGGGTGAGCGGACTGCAAACACTAACGGCCCGGTCGGGCCGTCCGCCAGACAGTTCAAAAGCTTGATCGCATCGAACATCGGAGTTACGACGTGTTGAACTGGGTCATCGATACCGCTCTCCGCTACCGCCTCGTGGTGGTCCTCGCCGCCGTCGGGTGCGCGGTCGCGGGTGCGTTCGCGCTGCCCCGTCTGGACATCGACGCATTCCCAGACACCACGCCGGTTCAAGTTCAAGTCAACGTCACCGCGCCGACGCTCGCGCCGGAAGAGGTCGAGACGCAGATCACATTCCCGGTGGAACAGGCGCTCTCCGGCCTGCCGAAGTTGAAGGGGCTTCGGTCCGTATCGAAGTTCGGTCTGTCACAAGTGGTTATTACCTTCGAGGACGGGACCGACATTCACTTCGCCCGCCAACTGGTGGACGGGCGGCTCAACTCGCTCGCACTCCCCTCGAACGTCGGCCGCCCCAAACTCGGTCCCGTCTCGACCGGCCTGGGTGAAGTGTTCCATTACACCGTGACGCTCAAAGGGTGGAACTACGCGACGGCGACCGAGGCCGAGCGAATCGAGAAGCTCACTTACTTGCGGACCGTTCACGACTGGACGATCCGACCCGCACTCCGCTCGGTTCCGGGCGTGGCCGAGGTCAACTCGTGGGGCGGGTACGAGAAGCAGTTCCAAGTGCGCATCGACCCCGACCGGCTCCTCAAGCACGGCGTCACATTCGCGCAAGTGGTGGAGTCGCTCGAACAGAACAACCAAAACGTTGGCGGCGGGGGTGTCCGCCAGAACAGCCAGTTCCTGCTCGTCCACGGCCTGGCACGCACGACCGACCCGGAACAGATTCGCGGCATTGTCGTCGCCTCCAACCGCGAGGGCGCGTCCGTTCGCGTCCGCGACGTAGCAGACGTGCAGGTCGGGCAGGAATTGCGGCGCGGCTCCGTCACCGCCGACGGTCGGGGCGAGGCGGTCCTCGGCCTGTGCTTCTCGACGATGGGAGAAAACTCGAAGACCGTCTCGACTGCGCTGCGAAGGAAACTCGATGAGATCCGTCCGACACTCCCGCCGGACGTGGAAGTGACGGTCGTCTACGACCGCACGGAGTTGGTGGATGTGGTGATCGACACGGTGCGGCGCAATCTGTTCGAGGGCGGACTCCTCGTCGTTGCGGTGCTGTTCGCGTTCCTGGGCAACCTGCGGGCGGCGTTCATCGTTGCGCTGGCGATCCCGCTCTCGATGCTGTTCGCGTTCGCGGGCATGTGGCGGTTCGGGATCGCGGCCAGCCTTCTGTCGCTCGGCGCGCTCGACTTCGGCATGGTGGTCGATTCGAGCGTGGTGATGGTGGAGAACTGCGTGCGGCACATCGCCCACGGCGACCTCAAGGACCGCCCGAAGCGGGATGTGGTTCGGGACGCGGCGGTCGAGGTTCGCAAGCCGACGCTCTTCGGCGAACTCATGATCCTGATCGTTTACCTGCCGATCCTGACGCTCGAAGGCACGGAGGGAAAGTTGTTCCGGCCGATGGCACTGACCGTCATCTTCGCGCTCCTGGGGTCGATGATCCTCTCCATGACGCTGATGCCGGTGCTGGCGAGTTTGGTGCTGCCGCGCCGGATCGAGGAGCGCCAGCCGCTGCTTATGCGACTGGCGCTGGTTCTCTACCGCCCGGTTCTGCGGTTCAGCATGAACCACCGGTTGGCGGTGGTCGCGTTCGCCGCGTCGTTACTGATTGTGGCGTTCGGGATGATCGCGCCCAACCTCGGCTCGGAGTTCGTGCCGAAGTTGTCCGAAGGAGCGGTGACGCTCAACGTGGTTCGTCTGGCCGGCACGGACCTCGCGGAGTCGAACCACCTCAACACCACGATGGAGCGGATCGTCCGCGACAAGTTCCCCGACGAGGTGAAGCACGTCTGGTGTCGCGTGGGCACGGCCGAAGTCGCGACCGATCCGATGGGGATCGAACTGACTGACGTGTTTATCACGCTTCACCCGCGCGAGAAGTGGACGAAGGCCAAGACCCAGGCCGAACTCGTGGAACTGTTGGAGAAGGAACTGCGCGTCATCCCCGGTCAGAAGCCAGAGTTCTCGCAGCCAATTGAAATGCGGATGAACGAAATGACCAGCGGCGTGCGGTCGGACCTGGGCATCAAGCTCTACGGCGACGACTACACTCTGCTGCTGGCGAAGGCCGCCGAGGTGGAACGGGTATTGAACTCAATCACCGGCGCGGCCGACGTGCGGGTCGAACAGGTGACCGGCCAGCCGGTGCTTCAGATCAAGGTGAAGCAGGACGAACTGGCCCGCTACGGCATCCCGGCCAAGACGGTGACCGACCTGATCCGCGCCGTTGGTACGCTCGAAGTGGCCGACGTTGTGGAGGGGCAACTGCGGTTCCCGTTCGTGGTTCGTCTGCCGGAAAAGTGGCGAGGCGGCCCAGAAGCGGTCGGGGCGATTCTGGTGGCGGCCCCGTCGGGCGAGCAGGTGCCCCTGTCGCGGTTGACGACGATCAAGCTCGTCGAGGGGCCGTCCACGATCACGCGCGAGTGGGGCCAGCGGCGCATCACGATCACCTGCAACATTCGTGGCCGCGACATGGGCACCTTCGTCGCCGAGGCGCAGCAGAAAGTGACCGAGAAGGTGGAACTGCCGAAGGGGCGCTATCGCTTTGAATGGTCGGGGCAGTTCGAGAACTACGAGCGCGCCCGCGACCGACTGATGATCGTCGTCCCGGTCGCGGTGGTGCTGATCTTCGTCTTGCTCTTCTTCACCTACCACAACGTCGTGGACTCGCTGCGGGTGTTCACCGGGGTGCCCTTCGGGTGGGTCGGGGGCATCTTCGCGCTGTGGCTGCGCGACATGCCGCTGTCGATCTCCGCGATCATCGGGTTCATCGCGCTGTCCGGTGTCGCGGTCCTCGACGACATGATTCTCGTGAGCTACGTCCGGCAACTCCGCAAGAAGGGAGTGCCGGTCGAGGAGGCGCTGCGTGCGTCGGCCCTGACTCGCCTGCGCCCGGTGTTGATGACGACGCTGGTTGCGAGCTTGGGTTTCGTGCCGATGGCTCTCTCGACGGGTCAGGGCGCGGAGGTGCAACGCCCGCTGGCGACGGTCGTGATCGGGGGCGTGATCGGGGCGATGGTAATGTCCCTGCTGGTTCTCCGCGTCCTGTACCTCGTGTTCGACGCGGCGGCTCGGTGGATCGCGTGGACGGCGATCCGGTGCGGTGCCAACGAGGAGGCGACCAAGAACTTCCTCGGACTCGATGTCGATGACGGTGAGAACGACGGAGAAGTGACGACGGTCGGGCGCGAAGCGGTTCCGCCGACACACCCGACCGCCAAGTGAAAGTTCTTTAAGGGAGGATAACGATGACGAAGGTATTGACTCGTGCCGGACTGATCGCGTGCCTGTTCGCGGGCGCGGTTCTGTTCGCCGGAGGGTGCAACAAGGCCGAGCCGGTCGCCGAGAACAAGGACAAGGGTAAGGGGAAACCCCAGGCGGACGAGAAGGACGACCACAGCGGGTGGTGGTGCAAGCCGCACGGCATCCCCGAAGAAGAGTGCAGCCTGTGCAGCGAAGAGTACGCCAAGAAGTGCAAGGACAAGGGCGACTGGTGCGCCAAGCACGACCGCGCGGACTCTCAGTGCTTCATCTGCCACCCGGAGTACAAGGAAAAGTTCGCCGCCAAATACCGCGCCAAGTACGGCACGGAACCGCCGCCGATGAAGGGCGAGAAGGCCGGCGCGCCGAACGCACCGAGTACCCCAGTCGCAGCCGTGCCCGCCGTGACCAAGATCACTGTTCCCGACATGGATTGCGAGTCGTGCGCGGAGAAACTCGTGAAGAAACTGAACGCCGTGCCGGGGGTGGCGAAGGTCGAGGCGAACGTTAAGGGCCAGACTGTGACGGTTACCCCGAAGGAAAAAGAAACACTCTCGCCCAAAGCCCTCTGGGAGACGTGCGCCACCGCCGGTTACGACCCCACGAAGTTGGAGGGGCCGGGCGGAGTCTTCACCGAGAAACCGAAGCAGTAACGCCACGCGGCAGGATTGGCGCGGTGATGAAGAGACTGCGGCGGGAGGAACCCGCTGCGGAACGAGGTCCGCCCCAACGTGGGGCGGGCATTTCCCAACCGGAAGGAGTCCGAGATGAAGACCGTGATGCGTTGCATGGTGGTCGTGGCGACCGGCCTGATATTGAGCGGGTGGAACGGAGTGGTCGCGGCAGACCCGGCCCCGACCAAGATCACGATCCCCGACATGGACTGCGCCTCGTGCGCGAAGAAGGTCGGCGGCAAGGTGGCCGAGGTGAAAGGGGTCGGCAAGGTCGAGTACAACGTCCAGGCCCGAACGCTCACTGTCTGCCCGAAGGCGGGTGAGGCGATGTCGCCCAAAGCCCTGTGGGAGGCGGTCGTGGCGGCCAAACTCGACCCGTCGAAGCTCGAAGGGCCGGGAGGGGTGTTCACCACCAAGCCGAAGGAGTAGCCCGCGTCCGGTGATCGGCTCGCGCTCTGGACGCAAATGTTCTTGAAGAAACCCCAGGCGCGCTGCCGATAACTGTGAAGGCTGTAGGGATTGTGCGCCCCGACTTTCTGGCGAGTCGCGATGTTCCGGTCGATCCTGGTGTGGACACTGACGACGACTTTCTTGGTGACCATCCCGGTCACCGGGGGCGGCCAGTGTCCGTGCCGGTTCGCCGAGCGCCTTCGCACACCGGTGCCGGCGCAGACGCCGACAACCCTGACATCGGCTCCCTTGCCCTCGTGCAAATGCTGCCACCAAGTCACCGATCAAGACGGTTCCGATCTGCCCGGTGACGTACCTCAAACGTCGCCGCCCGCACCCGGCGCACCGGATGACGCGCCGTGTGACCACTGCCTTGTGGTGGACGCGGCCGTTCTCGGTTCAACCGGCGAGCGGTCGGGAACCGAGAACGGAGTCGGGGGCGCGGCCCCGGCGGTCGATGTCGGCTTGCGGATCGTGCCTTTCTTTGCCGGTGATCTGTCGTTTGTCTGCGCGCCTACACCCGCGCCGCGTGCCTCCGCTCTCCTCCGCTACGCGCACGCCTTTCGCTGCTAGTCCACCCCTCCGCGCAACACGGTCCGGCACGCTCACAATTCGTGGGTTCACGCGGGGGGTTCGTCATGCGGGTCTTCACCGTCCGAACAATTTGGAACCGCGCGCTCCTGTGGGCCGGCGGGCTGGCCGTTTCCGTCGCCGGCTGTGCGTCTCCCGATGGCGGACCGCCACTGCTCCCGACGCCCGCGCCGGCACCTTTCGCGTACAACTACGCGCGGCCGTCGTCCCCGGTCGCGCCGCTCGCGGCCCGGCCGCCAACCGGTACGCCGCCGATCCGACAGGCGGCGTTTCAGAATCCGGTGTCACCGGGTGCCTCGGACCCGTCGATTCCGGCTGCGCTCACCCCTTCGGGCGTGGACGACTTCGTGCGACTCGCGGTCGAGCGAAACCCGCGCCTCGCGCGGGCGAACCTCGCCATCGACGCGGCACGGGGGCGGCACCTTCAAGCGGGCTTGTACCCGAACCCCGAAGTCGCGGTGAACTGGGACGAACTCGGCGACCGCTCCAGCCCCGACCGGCTCGGCATCCTGACTGCCCCGAAGATCAGCCAGACCATCGTGACGGGCAAGAAGCTCACGCTGGCGCAGGCGGTCGCCGCGCGCGAGGTCGATCAGGCCACACTCGAACTCTTGGCCGAGCGGTACGCGGTCGTCGGCTCGGTGCGATCCGCCTTCTACGAGGCGTTCGCGCTCCAGCGCCGTGCGGACATTCTCTCGGAACTGGTGAAACTCGCGGACGAAGCCGTTGCCAAAGGGAAGGTGCTACTCGATGCGAACCCCCCGTTGATCGCCCGGCTCGACTTCATCCAACTGGAAGTCGAGCGCGAGCGGTATCGGGCTGAACTTCAGGCGGTGCGGAAGGAACTGCCCGGCGTGTACCGGCGGCTGGCGGCCGTCGCGGGTAACAACGGGGCGATCCCCGCGAGCGTTACGGGCACGTTCGACGGGTTACCGGAGTACGACGCGGACGCGGTTCGCGAGGCGGTACTGGCGCACCACCCGCAGAGCCGCTCGGCGCGGGTCGGAGTTCAGCGGGCGCAGGCGGCGGTGAAGCGCGCGGAGGCCGAGCCGATCCCCAACGTGTCGGTGTACGCGGGCTACATCCGCCAGTTCGAGAACCGGTCCCACGACGGAGCGGTTGGGGTGAGCATGCCCGTACCGGTTTGGAACCGCAACCAGGGCAACATCCGCGCGGCGCAGGCCGAACTCGGCATGGCGATCCAGATGGTAGGCCAAACCGAGAACGAACTGGCTGCACGAGTTGCATTGGCGTACCAGACCTACGCCGCCGCCCGCGAGCGGGCAACGGCGTACCAGAAAGACTTGATCCCGCGCGCGGAGGAGACGCAGAAATTGTCACTGGCCGCGTTCAAGGGCGGACAATTCGACTATCTGAAAGTGATCCAGGCCCAACGCGCGGTTGCCGAGGCGCGTCTCGAACTGAACAAGTCGCTCGGCGAGGCGTGGCGATCCGCCGCCGAACTGTCCGGGCTGCTGCTGGAGGAATCGTGGCCGGCCGCGCCGCCGGGACCGGGGGCCGGGCCGGTGATGGTGCCCCCAAACCCGCTCCCGCCCGGCGGCGTGAAAGGGCCGTGATCGGGGTGGGTATTCGGACTCAGCCGTTGACGAGAACAGTTACCGAACCGACACTGGCCCGGTTGCGCCCGGAGTCCCTAAAACCCTTTGGAGTTCTGCCATGTTGAGCCTGTTCGCGCATCACGCCGAGGCGTTCTTCAAGGTCGAGATCAACGGCCGCGATTATCCTGATGGGATGACCGAACACGTCATCATGGCCGGGATCGCGATCACGGTCCTCGTGTTCATGAGCTACGGCATCTACGCGGGCGTTCGGGATTTCCGTCGGTGGAAGCGCGGCGCTGTTACTGCGAAAGCCTGAGTCTGTATACAATGGCGGGAACCCGTCGAGTTGACAGAACAACCCCGGCAGGTTATTCGTGATTTGGGAGGAAAGGGCCACGATGCTGATCCGGTTGCTCGTCGCTGTGCTAATGCTGGTGGGGCCGATGCCCTTCCGCGTCTGCACTTGCGCCGCGAGTGTTCCGGTCGCGTATCCCACCGACACCTCCACATCGCCCGCTCCCGTGAAGGTGAGGACGTGTGGCTGCGCCAATCACGCACCGGCAAAGGGCACTCCTTCAACCGAGCACGATGCCCGCGCAACCGCAGACGCCGGGACAAGTAGTTGTGGCGAGTCGCACTCGAACCAGCACGAACGCGACTGCCCGACCGTGACCCCGCGCCCGCTCGCGGGCGAAGCCGTTGCCCCACCCGCGCCCAACGAATCTGTTGACAGTGGCGTATCGCTCGACTTGTGCCGGCTCGAATCTGCGCCGCTCACGCTAGACCCGGTCGCAATCCCGTCCGAACGGCCCCACGCGCCGAGAACTCCCCTCTACATCACGTTCCTTTCGCTGCGAAACTAGCCCTCTTCTCGTCCGCATGACTGCGACGCGGTACTCCGCGCCGTCGTTCATTTTTCACACCCACGTTTCGCAACGGCTCGTTCAGACCCGCTCCCGGAGGGGGTGCGATGAAACTCCGCACGATCATCTACCCGGTAGTCGCCGTGGCCGTTTTCGGCGCTCTCGGCGTTGTCGGCTACCGCACCCGCGAGCGGTGGTGGCCGCATGTGTTCCCGTCCAAGCCCGCCGCGAACGCCGGCGACGGGCACGGCGAGACGGCCGGCGCGGACCCTCACGCCGGGCACGACCACGGACCGCGCGGCGACCGGGTGAAACTGTCCACACAGGCACAGAAGAACCTCGGCCTCGACGTAGACACGCTCACGCCGCAGGACTACTGGCGCACGGTACTCATCCCCGGCGCGGTCGTGGACCGGCCGGGCGAGAGCGACCGGAGCGTCACCTCGAAGGTCGCGGGAGTCGTCACGGAGATCAAGGCGCGGCCGGGCGACACGGTGAAGGCCGGCGACCCGCTGTTCACGTTGCAACTCGCGAGCGAGTACCTCCAGGCAGCCCAGACCGACCTGGCGAAGACGGCCCGCGAGGTCGAGTTCGCGGTCGCCAAGCGCGACCGCACGGCGGAACTCGTGAAGCAGGGCACCCAGTCCGGGGTCGTGCTGGTCGAGGAAGAGAACCAGGTCAAGCGACTGACGACGCAACTCCAAGCTTACCGGCGGCAACTCCAAGTATTCGGATTGTCCCCCGATCAAGTGACCCGTGCGGAGAAGGGCGAGGTTATCACTGAACTGACGGTCGCGGCCCCGAACCGTGTTGCCCCCGACAGCGTGGCGGTTTCGACCAACCCCAACGGCGGCCCGGCGACGCTCTATGAGTTTCAAGAGTTGAAGGTGAACCTCGGCGATCAGGTGCAGGCCGGGCAGACGCTGTGCCTGCTCGCCAACCACCAGCGACTGTTCGTCGAGGGGCGGGCGTTCAAGTCCGAGGCCGGTGCCCTTGCCTCGGCTGCCGAGAAGAAGGTGCCCGTGAAGGTCGAGTTCGCCGACGAGACGCCGGGTGAATGGCCCTCCCTTGAGCCGCTCGTGATCCACCACCTGTCGAACCAGGTGGACCCCGCCAGCCGCACGTTCGCCTTCTACCTGCCGCTGGAGAACCAGCCGCGCACGTTCACGCGCGACGGCAAGACCTTTTTCGTGTGGCGGTTCCGGCCCGGCCAGCGGGTGCGGGTCCGGGTGCCGGTCGAGCGGTTCGTCGCGCTCGCGCCCGACGGCAAGACCGAAGTGCTGCCGTTCGTGCTGTCGGCGGGTGCCGTCGTCCGCGAGGGACCAGAAGCGTTCGTCTTCGTGCAGACCGGGGACATGTTCGTCCGCAAACCGGTGCGGGTGCTGTACGAGGACCGGACCGACGTGGTGATCGCCAACGACGGAAGCGTGACAGAGGCCGACTTCGTGGTGAAGAACCAAGCCGCCGCGATCAACCGGGCGCTCAAGGCGTCGCAGGCCGGCGGCGAAGGCGGGCACGGCCACGAAGGACACAACCACTAACCGGAGGGCGGCGCGTGCTGAACGCAGTCATCAAGTTCGCCCTTCGGCACCGGCCACTGGTCGTGGTGGCGTGTCTCGTTGCGCTCCTGTACGGCGGCTACCTCACGACCACGATGCCCATCGACGTGTTCCCGGACTTGGACCGGCCGCGCGTCACGATCATGACCGAGGCCCCCGGCCTCGCGCCGGAAGAGGTCGAGACGCTCGTCACCTACCCGCTCGAATCGGCGATGCTCGGCGCGAGCGGGGTGCAGGACGTGCGCACGCAGTCCGGGTTCGGGCTGTCGGTCGTGACCGTCGAGTTCGCGTGGGGCACCGACATCAAGACCGCCCGGCAGACGGTTCAGGAACGCCTCGCCACCGTATCCGGCGACCTGCCGGAGGGCGTGCGCCCGCAGATGGCCCCGGTCAGTTCGATCATGGGCCAGTTCCTCATCGCCGGGATGCGCCGCCAGCCGGGGCCGAAGGGCGGCGAACTGACCCCGGTCCCCGACACGCCCTTCTACGCCGAGCGGGTGACGAACCCGAACGGCCCGCCGAGCCTGTTCGCCTGGAAGGTGACCGACCGGAAGAACCCGACCGCGTGGGAACCTGTGCCCGCTGCCGAACCGAAGTGGGACGCGGTGGCCCCGGACGGCGACCAGCGGGTGCGGGCCGCCATCGGCGGGCAGACCCGCAACCTCGTGTTCCCGTCCGAGGCGAAGCGGGCGCTGTCACTCCGCACGCTGGCCGACTGGGTGGTGCGGCCGCGCCTGTTGAAGGTGTCCGGCGTCGCGCAGGTCATCACGATGGGCGGGGGACGCAAGCAGTACCAGATTCTCGTTGACCCGACCGCTTTGTACGAACACAAGACCACGCTCCAACAGGTGGACGCCGCGCTCAAGGCCAACAACGTGAACTTCACGGGCGGGTTCGCCGACCAGGGCGGGGTCGAGAAGCCGATCCGGGTGATCGGGCGACTCGGCCCGCGCCCGGAACAGGTGGTCGCGGACCTCAAACAGATCGTCGTAAAGCCGCCGCCGAAGCCGGAGCCGGGCCAGGCACCGGACCGGGCCGTGCTGCTCGGAGACGTGGCAAAAGTCGTCGAGGGCGCGCAGGTCAAGCGCGGCGACTCCAGCATTAACGGGCACCCCGGCGTTGCCATCACGGTCACGAAGCAGCCGCACACCGACACCCGCGAACTGACGGACCGAGTGAAGACGGCGTTCGTGGAGGTCGAGCCGTCGCTGCCGGCCGACGTGATCCTCGAAACCGGAATGTACGAACTCCGCGAGTTCATCGACCGGGGCGTGTACAACGTCGGCGAAGCCCTCGTGGTTGGGGCCGTCCTCGTCCTCATTGTGCTGTTCCTGTTCCTCCTGAACTTCCGCACGACGTTCATCTCGCTCACCGCGATTCCGCTGTCGCTCGTCGTCACCGTCATCGTCTTCAAGGTCGTCGGCGCGCTGACCGGCACCGAATTGTCGATCAACGTGATGACGCTCGGCGGCATCGCCGTTGCTCTCGGCGAGTTAGTCGATGACGCGATTGTCGATGTCGAAAACATCTTTCGACGCTTGCGAGAGAACAACCTCTCCGCTTCGCCCAAGCCCGCGCTGCGCGTGATCTACGACGCGAGTGTCGAGGTCCGCACGCCGATTGTCTTCGGCACGGCTGTGGTGATCCTGGTGTTCCTGCCGCTGTTCGCCCTCTCCGGCATCGAGGGGCGGCTGTTCACACCCCTGGGTGTCGCGTACATCGTGTCGATCTTGGCGTCGCTGGTCGTGTCGCTGACCGTCACGCCGGTGCTGTCGTCCTACCTGCTGACGAACGCGAACGCGGTCCATTCAGAGCGCGAGGGGTTTCTGGTCCGCGCCCTGAAATGGGCAGCCGGTCACCTAGTCCGGTTCAGTATGCGCCGGGCCGGGCTGCTGCTCGCCGCCACTTGGTTGTTGGTCGCGTACAGCGCGTGGCGGCTGACGACCATTGGAGCCGACTTCTTGCCGCCGTTCGACGAGGGCACCGTCCAGGTCGGGGTGACCCTGCCGCCGGGGTCGTCGCTCGAAGCGTCCAACGCCACATCGAAGCTCGTGGACGCCAAACTCCGGTCGCTCCAGAAGACCGACGCGAACCCGCACGGCGAGGTGCTGGTGTTCTTCCGCCGCACCGGGCGCGCCGAGTTGGACGAACACGCCGAGCCGCCGAACGCCAACGAGTTCTTCGTGACGGTCAACCCGGACGCGGGCAAGTCGCGGAAGGACATCCTCGCGACGCTCCAGAAGGAGATCAAGGAGGAGGTGCCGGGCGTGGACATCGAGGTGGAGCAACCGCTGGCCCACCTCATCAGCCACATGATCTCCGGCAACACCGCCCAGATCGCGATCAAGTTGTACGGCGACGACCTCGACACACTGGAGAAGACGGCCAACCAGATCAAGGCCGCGATCAGTGGCGT
>JALHNS010000002.1 GCA_022843445.1 Gemmata sp.
CTGCCGGCGCACGCGGCCGGGCTTCCGCCGCGCGAGCTGTTCGCGCACTGGGACGCGGCGCACGGCGGCAAGGCGAGTGAACAGCTCCTGCGCCAAGCCGTGCTCGCCGTTCGCATGTGGCAACCGGAAGTGATCGTGTGCGACCCGTTCGCCACCGACGCGCCCGCGGCCGACGCGCTCGCGCTGCACGCGGCGAAGGAAGCGTTCAAACTCGCCGCGGACCCGGGCGCGTTCCCCGAACAGATTCAAACGCTGAACCTGAAGCCGTGGGGCGCGAAGAAGCTCTACGCCCTCGGCACGGACCCCAAAGCGACTCCGGTGAAGCTCGACCAAACGGTGTTCAGCGCGCGGCTGAACGACTCGCCGCGGGACTTCGCCGAGACCGCGACCCGCGCGCTCGCGGGCGATCGCGCCGTGACCGACCGCCGGTGCTTCGTGCTGCTCGCGCACCGCGTGCAGGGCGCGGAAGCGCACGCCAACCTGATGGACGGCTGCGCGGCGCTCGCGCACGGCGGCACGGCGCGGCGCGCCGCAGAAGGCACCTTCACCGACCCGGACGCGGCGAAAGAGAAGCGGCGCGCGGTGACGGCGCGGCGCAGCCTCGAAGCGCTGCTCGGCAGTACCGACGCGGAGCTCGCGAGCGCCGAGAAGTTGCTCGGGATGCTGCCTTCGGAACTGAAGAAGATGCCGGACGACGTGGCGGCGCGCACCGCGTTCGCGCTCGCGTCGAAGATGGTGCAGCAGGGCAAGTGGACCGAGGCCCGCGAGGTGTTCGGCGAACTCGCGCTGCGCTACCCGGCGCACCCGCTGGCGCTGGAAGCGTACCGGTGGCTGGTGCGGTTCCACGCGAGCACCGAAGCGCGGCGGCGCACGGAGATCGCGCAGAAGCTCGCGCTCAAGGGCGTCACGTTCGAGCACGCGGGCGGGAACCTGAAGGCGGCGAGCGGCACCGCGACCAACCTCGGCACCGCGAACGCCTTCGAAGACGTGTACCGGTTCCACAGCGCGGACGCGATCCTGAAGTGGCACGGCACGTGTCTGGCGTTCGAGCCGAAGCTGAGCGCGTTCGGCCCGGCGCACGCGCGCGACCCGGCGGCGTGGCTGTGCTTCCACGCGGCCCGGCGGCACCTCGGCAAGTTCGCGGACGCGGACGCCTTCGTGCGCGACTACTTCGAGCACACGCCGGGCGCGAAGAACCTCGAACCGGGCAAAGACCCGTGGCGCGACTGCCTCGCGGCGGAACAGTGGCTCGCCAACCGCGGCGCGTTCGACCGCGCTCCCAAACCGCTCGCCGTTAGCACGTACGCGCACGCGCGGCCGCGCCTCGACGGCAAGCTCGACGACGCGGTTTGGGAGCGCGCGAAGTCGGTCGCGCTCGCGGGCACCGACGACGCGTACAAGGCCGAAGCGCGGTTCGCCTACGACGACCATTACCTGTACGTCGCGGTGACGTGCGCGCACCCGGCGGGCAAGCGCGCCGAACCGCTGGCGAAGCGCACCCGCGACGCGGACCTGACCGGCCGGGACCGCGTCGACGTCACGCTCGACCTCGACCGCGACTACCAGACCGCGTACCGGTTCCAGATCGACCACCGCGGCGCGCTGGCGGAAGACTGCTGGGGCGACCGCACGTGGAACCCGAAGTACCACGTCGCGTTCGCGGCGGGCGAAACGGCGTGGACCGCCGAGTTGGCGATCCCGCTGGTGGAACTGACCGGCGAGCGCCCGTCGCACGGGAAGGCGTGGGCCGCGAACGTGACCCGCGTCACGCCGGGCGTCGGCGCGCGGGCGTGGAGCGGCCCGGCCGACGGCGAATCGCGCCCGGAGTGGATGGGGCTGTTGCAGTTCCGCAACGAGAAGTAAGCGCGGCGCGCCGCCGGTTCACACGAACTGTTCCAAGAACCGGCGGCTCTGGCGCAGGGCGCGCTTGCGGTCTTCGAGCGAGCCTTCGTACGCGCGATCTTCCACTTCCACGCACACCGGGCCGGTGTAGCCGGCGCTCGTGAGCGCGGAGAAGAACGGCCCCCACTCCACGTCGCCCAAACCCGGCAACTTCGGGACGTGCCAGCCGAGGCCCAGCGCGCCGACCTCGTACAGCCGCTCGCGGTCGATGCGCTCGTCTTTCGCGTGAACGTGGTGAATGTGCTTCGCGAACTCGCGGATCGCCCGCGGCGCGTCGATGAACTGCCACACGAGGTGCGACGGATCGAGGTTCAGGCCGAGGGTGCCGCACGGGAACGTGGCGAACAGTTCGCGCCACACCGCCGGCGACACCGCGACGTTCTTCCCACCCGGCCACTCGTCTTCGCTGAACAGCATGGGGCAGTGCTCGATCCCGATCTTCACGTTCGACGCGCGGGCGGCGCTAACCAGCGGCTCCCACACCTCTTTCACCGCCGTCACGTTCGCCGAAACGCTCTTGGTGTGGTCGCGCCCGATGAACGTGTTCACCACACCGAGGCCCAAGAGGGCCGCGGCGCGAATCACGTTGTGCAGGTGACCGACCACGAGCGCGCGGTGCGCCGGGTCCGCGTCCAGCGGGTTCGGGTAGTAGCCCAACCCGGAGAGCGCGACGCCGTGCTTCGCGCACAGCGCCCGCACGCGGTCGGCGTCGGCCGGGGCGAAGTTCGTCACGTCGATGTGCGTGACGCCCGCGTACCGGCGATCGGCCTTGCCCGGCGGCCAGCACATCGGTTCCACGCACGCGAACCCTTCGGCTGCGGCGAACGCGAGCACCTCTTCGAGCGGCAAATCGGGGAAGATCGCGGAGACGAAGCCCAGTTTCATGTGTGTGCCGGTTGTGAGGGGCGGCGGGCGCGGCGCGCGGCTCTCATTCGGTTCTCCCGAACGCGGGGCTAGACTGGAGCGCGCGGCGCGTCGATACTATAAGATGTGTCGCGGCGAAGTGAACGAGGGCACCACAGATGCGCGAACTGAAGCGATGGGCGTGGGTCGCGGTGGTCGTGGCGGTGTGGGGCGCGCCCGCCAGCGCGCAACTCACGGGCAACGCCACCAGCGGCGGCACCCTCACCGGCCTTTCCACCGGCAGCACAATGACCGGCGGTACCGGCGGCATCAACGCGGGCACAACCTCCGGCGGCGGGTTGAACGGCGGTACCGGCGGTAGCAGCAACCCCAGCGGCAACACCGGCACGCAGTTCCAAGGCACGAATTTGGTCGATCTGCAAGCCCCGCCGGACATCAGCGGCACCACCGGCAGCCAAGGCAGCAGCACACACCCCTCGAACATTTTCTCCGGCTACTTCGCGAACCCATACTATCAGGGCCGGATCAGCGCCGGCAGCAACGTCGCGCCCGGTGGCTTCGGGCAAGCGCTGTACGGCAATACCGGCACCGGCGCGGTGCGCGGGGGCGGCGCCACCCGCGGTGCCACTGGGGCGCGGGCGAACACGAACAACCAGAGCGGCATCGTCATCCCGCTCCAAGTGCAGCTGGCCTACGCCGCCGAAATGCGGTTCGCCTCCGCCCCGGTCGCGCCCGCGGCGCTCACCGCCGAAATCCGTGGCGCCCTCGACGGCACGAGCATGATCACCAACGCGAAGGGCGTGCAGATCGTTCTCGACGCCGGCAACAACGTCACCCTGCGCGGCACCGTCGCCGACGACGACGAGCGCCGCCTCGCCGAAGGCTTGGTGCGCCTCACCCCCGGCGTGCGCGGCATCAAGAACGAGTTGACCATCGGCAAGGCCACCGCCGGCAAGTAAGCCCGAACAGGCGATGAGGGTGGATCTCCCGAAGCCCGCGAACTTCCGTTCGCGGGCTTCGCGCGTTTCCGCCGTGCGTAGAATGAGTACAACAGGGGTACCATTACCGCTTAGGACTCGCACATGGCCGGCGTGAACCCGTACATTCAGAAGGCGAACGCGACGAAGGCGGCGCGCCCGTTCAAGGTCACGTTCGTGGAAGAGGAGACCGGGAAGCGAACGGACGTTGCGGTTGATCCCGCGACGTTCCCGCTCGGCAGCCTCGGTCTCGAAGGCAGTTTGCTGGACATCGCCGAAGGCGCGGGGATCGAAATCAACCACTCGTGCGGCGGCGTGTGCGCGTGTTCGACGTGCCACGTTCACGTGCAGAAGGGCGGCAAAAGTTGCAACCCCGCGACCGAAGACGAAGAAGACATGCTCGACGAAGCCCCCGACGTTTCGACCGACTCGCGGCTCTCCTGTCAGTGCGTGCCCAACGGCACCGAAGACCTCGTCGTGCTCGTGCCCAAGTGGAACCGCAATCAGGTGAAGGAAGGGCACCACTAAGCAATTTCCGCTCGCGTTCCGCCACGCGCGCTGCTATTCTTACCTGTGTCCGACCTCCCGCCAGTGCCCGTTCCCGCCGGGGCCGATTCCATGCCCGTTTCCCGCGTCGGCTGCGACGACTTTCGCAACACCCTGCGCGGCCCGAACCGGCGCGCGTTCGTGAAAGCGGGTGCCCTCGGCTCGCTCGCGCTACCGGGGCTGCTGCGCGCCGGTGAGAAGGTGCCGACCTCGCAGACGCGCACGAACAACGTCATTTTGCTGTGGATGCGCGGCGGCCCGAGCCACCACGACACTTGGGACCCGAAGCCCGACGCGCCCGCGGAGGTGCGCGGCGAGTTCGGCGTCATCAACACGAACGTGAGCGGCGTCCGCCTGTCGGACATGCTCCCCATGTCCGCGAAGGTGATGGACAAGTGGTCCATCGTGCGCAGCCTGCACCACCACGACGCCGGGCACAGCGCCGGCGACCAAATCTGCTTCACCGGCTACAACAGCGGGCCGAACCCGGACGAAAACGTTCACCCGTCGATCGGCTCCATTGTCTCGAAGCAACTCGGCCACCTGTCGCCGGGGTTGCCGCCCTATGTGATGATCCCGCGCGCGCTCCCCGGTGCCGGGAGCGCGTATCTGGGTGTCGCGCACAAGCCGTTCGAGACGCAGGCCGACCCCGCGAACCCCGGGCCGTTCAAGCTGCCGAACTTCCAACTCGCGCAGGGCGTCACGTTCGACCAAGTGGACGACCGCAAGGGGCTGCTGAACCGGTTCGACACCATGCGCCGCGCGGCCGACGCCACCGGCCAACTGGACGCGGCCGACAAGTTCCAGCAGCGCGCGTGGGACATCCTCACCTCGCCCGCGGCCCGCGACGCGTTCGACCTCGAGAAGGAACCGGCGAAGCTCCGCGAGCGGTACGGCCTCCAACCGGCGTTCGACCCGAAGGCGAGCAACCGGTGCGGCGCGCCGAACTGGGCGCAGCGCATGCTCCTCGCGCGCCGGCTCGTGGAAGCCGGCGTGCGCATCGTCACGGTCGATTTGCGCTGGTGGGACACGCACGTGAAGGGCTTTGAGTCGCTGCGCGAGGGCTTCCTGCCGCGCTGGGACCGCGCGTTCACGGCGCTGCTGGAAGACCTCGAAGCGCGCGGGCTGCTCGAAACGACGCTGGTGCTCGCGTGGGGCGAGTTCGGGCGCACGCCGAAGGTGAACAACGACGCGGGCCGCGACCACTACCCGAACGTGTTCAGCGCCGCGCTCGCCGGCGGGCCGATCAAGGGCGGGCGCGTGGTGGGCGCGTCGGACAGCACCGGCGCGTTCCCGAAGGCGAACCCGAAAACGCCGCAAGACGTGCTCGCCACGGTGTACCGGCACTTGGGCGTGGACACCGAAGCGCAGTACACGAACAACGGCCGCCCCATCCCCGTGCTGCCGAGCGGCAAACCCATCGACGAACTGATTTAAGAGTTCCACGCTCCAAGTTCCAGAAGTTCCGAGTTGGCGCGCCTTCGCATTTAGGCGCGCCAACTCGCGTTTAGCGGGCGTCCCGAAGGGACGCCTTCACTTGGAACTTCTGGAACTTGGAACGTGGAACTCCAAAGTCGGGTTGATTCCGCGCGCCGCACCCGCGACCATCTCGGCATGCTGTTCGACTCTCCGCACCTGCGCGTCACCGCCGAGTACGGCGTGGCGACGCTCTGGCTCGCGTTCCCCGGTGCGCCGGTGAACGCCCTCGACCACGCGCGCCTCAGCGAACTGGGCGCGGCGCTGCGCGCGGTCGAAGGCAACCCGTTCGTGAGCGCGCTGGTCGTGCGCAGCGCGAAACCCGCGGGCTTCTGCGCCGGGTTGCACCCGAGCGCCTCGGAGGTCGAAGACCGGGCCGCGTTCGCGCGCCACGGGCAGCGCGTGTTCGCGCGCCTTGGCGCGCTGCCGTTCGTGTCGGTGGCGTTCGTGGAAGGCCCGTGCCTCGGGGCCGGCTTCGAGTTGGCGCTCGCGTGCGACTACCGGCTCTGCGTGGCGTCGCCCGAAACGCTGATCGGGTTCCCGCAAGGCGTCGCGTGCTTCGGCGGTTCGCAGCGTGTGCGGTCGAAACTCGGCAGAAGTGGCGCCGCGTGGATCGCCTCCGGGCGCGTGCTGTCCGCGCGCGAGGCGCGCGACTTGGGGCTAGTGGACCGTGCGTTCTGCGCGCGCCGCGCGAAGATCGAACTGCGCACCTTTTTGGACGAACTCGAGCGCGACCCGCGGGTGCCGGTGCGCCGCGCGTCCGACGCCGGCCTAGCGGAGGAGCGCCGCGCGTTCGCCGCGGCCGAACTCCGCTGGCCCGAAGTGACCGCACCAACTGACATCGACACGTTGCTCGCGCGCGGGTTTATTACACCAATTGAGGCCGAGCAGCGGCGCGCGCGCGTTGCGCCGCCCGCGGCGCTCGCGGTTGTGGCTGAGTCACCCAAACGGGCCGCGTGACATGGACGCACCGATCACAACCGTCGAACCCGAAGGCAAACTTGCGCCCGCGGCGGACCGCGTGGTGCCGATCAACGAGCGGCTCAAACCGCTCTACCCGGATTTCGAGGGACTGAACTACGAGACGCCTCTCCAGTTGTTGATCGCGGTGATTCTCTCCGCGCAGTGCACCGACAAGCGCGTGAACGCGCTGACGCCGGCACTGTTCGCGCGGTTCAACACCGCGGAAGCGTTCGCGGAGTGCGACATCAAGGAACTCGAACGGCTCGTAAAGCCGAGCGGGTTCTACAAGAACAAAGCCAAGAACATCAAGGCGTGCTGCAAGGAACTGGTCGCGCGGTTCGGCGGCACCGTGCCCACACAACTCGACGACCTCGTTTCGCTCGCGGGCGTCGGTCGCAAGACCGCGAACGTCGTACTCGGGCACGCTTTCGACAAACCCGGCATCACGGTCGATACGCACTGCGGCCGGCTCGCGCGGCGCTTGGGCCTCACGCGCCACAAAGACCCGGTGAAGGTGGAACTCGCGCTGTGCGAGATCGTGCCGGAACCGGAGTGGCTGCTGTTCAGCGGCCGGCTCATCATGCACGGCCGCGCGGTGTGCCGCTCGCGCAAGCCACAGTGCGCGAAGTGCGCGATCAGCGACCTGTGCCCGAAAGTGGGCGTGAAGGGTCTCGCCGCGAAGCGCAAGCGGAAGAAGGTCAATAAACTGCCCGTCGAACCGCCGGCGTGAGCCGGCGGGTGCGCAACCCACGGTGCCACTCATGCCGTTCGACACGCTCCTCGAGCGCTTTCTGCGCTACGTTCGCATCGACACCAAGGCCGACGAGAAAGCGACCGCGTACCCGAGTTCGCCGGGGCAACTCGTGCTCGGCGCGCTGCTGCGCGACGAACTGCTCGCGATGGGCCTGAAGGATGCCGTGCAGAACGAGTACGGCCTCGTGTTCGCCACCGTGCCGGGGAACGTGCCCGACGCGCCCACCATTGCGTTCAACGCGCACGTCGATACGAACCCGGAGAACAGCGGGAAGGACGTGAACCCGCAGGTGATCCGCGATTACGCCGGTGGCGACATCACGCTTCCCAAAGACACGTCGAAAGTGATTCGCGTGCGCGACAACCCGGAGCTGAACGCGCTCGTCGGCAAGACGATCATCACCACCGACGGCACCACGCTCCTCGGGGCCGACGACAAGGCCGGTGTCGCGGTGATCATGGAAGCGGCGCGGCACCTGATGGCGAACCCGCAGATCCCGCACGGCCCGGTGCGTATCGTGTTCACCTGCGACGAGGAAATCGGCTTCGGCGTGAAGCACCTCGAACCGGCGCAGATCGGCGCGGTGGTCGCGTACACACTCGACGGTGCAGGCACCGCGGAGATCGAAGACGAGACGTTCTCCGCGGACGGCGCGACGGTCACCATCACCGGTGTGAACATTCACCCGTCCATCGGGAAGGGCCGCATGGTGAACGCGGTACGCCTCGCGGGCGCGTTCTTGGACCGCCTTCCGAAGCGCCGCATGAGTCCCGAAACGACCGACGGCCGCGACGGGTTCATTCACCCGCTCGGCATCGAGGGCGGTGTGGGCGAAGTGAAAATCAACTTCATCCTGCGCGACTTCGACACGCCGAAGCTCGCGGAACAGGCCGAGATGCTGCGCGCGATTGCGCGCCAGATCGAAACCGAGTTCCCGGAAGCCGCGGTGAAGGTGGAGACGCGCAAGCAGTACCGCAACATGAAGGACGGCATCGCGAAGTTGCCGCAAGCGGTGACGTTCGCGGCCGAAGCGGTGCGCCGCGCCGGGATGGAGCCGAAGCACAAGATCATCCGCGGCGGCACCGACGGCTCGCAACTCACCGAAAAGGGGCTACCGACGCCGAACCTTTCGACCGGCGAGCACAACCCGCACTCGCCGCTGGAATGGACGTGCCTCGAAGAGATGGAGGCCGCGGTGCGCGTGGTGGTCGAACTGTGCCAAGTGTGGGCCGGCAAGTAGCCACACTACTCGTCATCGTCACCCGGTCGTTGTGGCAAGTTGTCGGCTTCTTCGATGCAGTTCAGCGCTTCCCAGTCGCCCCACGATGTGCCCTTCGTGGGGTGATACACCACTTGGAACCCGTGTTCCAAGTGCGCGTCGGCGTCGATGGTGAACCCGAGGTACGCGACGCCCTTCACATGAAACCGCGATACCTCCACGCCGAAGCAGCCCACTTCGGTCTGCAAATCGAACCCGGCGAACTCCGGGGCCAGTTCCGCCCACACCGCGTCGAACACTTCGCGCTCGTGCGCAATCAGGTACTCGATTGCCGCGTCCTGTTCGGGCATCACGCCCGCGCCGTCCGGCGCTTCGATCTGGATGCGCTGGAAGCTCGGCGGCGGGTCGTCTTCGCGCCGCAACCGCACGCCGGGCTTGCTGAAGATGGGCAACCGGATCACGCCTTCCAAGTAGAAGTCGTCGCGGCGGAGCGTGCCGAGCCGCGGGTGCGACACCGTGTCGCGCGTATCGGGCTCGCCCGGTTCGGCTGGCACCGGGAGCGCGGACGCGCCGTGAAGCGCGCCCATCACTTCGTCGAACGTCACCGGGCCGACGGCCGCGAGCAACTCTTCCTGCCAATACCGTAACCGGCCGCGCTGCGCGGCTTCCGGCAGCGATTCCAGCAATTTGTTGAACTCGGCCGGGGGCAGCGCGCGGGCCGCTGCCAGAATCGCTTCGCGGCGTTCGGGAGTCATGGCAACCTCACTTCAGCACGTTCACGGTGATGTGAGACGGGTGCTTCTCGTCGCGGTACACGCGGTGCGTCTGCTTCTGGAAGTCTTTGGCGTCCGCCTTGTAGATGTCGCAGAACGTTTGCGGGTTGCGGTCCACGAGCGGGAACCATGTGCTCTGCACTTGCACCATCAACCGGTGGCCGGGGCGCAGCGTGTGGAACACGTCCGGCATGGTGAACTTCACCTTCGTCACTTCGCCCGGCTTGAACGGCTCCGGCTTCTCGAAACTGTTGCGGTACTTCCCGCGGAACGGCTCGCCGCGAATGAGTTGCTGGTAGCCGCCCATGCGAACGCCGGTCGGGTTCGGATCGAGGTCCGGGAAGTCGTCCGGGTACACATCAATTACTTTCACCACCCAATCCGCGTCGGTGCCGGTCGTTGAGACATAAAGTTCTAATTCAATGGCCCCCGCGAGTGTGAGGTCGGTTTTGAGAGGTTCGGTTTGGTACACCAGCACGTCGGTGCGGGTAGACGCGAACCGCTGGTCCGCGGTCATGTAATCGCGGGCCATGCCGATGACCGTCTTGTCGATGTACGGCACCGGTTTCGCGGGGTCGGACACGAATTCGTCGAACGCCGCACCGCTCGCCGCGGGCTTCGCGCCGAGCGCGCCGTCCGCGAAGTGGAACGTCTGCGAGCGCGCCCCTTTTGGCGGCCACGCGTCGAACTTGCGCCACACGTTCGTGCCGGTCTCGAACACCCACGCCTTCGGCGCAGCGTTTTCGCCCTTGCCTTTCAGGTGAAACTCGAAGAACGGCAGCTCGATGCGCTCGCGGTAGTATTCGGCCGTGTTCGCGTTGAACCGGAGGTCGCCGAGGCGGTCGCCGGGGCCGCGACTCCAACCGCCGTGGTCCCACGGCCCCATCACCAGCGTGTTGTTCTTCGGCGGGTTGTTCGCTTCGGTCGCCTTGAACGTTTCGAGCGCCCCGAACAGGTTCTCCGCATCGAACCAGCCGCCAACGGTCAGCACCGCGGGCTTGACGTTCTTGATGTGTTGGCGAACGTTGCGCGCCTTCCAGAATTCGTCGTAGTTGGGGTGAGAGTTGATAACGTTCCAGTACGGAACGTTATCCTTGTAGTATTTCGCGTTGGCGTTCTTGAGTGGCCCCAGTTCCAGAAAGAACTTGTAGCCGTCGGGGGTGTCGTGCTCGAACGGCGTGCGCGTCATCTTCTTGGTGGGGCCGTCGCGGTGCTTGTCGAACCCGTACATGAAGTTGAAACAGTGCGGGAGGAACAGGCACCCGTTGTGGTGAAAGTCGTCACCCACGAACCAGTCCGTGACGGGCGCTTGCGGCGACACCGCCTTCACCGCGGGGTGCGCGTCAATCATCCCGCACACGGTGTAGAAGCCCGGGTACGAGATGCCGGTGATGCCGACGTTCCCGTTGTGGCCCTTCACGTTCTTCGTGAGCCACTCCACGGTGTCGAACGTGTCGGTGCTCTCGTTGAACTTCTCGCCTTTCTGGAAGGCGTGCGGGCGCACGTTCTCGAACGTCCCTTCGGACATCCACCGGCCGCGCACATCTTGGTAGGCGAAGATGTAGCCGCTTTGCGCGAACAGCGCGCCGGGGCGCAGCGCGTCCGGGTACTTGTCGGCCCCGTACGGCCCGACGCTGTACGGCGTGCGGATCAGCAGAATCGGGTACGTCTTCGAGTCGTCCTTCGGCACGTACACCGCGGTGAACAGTTTCGTGCCGTCGCGCATCGGCACGCTGTACTCGTACTTCGTGTAGTTCGCGCGGATGTAGTCCCTGAGCTCCGCGCCCGAGAGCGCCTTCTGCGCGGGCTGTGCGAACACCGCCGGCAGCGGCGCGGCGACCGCGACCGCGACCGCGAGGAGTAAGCGAATCATGCGATACCTCGAATGAATGCGAACGGATGACACAAGTGGTTCGGTTTACGCGGGGTTGGCACGCAGAAATGCGTCGATCGTCCCGACTTCGGCGGGCGTCAACCGCCATTCGGCTGCGCCCACGAGTTCCTTGAGTTGGCCCGGTTTGCGCGCGCCCACGATCGCGCCGGTGACGGCAGGGTGTCGCAGCACCCACGCGATGGCCGCTTCGCCCGGCGTGCGCCCGTGCGCGGTCGCGATGCCCTTCAGCACCTCCACTAGCGCCAAGTTGCGCGTGAACTTCGGCTCTTGGAACTGCGCGTTCTTTTCCTTCCGCCAGTCGTCGGCCGGCAGCGCCGCGTGCCGCTCGCGGGTCATCGCGCCCGTGAGCAGGCCATTCGCCATAGGGGAATAGGCGATTACGCCGATGTTGTGCGCGAGGCAGTGCGGCAGAACGCTCGCTTCCACTTCTGGGCGCACGAGCGAGTACGGCGGCTGCAGAGACGTGATCGGCCCGAACTTGGCGACCTGCGCCATTTGCTCGGCGCTGAAGTTGGACACGCCGACCCACCGCACCTTGCCCTCTTCCTTGAGTTTCACCATCGTCTGCCAACCTTCATCAATGTCTTCCGGCGGTTCGGGCCAGTGAACTTGGTACAGGTCGATGACCTCGACTTTGAGCCGCTTCAGGCTGGCTTCGCACTCCGCGCGAATGCTCGAAGCCGTGAGGCGCTTCCCGATCTGCCGCTGCTCGTCCCACACGCGCCCGCACTTCGTGAAAACCAGTGGCCGGTTCGTCACGCCTTCTAGCGCCTGAGCGACCACTTCTTCCGAGTGGCCGAGGCCGTACACGGCGGCGGTGTCGATCCAGTTGATGCCCAAGTCGATCGCTTCGCGGATGCACGCGACGCTGTCCGCGTCGTCTTGCGCGCCCCACGCGAACGCCCACCCGCCGCCGCCGATGGCCCACGCCCCGAACCCGATCGGCGTGATGTGGAGGTCCGAATTGCCCAGCTTCCGCGTTTGCATTGCCGCCCTCCTACGATGACCCTATGCAGCCAATCGTACTGATGAACGCGGTCGGACTCACCCCGCGATTGCTCGAACACGCTCCGCGCCTGAAGGCGCTCGCCGCGACCGGGTGGGTCGCGGACATGCCGGAAGTGCTGCCCGCGGTCACTTGCACCGCGCAGGCGTCCGTTCTCACCGGCACGCTGCCGAACGTTCACGGGGTCGTGGCGAACGGGTGGCTGTTCCACAGCACGAACGAAGTACGGTTCTGGCAGCAGTGCAACCGGCTGATGCAGGCCGAACCGGTGTACGAAACGGCACGCAACCGCGCGGCAGCGCGCAACCGGCCGTTCAAAAGCGCGAAGCTGTTCTGGTGGTTCAATCAGGGCGCGGCCGTTGACATCTCGGTGACACCGAAGCCGCACTACGGCGTGGACGGCAACAAAGCGTTCGGCATTTCCGGCGCGCCCACGAAGCTGGTGGAAGGGCTGGAGCGCGCGCTGGGGGCGTTCCCCTTCCCCGCGTTCTGGGGGCCGATGGCCGGGAAGAAAAGCACGGAGTGGATCGCGCGCGCCGCGGCGAGCGTGGTTCGCACCGAGCGCCCGGACCTGTCGCTCGTGTACCTGCCGCACCTCGACTACGAACCGCAGCGCACCGGGCCGTCCGGCACGAACATGGCGCAACATGTGAAGGAGCTAGACGACGCGTGCGCGCCGCTACTCGACGCCGCGAATGAGATCGGCGCACAAGTGTGGGTGGTGAGCGAGTACGGGCACTGCGACGTGTCGCAACCGATTTACCTGAACCGCGCGCTGCGCACGGCGGGCCTGCTCGAAGTGCGCGACGGGCCGTTCGGCGAACAACTCGACTTGTACGCGTCGCGGGCGTTCGCGGTGGCGGATCACCAACTCGCGCACGTGTACGTTCGCAACCCGGACGACCTCGCGCGCGCGTGCGGGTTGCTCGCGGCGATCCCCGGTGTGGCGAAGGTGTACGCGGGGGAAGAGCGCGAGCAGATCGGGCTGAACCACAATCGCAGCGGCGAACTCGTGGTGCTCTCCGAACCGCACGCGTGGTTCGCGTACCCGTTCTGGCTGAACGACGCACGCGCGCCGGACTACGCTCGGGCGGTGGCGATCCACAACAAGCCCGGGTTCGACCCGTGCGAACTGTTCTTCGACCCGGATCTGTGGTTCCCGAAGCTCCACACCGCGCGCCGCCTCATTCAGAAGAAGCTCGGGTTCCGCACGATCTTCGACGTGGTGCCGCTCGACGCGCGCATCGTGCGCGGCAGTCACGGCCTCGCGGCGGCGAGTTCGCGCGACCGCCCGATCCTGATCGGTCACGGCCCCAACCCCGGCAGTACCGTGCCCATGACCGACGTGAAACAACTGCTGCTGAACGCGCTGGGGTTGGGAGAGTAGCCGAGCGAACCGTGCCAACCGCGCCGAGGTCGTCGATACCGCGCAGACGACCGCATTTGGGTCGGGCGCACGTCAAGACGGCCGGCCCAAGCAGACACCGCGCTCGCGGCCCCCGCGCTCGTCCGCGCCGACGGCTCGGGGTGATGCCGTTCGTGAGTGCTTCTTCCGGACCTCCGGAATTGTTAAGGCCGCGGTGGGGTAACGGACGAATACTCTGCACACTCGATCGCATTTGCCCATCTTCCTCGGGCGAAGCGGGAAGAGGAGACCGACTTGTGCTGGGTACCAAGTTGCGCTTGCTCGGGCTCGTTGGCGCGGCACTCACACTCTCGGGAGCGGCCGGGTGCAAACCCTACGGCCCGCGAAGCATTACGGCCGATCGCATCCCCTATAACGAGGCGATCGCGACGTCGTGGAAAGAGCAGACGCTGCTGAACGTCGTGAAGCTGCGCTACGCGGACACCCCGTTCTTTGTTGACGTTCCGCAGATCACTAGCGGTTACACCCTCCAACGGGGTGCGACGGTCAGCGGCGGGATCTTTCCGCCCGTCAATCCCGTTGCGTCCTTCGCCCAACAACTCGGACTGACGCTGAACCTTCAAGGGGCGTATCAAGATCGGCCCACAATCTCCTACCAACCCCAGACCGGGTCGCAATACGTCCGCAACCTTACGAACCCGATCAACCCGGCGTCGGTCCTGTTCCTGCTCCAGTCCGGCTATCCCGCCGATCTCGTCCTCGACCTGACCGTGGACTCGATCAACGGCGTCCGGAATCGTACGGTCACCGGCGGCGAGTTGCGCCCCGCGGACCCCGAGTTCACGCGAGTCGTTCAGACGCTTCGCAAGGCTCAGATCAGCGGTCACGTCGGCATTCGGGTCCAGCACGAGAAGGACCGGCCGGACTCCGTGGTCCTGTTCTTCCACGACAAAGAGATCGCCCCGGAACTGGCGGCCGAAGTCGCCGAAGTGCGCCGCATCCTTCGGTTGAGTCCGGACCGAAAAGACTTCCGCGTCGTGTTCGGGGCCATCGCCGCGAACCCGAACGAGGTCGCCATTCTTTCGCGCTCGGCCTTTCGCGTCCTGACGGAACTGTCCGGTTCCGTCGAGGTGCCGGTCGATCACCAAGTTCGAGGGCTCGCGCCGGGCTTCGGGGGCGCGGCGGACGACGGCCGATCCCGGTTCCACGTGCGCAGCGGGTGCAAAAAGCCGTGTGACGCGTTCGCCTCGGTGTACTACGAGGGCCGTTGGTTCTGGATCGACAAGAGCGACTTTCAGTCCAAGCGCACAATGGCCTACATGATGGTTCTGCTGGCCCTCGCGGACACCGGAGCCAAGGAGAACTTGCCGCTGATCACGATCCAAGCCAATTGACACCGGTTCCGGGCACTCAACCAGAGCCATTCCTTGTTTCACGTTGGGTCGGCGGTTCACCCGGCCGGCTCACGCCGGCGGTTCGACGACGCCAGCGCTTGTTCGGTCGAACCGCCGGCGTGAGCCGGCCGGGTTGCTCTCACTCACCGGACGCAGTGTGAAACACGGAATGGCCTTGGGCACTCACCCGATCAACTTCCGCAGTTCCTTGACGTACTTGGGCACCGCGACCTTCGCGTCTTCCTTCGCTTCGTACTCCAGCGCGACGAAGCCGTGGAAGTTCGCGTCCTTCAGGATTTTCACGACGCGGGTGAGGTCGGCCTCTTCCACCTTGCCGCCGGGGAACACTTCCGTCTTCACCTGCGACACAACGCCGTAGGGCGCGATCTTCGCGATGTCCGCGTAGGGGTCCGCGGTGCGGAAGTTGCCGGTGTCGATGTTCACGCCGAGCGCCTTGCTCTTCACCGGCTTCACCAGTTCCAGCAGGTGGTCCGGGGTGTCGGTGATGCCACCGTGGTTCTCCAGCGCGAGCAACACGCCCAGTTTCTCGGCAACTTCGCAGCACTCGGTCATCGCGTCGGTCACGCGCTTTTGTGCGTCGGCGAGGGTATCGCCCTTCGGCAGGCTGCCCGCGAAGATGCGCACGGTTTTCGCGCCGCACTTGGCGGCGCGGGCGGTCCAGTCCTTCACCTTCTGAATTTCGGCGCGATACGCTTTGTCGTCCTTCACGCAGAAGTTGTTGCCGACCGGGACGCCGGAGATGGCGAGTTTCTTCTTCGCCGCGTGCGCCGCCAGTTTCTCCGCGTAGGCGTCCGTAGTTTCGGCCCAGTAGTACGACGTGAGTTCGACGCCGTCGAGCGGCAGGTCGGCCGCGTAGTCGATGAAATCGAACAGCGTCATCGTGGGCTTCTTGAGGTCGAGCGCTTGGCGGAAGCTGTACGCGGCGAGTGCGAGTTTCAGATCGGGTTTGGCCGCGGGGCGCTTGATTGGGTCGATACCGCGCGCGAGCGGAGCGGCGGCGAGTGCGGCAGACGACGCGAGGAATTGACGGCGGGAGAGCATCGGTGAAACCTCCGGTGTGTGAGCCGGCATTGTGACGCGCCGCGCGCCGCAACGAAAGGATGCATCTGTCGTTTTGGTCGGTTCGGCTGTTGACATGAATTAAACGCTAGTATACTATCTATTTGGTGGCGCAACAGCGCGCCGACCAAAGTGGTTTTCGTGCGCGCGTGCGAACTGGTCGCGGCTCGCGAACGAGCCGCGAACGCGAGTGAGCGGCACCCGCTGTAGTCCGAGAACCCAACGTCACGCTCACCGCGACGGCACTCGGCCGGATCGCGGTAGCGACGTTTGAATAGCCCCAACTCGACCTCGCACTCCGAACTGCCGATTTCGCTTGTTTTTCAAGCATCCTCGCGCGGCGCTCCGATCTCCCGCTTCCATCCGTTGACTTTTTGCCCGCCGCGGGGAATAATCTGGGTGTTGTTCTCACGACCACGGAGCGCAATGCGCGCAGCGATTCATTTCGGGTTGGCGGTGGCACTTGTTCTCGCGCCGGCCCTTTGCTGCTGCACCGTGCGGATGGCGCACGCCAAGCCCGCCGCTCCGTCATGTTGCGCGAAAGTCGAAGTCGCGCCCGTTTCGCACTCCTGCTGCGCGACCAAGCCCCCTGCCCCGCTTGAACCGAAGCCGAACGCGCCGCGCCCGGCACCGGAAGCGTGTGCCTGCTGCGCCGAGCGCCCCCCTGCCGCACCGGTGGAAGCCGCGCCGAGCCTCGCCGCGGCCGAACCGACCGGCGAACTGGTCCCGCTCGCGGTTCACATTCCCGCGACCCTCGAACTCACTCCGGCGCGCGACGCGCGCGCCGGCTCGAGTGCGGATACCAAATCCGAATCCCTCTTCGCGCGCCACGTTCTGCGCTGTTAGTCTGCGCCGGTTCCCCGTGTTCCTCGTAATTCGCTTGCTATTCTTCACCTGCGCCGTTATGTATGGCGCTGAACGCTCATTCATTCAACACCAACTCAAGGAACCTTGCCATGAAACTGTTTGCGATCATCACCGCGGGCGTGCTCGCGGCGGCCGGCGGCGTCTACTACTTCCAATCCGAAGGCTGCCCGTTCAGCGGCGGCGGCAAGACCGGCTGCTCCGCACCGATGGCGAGCGCGGAAGTGGCGAGCGCGTCGGACTGCTGCGCCGTGAAGGAAGACTGCTGCGCGACGGTCGAACCGTGCTGCGCCAGCGCGAAGGTGACCAAGGCCACGGTGTGCTGCAACCCGGACAACAGCTGCTGCGGCCCGACCGCGGAGTGCTGCGCTCTGGGCCTCGCGTGCTGCCTCGAAGCGAAGGCCGTCGCGACCGCGAAGGTGACGAAGGCAGACTGCTGCGCGATCGGGGCCCAGTGCTGCGCCGTCGGCGCGGCCTGCTGCCTCGGCGCGACCGCCGCGAAGTAACCTGACGTGCAACCGACGGCCGGCGCGCCAACAGGCGCGCCGGCTTTTTGCGTTTAGCGTGGTACGACGCTCCGCGTCGTTCTACTCCCCCCGAATGCGACGCGGAGCGTCGCACCACGATCCATTAGGCCGGGTCCGGCACCACCGTCACGTCCGCGCTCGTGCGCTCGTACACCGCGCGCCAGACGCCGCCGCCCGCCGCCCGCGCCTTGCGCTCGAAGTTCGTCGCGAACCCGGCGTCGGTGCGGGGCGCGGCGCGGTCGGTTTCCTCCGGGCGCTCGGAATACGCCGGCATCGCCCGCGCGATCGCGGTCATCACGCCGAAGTACTCTTCCACGTCCGACGCGATCAGCAACCGCCCGCCGGTCGGCAAAGCGCGCGCGATATCTGCTGCGAACTCCTGGGTGAACACGCGGCGCTTGCGGTGCCGCTTCTTCCACCACGGGTCCGGGAAGTACACGTGCACCGCTTGCACGCTGCCGGGCGCGACGTGCAAGCGGAACAGCGCCTTCGCGTCTGCGCACGCGGTGCGCACGTTCGCCAACTCGCGAATCGCGTACCGGGTGGTGGCGTACAGTTGGTACTTGCGTACGATCTCGATGCCGTAGAAGTTCGTGTCCGGGCGCGCGAGGGCCGCGTTCAGCAAGAACAGCCCCTTCCCCGTGCCCACTTCCACTTCCACCGGGTTCGCGTTGCCGAACACGGCGGCCCAGTCGATGCGCACCGGCGGTTCGCCCTCGCGGGGCGCGGGCGGCTCGTACACCCACGGCGCGAGCTGCTCGCGGCTCAGCCGCTGTTCCTTACGCACGCCGCAGTTCCTCCAAGTTCCCCAGCGGCACGCCGGTCACGGTCGCCTCGAACGCCGGGTCTTTGCCCACGAAGCCCTGCACGCGGAACCGCGTCAGCCGCCGGTGCACCTTGATGCCGGTGCCGACCATCACCAGCCGCTCGCCGGGGCGCACCATGCGCAGGAACCGCGCGTCGTCCATCGCGCCCAACCCCATGAGCACGCCGGTCGGCCCGACGCCCTGCGTCATGTAGTAGAACGCGGTGAGTTGCGCGGCGGCCTCGCACATCAGCACGCCCGGGAAGATCGGGAACCCCGGCAGGTGGCCGCGGGTCCAGAAGGCGTCCGGCGCGAGGTCTTTGAAGCCGACGATGATTTTCGCCACGGGATCGACGTGAACGACGCCGGACAGCATCTCGAACTCGAACCGGTGCGGGATCGCGGCCCGCACGGCCTCAATGTCGTGGAGCGGGTTGGCGAAGTCGAACGCGGCAAGGTCGATAGCGGGAGTGTCACTCATGGCGGCCCCTTCACGCAACCACATCGGTCAGTTGCGACAGTTCGGTAAGCATCACGTTCGGCTTGAACACCGGGTCTTGCAGTTGCTCGGCGGTGGCGACGAGGCTGGTTTTGTCGCCGGCGAACAGCGCGGTGCGGAACCCGTGCTTCTTCGCGGGCGCGATGTCGCGCTCCAAGTTCGACCCGACGTGCAGCACGTCCGAGGGCGCGAGCCCGCGGGCCGCGGCCAGCGCCACGGCCGTTTTGAACAACGAATCCGACGGCTTCTTCGCGCGCTTCTCGCCGGAGATGATGCGCCACGCGGGCGGCAGCACGGCCGCGAGATCGAAGGCCGGGTTCTGCTGCTTCAAGCACCGCGAAAGCTGGCCCGCCGTGAAGCACTGCCCGTCGGCGAGCAGGCCCTGCGCGACGCCGCGCGACGCGAGTTCGGACAGCACCTCGGCCGCACCCGGGTACGCGCCCGCGCCCTGAATGCTCGCGTGGTAGAAGTACGCGATCTTCTTCACGTACTCGCTCTCGGGGCCGTAGGTCGCGGCGTCGAAGGTGTACTCTTTCTGCTTCAGTTTGCCGACGATGTCTTCCCACACGCGCTCGGCGAGCACTTCGGGGAACTTCTCCCCGCCGCCGCCGGTGAGCCGCAAGTTCGTGAGCGCGCGGTTGAACAGCTCGCGCATGTATTCCGACGGCGCGCCCGGTTTGCGGCTCATCGAGTTCCACATCTTGAACTCTTTGATGAGCTTCTCCAGCGCCGCCGCGGTCACGAAGTCCTTCTCGTGTTCGAAGCGAATCTCGCCGTGCGGCACCGTGACGAGCGTGCCGTACACGGTCCAGAACACGGCCTTTACCGGCATCTGCTTGAGCGCGGGCTTGGCCTTCGGCGGATCGATTTTGGGCGCGACCGGCCACGGCAGGTCGGCGCGCTCGTGGACGCGCTCGATGTACTGTTCGAGGGTGAGCGCCATGACGTGGTCCGGGGCCGCCGCTGGGAAAGCTGAAAACCGTAGCGTAGCGGCCGGACGCGGCGCGTTCAAGTTGTGGGCGCGGTGAACTCGGCGCCGAGTCGCGTCAGCAGCGCCGCGTGCGCCGCGCCGGTGGCGCGCACGGTGAACCGCCGCGCGCTCGGCGTCAGCACCTCGATTTCGATGCGCAGGTGGTCGGCCGGCAGCACCGGTTCCACTTTGTCCGCCCATTCGATGAGGCACACCCCGTCGCCGCGCAGGTACTCGTCCGCGCCGAGCTCCGCGAACTCGCGCGCCCCGCTGAGCCGGTAGGCGTCGAAGTGGTAAATGGGCAGCCGCGCCGCGTACTCTTGGATGAGCACGAACGTGGGGCTGTTCACCGCGGCCGGGTTGCGCACCTGTAGCCCTTCGGCTACGGCGCGCGTCAGGTGCGTCTTTCCCGCGCCGAGCGTGCCGACCAGCGCGACGACGGCCCCGGGGAACAGCAGTTCGCCGAGCCGCCGCCCGAACGCCTCCGTCGCGGCCCAATCGGGAACTTCGAGGTTGAAAGACATGATTCACGCACCGCACGGCGAACCGCCGGCTCGCGCCGGCGGGTGGAAGTGCGAAGAACCCACCGGCTCACGCCGGCGGTTCGCCAACGGGTTACTTCTTCGCCTTATTCGCTTGCGCGGCTTTGTACCGCAAGTAGGCGTGCATGAACGGGTCGAAGTCGCCGTCCAGCACCTCCGCGACCGCGGGCGTCTTCATATCGATGCCGTCGCGCTCCTCGCGCACGAGCGTGTACGGCTGCATGACGTAACTGCGGATCTGAGAGCCGAACGCGATTTCGCCCTTCGAGTCGTACTGCTGCGCCACCGCACCGAGGCGCTTCTGTTCTTCGATTGCGTACAGGCGCGCCTTCAGCAGTTTGAGCGCGTTGTCCTTGTTCTTGTGCTGGCTCTTATCGACGCGGCTTTCGGCGCGAATGCCCGTGGGCTTGTGGATGCACCGCGCGCCGGACTGAGTCTTGTTCTGGTGCTGCCCGCCGGGGCCGCCGGTGCTGAAGTGCTGCCACTCGAGGTCGCTGTCCTTGATCACGATCTCGATGTCGTCCGGCAGTTCCGGGAGCACGTCCACGGCGGCGAACGACGTTTGCCGCGTGTCGCCGCTGCCGAACCGGCTGATGCGCACGAGCCGGTGCACGCCGATTTCGCTCTGCATGTAGCCGTAGGCGAACGGCCCGACGATCTTGAACGACACGCTCTGCACGCCCGCTTCGAGGTTCGGCTCGATGTCCACTTCGTCTTTGGGCACGTCGAACCCGTGGTGCGCGGCCCACCGCGAATAGGCGCGGAACAGCATCTCGGCCCAGTCGCAGGCGTCGGTGCCACCGGCCCCGGGTTTGATGCTCACGATGGCGTTGCACGAGTCGTGCTTCCCGCTCATCATCGCCTGCAGCTCGAAGCCCTCGTACTGCTTCTCGGCCTTCAGCAGCGCCGGTTCCAACTCGGCCTCGAACGCGGCGTCTTCCTCCGCGAGTTCCACCATCGCCGCGAGGTCGCCGGACGCCGTTTGAAGCTCCTCGTAGGGCTTCAGCAGCGAGTTCAGCACCTTCAGTTGGTTGATGACGCCCTTGGCCTTCTCTTGGTTGTTCCAGAAGTCCGGTTCGGCCTGTTTGTCTTCGAGGCCGGCGCGCACCTTGAGTTTGCTGGGGATGTCAAAGAGAGTCCCGGAGCTGGGTGAGGCGGGTGCACAGTTCGTCGGTGCGGCGGCGCAGGTCCGGGTTCATCGCGCGTTCCTTCGGGCTTCGCGCGGCACCCGGCCGCGCACGTCGGTAGACACTAGCATAGCGAGCAGGGTTCATCGGCCAAAGGCCAACGCACGCGAGGCGCACGTGAGCAAGCTCAGCGGGAAAGTCGCGGTGGTAACGGGTGGCGGCTCCGGTGTCGGCAAAGCGACCGCGGCGCTGTTCCTGAACGAAGGCGCGAAAGTGGTGATCGCGGGCCGCGACGCGGCGAAGCTGGCCGCGGTGGTCGCCGAACTGAACGCCGGCGACAACTTGTGTGCCTTGCCCACGGACGTGACCAAAGTGGAAGCGTGCGCGGCGCTGATCGCGTTCGCGACCAAAGCGTTCGGCCGCGTGGACGTTCTGGTGAACAACGCGGGCACGAACATCAAGGACCGCACGCTGCGCGAGCTGACGCCGGAAACGTGGGACATGATGGTGCGCACGAACCTCGACGGCGCGTTCTACTGCACGAAGGCGGTGCTGCCGCAGATGCTGGAGCGCAGGGACGGCGTGATCGTGAACGTGGTGAGCGTCGCCGGGAAGCGCGCGAACCCGCTCGGCGGGGCCGCGTACGTGGCCGCGAAGTTCGGGATGGGCGGCTTGGGAATGGTGCTGAGCAACGAAGAAAAGGACAGCGGCGTCCGCGTGAGCAACATCTACCCGGGCGAGATCGACACGCCGATTCTCGCCGCGCGCCCGAAGCCGGTGACGGAAGAGCACCGCGCCTCGATCCTCAAGCCGGAAGACGTGGCGGAAGCGATTCTGTACGTCGCGGGTCTACCGGCGCGCGTCTCGGTCCCGGAACTGGTCATCAAGCCGACGACGCAGATGTACTGGTGAGCGGGCTTGTAAACGGCCCGCGACGGGCTAGACTGTCTGAAGATTCGTGCCCGTAGCTCAACTGGATAGAGCGTCGGCCTCCGGAGCCGAAGGTTACAGGTTCAACTCCTGTCGGGCATACTGGAAAAACAAGGGTTCGCGACGACGCCGACGCGACCCGCCCTTCTTGTCCGCGATCCTTGTCCGCGAATCGGTAGAAAAGCCCCCGGGGTGCTGCTACACCCCGAGGGCCCCGGTCTCACGAACCTCATCGGCCCGCGAGCGGTGGACTACCGTGGTCCCCGTTGAGGTTCTCCCGATGAAGCGCCACGAACCGTTCTTCAAGAAGTCCCACCGCGCCTAGTACGTCCAACTCGACGGCAAGCAGGTCCGCCTCGCGACCGACGAGAAGGAGGCGTGGGACCGGTACCACGAACTCATGACCGCCCGAAAGAAGGCGGAGAAGTTCGTCGTCCCCGGCGAACGACCGCCCCTCTCCCTCGGCACCCTACTCGATCAGTTCCTCGCGGGAGACTTCAAGGGCAAGTCCCCGCGACGCGACAGTGGTACGCCGACAAGCTGACCCCGTTCGTCGAGTACTGGGGGCGAGAGTTCGTGGCCGCCGACCTCGAGGCGTGCCACCTCGACCAGTGGGTCGCCGCACACCCGGACTGGTCGGCGGGTACGGTCCGCAACCTGTGGCGCGCGGTCCAGCGGCTCTGCCGATGGGGCGGTCGTCACCACCGTCAGGTGCAACGCGTTCCCTTACGATTCCTCGATCAGCTTGAAACCGGCGTGCGACGCCATCTCCCGCTCCATCCGCACGACGTCCTCCGGTGCCAGCCCCCGCCCCTCCTTCGCCCGCTCCTCCTCGACGAACGGGCCGGGGGCTTCGCGGCAAACTCCGCCGTTCCGCTTGTTGCGGCCGCCATCTCGGGTGGTACAATCGCCCCGATTCCCACCCGGAGCCGCCATGCGCACACGCCTCCTCCCACTCGCCGCACTCCTCACCGTCGCCGCGACACTCGCCGCGGCGCAAGAACCCAAGAATGACCCGCCGAAGCAGCCGGCGAAGAAAGAGCCGAACGCGGTCCTCGCAGCGGTGAAGGACGTGCCGGGGTTGCCGCGCGTGCTGCTCATCGGCGACTCCATCTCGATGGGCTACACCCTGCCCGTGCGGGAGCAACTCAAGGGCGTGGCGAACGTCCACCGCCCGCCGACCAACTGCGGGCCGAGTACCCGCGGCGTCGAGCAGATCGAGAAGTGGCTCGGGGACGGCAAGTGGGACGTGATCCACTTCAACTTCGGCCTGCACGACCTGAAGTTCGTGGACGAGAAGGGCATGAACACCAGCCCCGAGAAGGGCAAACTCCAGGTGCCGGTCGGGGACTACAAGAAGAACCTCGACGCCCTCGTGTCGCGGATGAAGAAGACCGGCGCGAAGTTGATCTTCGCGACGACCACCCCGGTCCCCGCGGGCGAGCCGCAGCGGAAGGCCGACAGTGACAGGGAGTACAACGCGGCGGCGCTGGAGGTGATGAAGAAGCACGGCGTGGCGGTGAACGACCTGGGCGAGTTCGTCCGCGGGCGCAAGGGAGAGGGGCAACTGCCGAAGAACGTCCACTTCACCGCCGACGGGTCGAAGGCGCTCGCCGAACGGGTGTCGGCCGAGGTCAAGAAGGCACTGGGGAAGTGAGTTTTCCGAGGCGAGCCGGGAGCCGACCCGTGGACTACGTCACGCGGGTACGCGGCGAGCAGAACCCACCCCTCACGAGACTGGCCCATGAACGGAACCCGACTCTCGGCGTGCATTGCCGGGTGCCTGCTGGCATCCCAACCGGTCCGGGCGACCGAGCCGGACGCCGTGCCGACGTTCGAGTGGGCCGTCTCGGCGGGCGGGACGCTGCACGACAAGACGCGCGGCATCGCCCTCGACGCGGACGGGAACGTGCTGCTGACCGGCGAGTTCACCGGTACGGCGACCTTCGGCGAACACTCGGTGACGAGCGCCGGAGCGATGGACTTCTTCGTGGCGAAGGTCGATCCGCGGGGCAAGTTCCTCTGGGTCCGCACCGGCGGCGGCGGGAAGATCGACCGCGGCTATGCGGTCGCCACGGACCCGCCGGCAACTGCTACGTGACCGGGCACTTCGAGAGCCCCGAGGCGAAGTTCGACGCGACGACCGTCAAGAGCGGCGGCGACTACGACCTGTTCGTCGCCAAGTACGACCCGCGGGGCAAGCTCGTCTGGATCCACTCCGGCGGCGGCGCGGGCTACGACTACGGGCACGGTGTCGCCGCGGACGGGCACGGGAACGTGTTCGTCACGGGGGCCGTCGTCGGCGAGGGGCGGTTCGCGGGCGAAAAGCTCGGTCACCCCGGCCCAGCCCACGTCTTCTGCCCGGCGCTCGACGGAGACGGCAAGTTGCTGTGGGCTCACGCGGCCGACGGCACGGGCTCGAGTTCCGGACACGGGGTCGCCGCCGACCGGAAGGGCAACTGCTAGGTCGGCGGGTACGCGGGCGGCGCGAGCACGTTCGGCGGGCAGAAGGTCGCCAACGCGGCGGGGCAGGACGTTCTCGTCGCGAAGTTCGACGCGAAGGGCAAGCTCGGCTGGCTCCACGCGGGGCACGGCAGTTCGTCGGCGATGGTCCACGAACTCACCGCCGACGCCGAGGGCAACGTGTGGGCCTCGGGCATGTTAAAGAGCGAGTTGAAGCTCGGGGACCGCGGCGTGACGAACCAGGGGCATCACGACCTGCTCCTGACGAGTTTCGACCCGTCCGGGAAGCGGCTGTGGACGAGGACGGCCGGCGGTGCGGGCATCGACTACGGCCTCGGCGTCGCGACCGACGGGAAGGGGAACGGCTTCCTCACCGGGTCGTTCACGGGCCGGGTCGAGTTCGACGGCACGGCGCAGGCGAGCGCCGGCGCGGCGTCGGACATACTGGTCGCGAAGTACGACCGCGACGGCAGGCAGCGGTGGTTCGTGCGAGCCGGGGGCGACCGCACCGACCACGCCTACACGATCGTGTCGGACGGCAACGGCGGGCTGTACCTGTCGGGCGCGTGCGGCGGACCCGCGAAGTTCGGCACCCACGCCGTCCCGCACCGCGGCAGCAACGACATCTTCCTGGCCAAGCTCACCGAGAAAGCGCCCGCGGCCAAGAAGGAATGATCGGCGGTGTGAGCGAGGCACTCGTTGAGCCCGAATCCGGGGACCGAACCATGAAACTCTTCCCTCATCTCATCGCCGCGTGGCTCCTCTTCGTCCCCCCGGCGGCGGCACAGGAGCGCGGCGCGCCGTGGTACGCCGACCGGGCGAATCTCCTCTTCTACCAGGACGACCAGGGGCGCTCGCAGCCCGTCAAGAACGCCGCGGACTGGGCACGCCGGGTTGCCCACACCCGCGCGAACATGGAACTGGTGATGGGCGCTCTGCCGGCACCGAAGGACGTGCCGCTGGACCTGCGGACCGACAAGGCGGTGCGCCTGCGGCACTACACGCGGGAGCACGTCACCTTCGTCGCCGAACCCGGGGACCGCGTTCCCGCCTGGCTGCTGGTGCCCCACCGCGCGGCCGACGACGGCCGCCTGCGGGCGATGGTTTGCCTGCCGGGCAGTTCCGCCCCGGGCAAGGACCGGCCCGCCGGGCTGACCGACGACGCGGGCATGGCGTACGCCCACGAACTGGCCGAGCGGGGGTACGTGTGCCTCGTGATGGACTACCCGCTGCTGCACACCGCCGAGTACGCCACCGACCCGTACAAGCTGGGGTACGCGAGCGCGACGATGAAGGGCGTCGTGAACCACCGCCGCGGGGTGGACCTGCTCCGGTCGCTCCCGTTCGTCGATGGCGAGGCGATCGGCGTCATCGGGCACTCGCTCGGCGGGCACAACGCCCTGTTCCTGACGGCGTTCGACGCTCGCGTCAAGGCGGTGGTGTCGAGCTGCGGGTTCAACGTGTTCGCCAAGCACAACCGCGGCGACGTGCGGGCCTGGAGCAGTCGCTACTACATGCCGCGGATCAGGACCGCGTACGGCGACGACCCGGCCAGGATCCCGTTCGACTTCACCGAGGTGCTCGCGGCCCTGGCTCCCCGGCCGGTGTTCGTGAACGCCCCGCTGCACGACGCCCCCGACTTCGAGGTGTCCGGCGTGCGGGACTGCTTCAAGGCCGCGGCCCCGGTGTACCGGGAGGTCTTCAAGGCGGAGGGCAACCTCGTCGCGCGCCACCCGGACGCGGGGCACAGTTTCCCGGCGGCGGAGCGACAGGCGGCGTACGCCTTCCTCGACCGGCACCTGCGGCCCGGCGTCGCCCCGAAGGCCCCCGCGGCCGGCCCCGTCGCCCGGTGGCCGGTGGTGGACAAGCCGCGCGAGGTTCCGGCCGATCAGGCGCCGCGGCTCGGCAAGGGCGACTTCTCGCTGGCGGCGTGGGTGACGTGCGACGCCGAAGACCGCCTGCCCGGCGACCTGGTCTCCATGTACGACCCGAAGACGCGGCGGGGGTTCCACCTCACGCTCAAGAGCAACCCGGGCGTGACGACGAGCCAAGCGAACTGGCGGCACCTCCAGTTCGGCATCGACGACGGCCGCGCGTCGGAGTGGACCGACTGCGGGCGGCCGGGAAGCGCCCTGCTGGCCTTCGCCCTCGTCGCTCACGAGGGGTCGCTCTACGCGAGTACCTGCGAGCCGGGGAAGACGGAGACGGGCAAGGTGTACCGGTTCGCCGGGGCGGGGCACTGGATCGCCTGCGGTGCCCCCGACGGGTCGAACACGGTTACCACGCTCGCGGTCCACGACGGGACACTGTACGCCGGGACGGGCAAGTACCGGCTCGCCGGCTCGGCCCTGCCGGAGTCGGAGAACCCCACGTCGGGTGGGCGGGTGTTTCGGTACGGCGGGGGCACCCGCTGGATCGACTGCGGCCAACTGCCGGACACCGAGGCGGTCGGCGGGCTGGTGGTGTTCCACGGCAAGCTGTACGCCTCGTCGCTGTACAAGCCGGCGGGGTTCTTCCGGTACGAGGGCGAGAAGCGCTGGACCCGCCTGCCCGTGCCCGACGGCCCGGACCCGGCCGGCGGCAAGACGGTCCCGAAGCGGGTGGTCTCGCTCACCGTCCACGACGGGTTCCTCTACGCGGGCAGTTACGACGGCGGGCACGTGTACCGGTTCGACGGCGCGAAGTGGGCCGACTGCGGGCGGCTCGGCGACAACACCCAGACCTACTCCTTCGCCCGACACGAGGGGGCACTGCACGTCGGCACCTGGCGGAGCGGGCGCGTCTACCGCTTCGAGGACGTCAACCGCTGGACCGACGTCGGCCGCCTCGGGGAGGAGTTGGAGGTCATGGGCATGTTGGCCCACAACGGCCGGCTGATCGCCGGGACGCTGCCGCTCGCCGAGGTGTACTCGTACGAGGGGAAGGACGGCTGGAAGCGGATGACGCAGCTCGACCACACCCCGGACGTCACCTACCGCCGGGCGTGGACGATGGCCGAGCACGACGGCCAGGTCTTCTGCTCGACGCTGCCCTCCGGCAAGGTCTTCGCCTTCGCGGCCAGCCGGCAAGCGTCGTGGGGCCACCCGCTGCCCCCCGGCCGGCACCACGTCGCCGCCGTGAAGTCCGCGAGCCGACTGCGGCTCTACGTGGACGGTGCCCTCGTCGCGCAAACCCCGGCCTTCGAGGCCGACGGCTACGACCTCGACTCCGCCGCACCGCTGCGCCTGGGCACGGGAACGAACGGCCCGCTGAACGGCCGACTCGACGACCTCCGTATGTGGGGCCGAACCCTCAGCCCCGCCGAGATCCGGGCGCTCGCGGCGGAGCCGCCGAAACCGTGAGCGACCGCCGAAGGGATCACTTCCGCCACCGGGATTACCGACCATGAAACTGCTCGTCGCGCTTGTGCTGTTCGTGCTGGTGCCTATCGGCGCGCTCGCCGACGACGCGACGCCGACCCGCCTGATCGGCTACACGGAGGGCCGCAACGACCTGCCGGGCGGGCAGTTCGTGAACTGGGAAACGAACCGCGCCTGCGTGGTGCGGGCCGACGGCACGGGGCGGCGGGTGCTCGCGGAAGAGTTGACGCGGAAGGAGCACACCTGGACACAGTTCGCGGGCTGGTCGCCGGACAGGAAGACGGCGATCATCGGCTCGCACTGGGAGAGCCCGGAGAACGCGGCGTGGGAGCACCGGAACAAGACGTTCCGCATGACCGAAGGGTGGCTGTCCGACGCCTGCCTGCTCGACCTCGCGACGGGCAAGGTCGTCAACGTGACGGCGGTCGATCGGGTGAGCGACTACAACACCGGCTTGTTCTACCTGCCCGGCGGGAAGGGGTTCGGGTTCACCCCGCTCATCAAGGGCGTGTCCAAGCCGTACGTGATGGACCCCGACGGCAGAAACAAGCGCGACGTGTCGGGTCAGGGCGGCGGGTTCGCCTACGGGTACTCGGCCTCGCCCGACGGCAAGCGCATCAGCTACCACGAGAACTACCGGGTGTACTTGTCGAACCCCGACGGCGGCGACAAGCGGAAGGTCGAGACGAAGAACCCGTTCAACTTCGCGCCGCAGTGGTCCCCCGACGGCGAGTGGCTGCTGTTCCTGTCGGGCGAGCGCTACAACTGCCACCCCCACGTCGTGAAGAAGGACGGCACCGGTTTGAAGAAACTCGCCGACCGGGGCGGGTATCGCGGCGTGGTCGAGCGGCTCAAGCACCCGGACTTCCACAGCGAGAGTAGCGACGTCCCCGTGTGGTCCGCGGACGGCCGCCGCGTGTTCTACACGGCGAAGGTGGGCGGGAGCGTCGAACTGATGCGTGTCGATCTGGACGGCACCGCGACGCAACTCACGAAGTCGAAGCCGGGGACGCGCCACTACCACCCGGCCGCCTCGCCGGACGGAAAGTGGGTTCTGTTCGGCTCCGACCGCACCGGCACGATGCAACTCTACGTCGCCACGACCGAGGGCAAGGACGTCCGCCCGGTCACGAGCGTTCCCGAAGGCTCGTGCGCGATGCACGGCCACTGGCAGCCGGTCCCGGCCGGGCCGACCCCGGTGGAACCGGTCTCGTTCAAGCACGCCGGGGTGACGGACGCCTGGGCCGCGTACGCGGGCAAGCTCACGTTCGGGAAGGGGCAGACGCTCGCCCTGCTCGACGACGGGTGCAAGCTGTCGATGCCGGAATGGACAGCGGCCGTGGAGGGCGTCCCGAAAGTCCTCGTGTCTCACAACAGTGTGGACGGCGACGACGACCCGAAGCACGAGGGCAAGGGCTACCACGGCTCGACCATCGGCATCCCGTCGTCGCTGAACCTCACCAACCCCGCGATCGACGCTCGCGCCCGCCTCCTTTGGCCGCCACCGGGAGCAGAGGTCGCCGGGCCTCTCAAGGCCCGGGATACACCCCGCGGTGCCGACACTCGGCACCACAACCAACCCAAGACGCGTGAAGTCTCAACAGCGGTCGACTACCCTTCCGTCGCACTCGACGTGGGGCCAAGCGTTCGTCATGGGAAAGCTCCCGGGCCGGTCCCGCGGCAACCCGCGGAAGGCCTCTGCGTCGGCCGCGAAAACGGCCAGCCCGTCGCGAACCACTCGAGGTGGCAAGCGGTTTCAGGGCAAAATCACCAACCTGAAGGTGACGAGCCCCAGAAGGCGTAACGGCACACATAGGAGAAACGATGCGATCCCTCTTGCTGTTCGTCGCGCTCGGGGCGGTGGTTCCGGTCGCGCGCGCCGCGGAACCGCCGAAGGGGCCGAACGTCCTGTTCATCGTCGCCGACGACCTGAACTGCGACCTCGGGTGCTACGGTCACAAGGCCGTGAAGTCGCCGAACGTCGACCGACTCGCCGCGACCGGCGTGCGGTTCGACCGCGCCTACGTGCAGTACACCGTGTGCAACCCGAGTCGCACCTCGTTCCTCACGGGTCTGCGGCCGACCACCACCCGCGTCATGGACAACGCGACGCACTTCCGGAAGACACTCCCGGACGCGGTCACGCTGCCCGAACTGTTCCGCAAGAACGGCTACGAAGTAATCGGGCTGGGCAAGGTGTTCCACCGCGGGCTGTCGCCGGACGACACGAAGAAGGAGATGGACGACCCGAAGTCGTTCGACCGCGTGTTCTACGGCAAGACGACCGCTGCCGGGAACAAGGGTGCGGGCCGCAACCTGACCGGCGGGGCGCTCCCGTGGTGCCGGTGGCTCGCCGCCGAGGGCGCGGATTCCGAACAGGCAGACGGGCAACTCGCCGACGAGGCCGTGAAGGTGCTCGGCGAGAAGCGCGACAAGCCGCTGTTCCTCGCGGTCGGCTTCTACCGCCCGCACGACCCGTTCCAGTCGCCGAAGGAGTACTTCGAACTGTACGACAACGGCACGTTCGAGCTCCCCAAGACGCCCGACGGGTACAAGCCGCCGTATCCGCTCTCGCTCGGCGGGGGCGCGTTCAAGGACGCGTTCAACGCGTTCACGGACAAGGAGCGGCGCGAGTTCCTGCACGCCTACTACGCCGGCGTCAGTTTCATGGACGCGCAGGTGGGCCGGCTGCTCGACGCACTCGACAAGAACAAGCTCGCGGAGAACACGATCGTGGTGTTCATCGGCGACCACGGGTACGAACTCGGCGTCCGGAACTGGTGGAACAAGAACACGCTGTTCGAGCGGAGCTGCCGCACGCCGCTGATCGTGCGCGTGCCGGGGGCGAAGGGCAACGGGAAGGCGACGGCGGCGCTCGCGGAGTTCGTCGACCTTTACCCGACTCTAGCCGAGTTGTGCCACCTCAAAGACACGCCCAAGCAACTCGAAGGCGCGAGCTTCCGCACGCTCCTCGACGACCCGGGTCGAAAGCACAAGGAGGCGGCCCTGACGGTGATCAAGCGCGGGTCCGTGATGGGTCGTTCGATCCGCACCGAGAGGTACCGCTATACCGAGTGGGACGAGGGCAAGAAGGGGGCGGAACTGTACGACCACGCAGAGGATGCCGGGGAGTTCGTGAACTTGGCCGGCGACAAGAAGTTCGAGGCGATTCGCGCCGAACTGTCGGCCCGGATCAAGACAACCGAATCGGGGGCCAAGCGATGAAACGGACCGCAATTCTGCTCACCGCACTGCTCGCGGTGCCCGTGGGGGCCGCAGAGAAGCCGAACGTCATCGTCGTCGTGGCGGACGACCTCGGGTACGCCGACGTGGGGTTTCAGGGGTGTAAGGACATCCCGACCCCGCACCTCGACGCCCTCGCGAAGCGCGGGGGCGTCTGCACCAACGGGTACGTCACGCACCCGTTCTGCTCGCCCACCCGGGCCGCCCTCCTGACGGGCCGGTACCAGCAGCGGTTCGGGCACGAGAACAACCCGGCGTGGCTGCCGGAGAACGAGGACGTCGGCTTGCCGCTCGACCAGTCGACGATCGCCGACGCCCTGAAGAAGCTCGGGTACGCCACCGGCGCGGTCGGCAAGTGGCACCTCGGCGCGCACCCGTCGTTCCACCCGAACCGCCGCGGGTTCGACTCGTACTTCGGGATGCTCGGCGGTGGCCACCAGTACTTCAACCACAACACCTTCAAGACCGATCCGATGAAGGCGAAGCAGGAGTACTTCATCCCGCTCGTCCGGAACGAGAAGCCGGTGGAGGAAGACGAGTACCTGACCGACGCCCTCGGCCGCGAGGCCGCCGCGTTCGTGGACGCCAACAAGGCCAAGCCGTTCTTCCTGTACCTCGCGTTCAACGCGCCACACACGCCGCTCCAGGCCCCCCAGAAGTACCTCGACCGGGTCAAGGACATCAAGGACGAGAAACTGCGGACGTACGGGGCGATGGTCTGCGGGATGGACGACGCGGTCGGCGTGCTGGCGGCGAAGTTGAAGGAGCACGGGCTGATCGACAACACCCTCGTCTTCTTCTTCAGCGACAACGGCGGCCCGGTGGGCGTGACCAACTGCCGCAACACCCCGCTCCGGGGGGCGAAGGGGCAGGTGTACGAGGGCGGGGTCCGCGTGCCGTTCGTGGTGTCGTGGCCCGCGAAGGTGAAGCCGGGCACGTTCGACCACCCGGTGAGTTCGCTCGACGTGTTCCCGACCGCACTCGCGGCCGGCGGGGGCGCCGCCCCGGAGAACGCGAAGCTCGACGGGGTGGACCTCCTGCCGCACCTGCGCGGCGAGTCGAAGGAGTCGCTCGCGGACCGGGTGCTGTTCTGGCGCACCGGCGGCGGTCAGAACTTCGCGGCCCGCGCGGGCGCGATGAAACTGGTGAAGGTCGGGAAGAACCCGGCCGAGTTGTACGACCTCGGCACCGACGTCGCGGAGTCCACGAACCTCGCGGACAAGAAGCCCGCGGACGTCGCCGCCCTCCAGAAGCGCATCGACACCTGGAACGGCGAACTCGTCGCGCCGAAGTGGGACAACCCCCAGCCCGCGAAGAAGAAGTGACCTGCCGAGGAACACCCGTGCCCCGATTTACCCTTGCGTTCCTGGTCGCGGTCGCGTTCGATCCGTTCGCGATCGCGGGCGAGCGGCCGAAGACGCCGAACGTCGTCGTCATCCTCGCCGACGACCTCGGGTACGGGGACGTTCAACGTCTCAACCCCGATCGTGGGAAGATCAAGACCCCGCACCTCGACAAGCTCGCCTCGCAGGGGATGACGTTCACCGACGCGCACAGCGGGTCGTCCGTATGCACGCCGACCCGCTACGGCCTCCTGACCGGCCGCTACGCCTGGCGGACCCGCTTGCAGAGCGGGGTGCTGGACAACTACGTCGAACCGCTCGTCGCCAAGGACCGCCTCACCCTGCCGCGACTGCTTCAGGGGAAGGGGTACCACACCGCGTGCGTCGGGAAGTGGCACCTCGGGTTCACGATCGCCGAGCGGGGCAAGGAAGGCGGCAAAAAGGAGAAGCTGGAAGGCGCGCCGGTGGGGTCGATCACCCGCGACGGCCCGACGACCCGAGGGTTCGATCACTTCTTCGGCTTCCACCACGCCCGAATGATGAAGTCCGTCTTCGAGGACGACCGCGTCACACGACTGGTCGAGCCGGTGGACATGCTCCCGCTGCTGGCCAAGCGCGCAAGCGCCTACGTGGCCGACCGCGCGAAGACCGGCAAGCCGTTCTTCCTGTACCTGCCGCTCAGTTCGCCGCACACGCCGATCGTGCCCTCCAAGGACTGGAAGGGCCGCAGCGGGCTGGGCGACTACGGCGACTTCGTCATGGAAACCGACTGGGCCGTCGGCGAGGTTCTCGCGGCGCTGGACAAGGCCGGGGTCGCGAACGAGACGCTGGTCGTGTTCACGAGCGACAACGGGTGCTCGCCGCAGGCCGGCACGCCCGCGTTGGAGAAGCAAGGGCACTTCGCGAGCGCCGGGTTCCGCGGGTACAAGGCCGACATCTGGGACGGCGGGCACCGCGTGCCGTTCCTCGTCCGCTGGCCGGGCGCGGTACAACCCGACTCGCGGAGCGACCGGCTGGTCTGTCTGACGGACCTGTTCGCGACGTGCGCCGACGTCGTCGGGGCGAAGGTGCCGGCCGCGGCGGGCGAGGACGGCGTCAGCTTCCTCCCGGAGTTGCTCGGCAAGCCCGGCGCGGCTCGGGCGGCGGTCGTGCACCACAGCATTCAGGGGCGGTTCGCGGTCCGCGACGGGAAGTGGAAGCTGTGCCTGTGCGCCGGGAGCGGCGGGTGGAGCACCGGCGGCGGGACCAAATCCCCGCAACTCTACGACATGGCCGCCGACCCCGGCGAGACCAAGAACCTCGCCGCCACACGCCCCGAGGTCGTGACCCGGTTGACCAAACTGCTCGAAACGTTTGTCGCCGACGGGCGCAGCACCCCGGGCGAGAAGCAGAACAACGACGCGGACGTGACGATTCACAAACCCGCGAAGAAGTAACCCTTGGAGCGATATGACCCGTTTCCTCGTCTCGACGCTTGCAATCGTTGTCAAGTCGTGGGTTCCGGCGCGGGCCGCCCTAACGGTCACGGCGTTCTGGTTGGCGGTCGTTGGTCCGGCTTCCGCCGACGATCGAACGGCGCGCGAGAAGTCACTCGCTGATGCCGAGTCGCGGCTGAAAGCGATCTACGAGAAACGGGATTTCGCACCGGCCACGTTCCCGGGCAAGTGGCTCGCGGACAGTTCCGGCTTCCTCGTGCTGGAGCCATCCAAACCGGGTGCCGAACCTGACGTCGTCAAGTACGACGCCGAGAGCGGCAAGCGGTCCGTGCTCATCGGCGCGGATCAACTGGTCGCGCCCGGCTCGAAGCAACGGCTGTTCGTTCAGCGGTGTTTCCAGACCCCCGTCGAACACACGTTCTGTCTCGAAACGCGCACCGGCAACTGGCTCTTCGAGTCGAAATCGGGCAAGCTCCAGAAGCTACCCGACGAGGTGCCGTTCGGGCTGTCCGCCGGGTCGTTTTCTCCTCAAGCCGATCACGTTCTCGTCCGGCGGGGACGGAATCTCACGGTGGTCGATGTCGCGACGGCGCGCGTCACGCCGCTGACTTCGGACGACGACCGAAGCCAACTGGACAATTACAACCCGACTTGGAGCCCCGACGGGCGCCGGGTCGCGTACGTCCAGTCCGACTCCACAAAGGTACCAACCCGGCCGGTCATCCGACCGACCGACCCGACGTATCCCGAGGTGGCACGCTTTCCGTTCGCCCGCGTCGGCACACCCATCCCGACGCTTCGTGTGGGCGTCGTGGACCGCGAGGGTAAGGCCACGCGGTGGGTGAAACTGCCCGCCGAGCTGGGCACGTGTTACATCAACGACGTGAGTTGGGCCGGGAACTCGAACGAACTGCTCATCGAACTGCTGAGCCGCTCCCGCGACAGCCGCAAGTTCCTGCTCGCCAACGTCGAGACCGGGGACGTCGCAACCGCCTACGAGGAGACGGACCCCGCGTGGGTAGACGCCAGTTACGCCACCAACGCGGGGCTGGAATGGATTCGTGGCGGCAAGGAATTCGTCGTGCTCAGCGAGCGCGGCGGCTGGCGGCAGGCGTACGTGATTTCGCGCGACGGCAAGCAGCGAACGCTTCTGACCAAGGACAAGTCCGACGTCATCGCCCGCGGGCCGGTCGACGAGCCGGGCGGCTGGTTCTACTACCTCGCGTCGCCGAAGAACGCGACCCAGCGCTACCTCTATCGCATTCGCCTCGACGGCAAAGGCGACCCCGAACGGGTGACGCCGGCGGACCAACCCGGAACGCACAGTTACGAGTTCTCGCCGGACCGGAAGTGGGCGTTCCACACCTACTCTACCTTCGACAAGCCGCCGGTTGTCGACCTCGTACGCCTCTCCGACCATCATTCGGAACGGGTTCTGGAAGCGAACGAAGAGGTGCGCAAACGCGCCGCCCCGCTCATCACGCGGCCGACCGAGTTCTTGAAACTCGACATCGGGAACGGCGTGGTGATGGACGCGTGGATGATCAAGCCCCGGGACTTCGACGAGAAGAAGAAGTACCCGCTCTTCGTCTTCGTGTACGGAGAACCGCACGCCCAAACGGTCCTCGACGATTGGGCCGGTGGCCAGAATCACACGATGTTCCACCGCACGATCGCGGACCTCGGGTACCTCGTCGTATCCGTGGACGGTCGCGGCACGCCGGCACCGAAGGGGGCCGCTTGGCGTCGGGCCGTGTACGGCAGCCTCGGCCCGCTTTCGACCGAGGAACAGGCGGCCGGGGTGAAGGAGCTGGGCCGCACGCGCCCGTACGTCGACCTGTCGCGCGTGGGTATTTGGGGCTGGAGCGGCGGCGGCACGAACACCTTGAACGCGCTGTTCCGCAAGCCGGACGTGTACCACGTCGGCATCGCGGTGGCACCCAAGCCGCGCCCGGAACTGTACAACGCGTGGTTCCAAGAGATCTTCATGCGGACCCCCGACGTGAACCCGGAAGGCTACCGCAAGGCCGCGGCCATCAACTTCGCCGAAGGTCTGAAGGGGGACCTGCTGATCGTGCACGGCACCGGCGAAACCAACACCCACCTGCAGATCACCGAGAGCCTCGTGGACCGACTCATCGAGTTGGGCAAGCGATTCGACTACATGGCCTACCCCAACCGCGACCACGGCTTGCGCGAGGGCAAGGGCACCGCGGTCCATCTCCGAATGCTGATGACGCGGTACCTCATCGACCACCTTCCCCCCGGCCCGCGGTGACGTCGGGCCATCGAGTGCATTTGACAAGAATGCGAATGGAGACCGTCGTTTCCAGCAGGACGTGACGTCTCTTTGAGTTGGTGTGGGCGTTCACTCCTTCTTCGCGGGCGCGGCGGGCCAAGATCGAATCGCCTTGCCGTCCTTGTCCTTCAACCTGATCGCGTCGAGGCGGACTTCGCCGGGGGCGGTGGAGGGGTCGAGCCGGAGCGCGGTCAGCGCCTTCTCGACCGGCAGCTTCACCGCGTACTCGTGCCACTCGCCGTCGTGCTTCGGCTCGAAGGTTGTGGACCGGTCGCGGTGGAAGCCCTTGTCGTCCGCCGTGGCCCAGAAGACCTGCCCGGTGCCACGACTGCCCGACTTCATCTTGAACGCGACCGTGTACGGCCCGGCCCCGGCCGGCAGGTCGCGGGTCACGATGTACGGGTCGCCGCGGGTGGACGTGATCACGAGGACGCCGTCCCTCACTTCGACGGCCGCGTCCTTGCTCGGGGTCCAACCGGCCGCGCTCCCGGCCGGCGGTTGTTTGCCGAACCCGGGGTTCGCCTTCGGGACGACCGCCTCGGTGTCCTTCAGGAACGCGTCGATCGGCCCCGCGAGTTCTTTCACCACCGCCGGCTTCTCGGCAGTGAGGTTCTTCGTCTCGCCGACGTCGTCCTTCAGGTTGTACAGTTCGAGGCGGTCGGTGCCGTCGTCGTTCCGGGCGTAGAACCGGATCAGTTTCCAGTCGCCCTTGCGGACCCACGTCGCCGGCCAAAACCCGGGGATCCCGACCTCCTGCGCCTCGCTGCCGTGTGGGAAGTGGACGTACACCGCGTCGCGAACGGGCTTCTGCCCTAGGATCGCGGGCACCTGATCCACGCTGTCCACCTTCGGCATCGCCTTCGGTTTGACGTCGGTCATCGCGAGCAGCGTCGCGAACCAGTCCACGCTGCTGAACAGCGCGTCGCTGGTTCCCGCTTTTGCCTTGCCCGGCCACGCGACCAAGCACGGCACCCGCGTCCCGCCCTCGTAGTTCGACGCCTTCCCGCTCCGCAGCGGGGCGTTGCTTGTCGCCGGGATGTGCTCATACCCCTTCGGGTCGGTGGCCTTCGGCGGATACGCCCACCCGCCGTTGTCCGAGGTGAACACGACGATGGTGTCGTCGGCCACCTTCGCCGCGTCGAGCGCGTCGAGCAGTTTGCCGACCGCGTTGTCCATGTTCTTGAGCATCGCGGCATAGAGCGGGTTCCGCTGCGCGGCCTTCGGGTCGGCCGTCTTCTTGAACTGCTCGATCTGCTTCGGGTCGCCGTTCCACGGGCTGTGGACCGAGTACATCCAGAAGTTCAGGTAGAACGGCTTGCCCTTCTGGGCGGCGACGAACTTGGCGGCCTCCCCGGCCATCCACTCGTCGATGTGCTCGCCCGGCTTACCTTTGAACTGCGGGTCGGTGACGAACTTCCACGGGGCGAAGTACCCGCCGCCGGGCCCGGCGGCCTTCGGCGTGTGCGGGACGTCCGCGTCGAAGCCTTGGTCCTTCGGCTCGTACCCGGCCCCGTGCCCGAGGTGCCACTTGCCGAAGTGGGCGGTCGCGTAGCCCGCCTTCCGGAACACTTCAGCGAGCGTGACGTACTCGCCCTTGAGCCGGGTGAGGCTGTCGGCCCCGATCACCCGCGACTTGGGCGCCCCGGCCACGAGGCGCTTCTCCAACTGGACAGCGGGCAGGTGGCAGGCCGGCGCCGTGATGCCGGTGCGGGCCGGGTACAGGCCGGTGAGGATGCTCGACCGCGTCGGCGAGCAGAGCGGGCTGGCCGCGTAGTAGTTGGTGAACCGCACCGAACGGTCGGCGAGGCGCTTGAGGTTGGGCGTGTCGTGGTAGGTGCTGCCGTAGGGGGTGAGGTCCGCCCAGCCGAGGTCGTCCGCCAAGATGAACACGACGTTCGGCCGCTTCTGCTCCTCGGCGCGGGCGGCGGAAGTGAGTAGCGCGGCCGTGAGGACGGAGAGGATCAATCGGATCACGGCAAAACCTCGTGGGTGAGTAGTCACTTCTGCGGCGCACGGGCCGGGAGGAGCTTCTGGTCTTCGAGGAACTTCGTCGCGCGCCTCACGCACGCCTCGTAGTCGTCGGGCTTCGCGCCCTTGCGGAACTCCGGGTGGTTGAAGAACCCGTGCCCGCGGCCCTCGAACGCCTCGACCTCGCACACGTTCCCCGCGCCCTTCATCGCCTTCGCGAACGCCTCCACCTGCTTGAACGGGACCGTCGCGTCGGCGGTGCCGTGGAGCACCAGCACGGGCGGCAGCTTCTCGCGCACGTGGTGCTGCGGCGAGATCGGCTTGAGTTCGTCGCCCCGCTTCCCCCCCCCGAACCCCGCCGCCGACGTGTCGAGTACGGGGTTGAACAGCACCAGCGCGTTCGGGGCGGCGCCGGCGTCCGTCGCGCCCTTCTCGTCAAGGAACCAGGGCACGAGCGCGGTGCAGGCGGCCAGGTGCCCGCCCGCCGACCCGCCCGCGGCCACGATCCGGTTCGGGTCCGCGCCCCACTCCTTCGCGTGCTCCCGGACGTAGCGGACGGCCGACTTCGCGTCCCGTACCGCGTCGGCGGGCGCGGTCTTGTGCCGGGACGAAACGCGGTAGTCGGCGCAAATCGCGACACACCCGAGGCCCGCGAAGTGCCGGGCGAACGGCTCGAACTGGGTCGGGTTCCAGTTCGACCAGCCGCCGCCGAAGAAGAACACGATTGCCGTGCGGTTGTCGCCGGGCTTGGCGTCGGCGGGGGTGTAGATGTGGAGTTGCAACTTGTCGCCCGACGCCTCCTTGTAGACGACCTCCTTCGGCGCCGCGGGTGCGTCCTTCTTCGGGGGCGGATCGGCCTTCGCCTTCTTGAGGATCTGAACCGTCACGTCGTTCTTCTGCTTCTCGCCCGGCGTGCTGCGCCCGTCCGCGACGAACTTCTCCATCAACTCCGTGAGCCGCTTCACCTCCTCGGGGTGCTTTGCGGCGAGGTCGGTCTTCTCGCCGATGTCGGCGGCCAGGTCGTAGAGGTGCGGTTTCGTGCCGTCGGTCGCGCCGCTACCGGGGCCGAGGATCAGCTTCCACTTCCCGGAGCGGATCGCGAACACGCCCGCCGAGGAGTGGTGAACCACCGCCTCGTGAATCGGTCTGTCCACACCGCGGAGGAGCGGCAGGAGGCTGACGCTGTCCTCGCCGGCGGCCGCCGGGAGCTTCGCGCCCAGCACGTCGGCCAGGGTCGCGAGGAGATCCACCGAGCAGATCGTTGGGGGGCAGGTCGAACCGGGCTTCACCGTGCCGGGGAACCGTACGATGAATGGGACGCGGTGACCGCCCTCCCACGCGTCGGCCTTGTACCCCCGCAGCGGCCCGCTCGGGAAGTGCCCCCGCGCCTCCAACTCCTTCGCGCCGATGTACGGGGCGCAGCCGTTGTCGCTGGTGAAGACGACGAGCGTGTCCTCCTCGACGCCCGCCGCCTTGATCGCCTCCAGCACGCGGCCGACGACGGCGTCGGTCTGCATCACGAAGTCGGCGTAGCGGTGCTTCAACTCGCTCTTCCCCTGCCACTCCTTCGCGACGGCGATGGGCGTGTGCGGGGCCGTCAGCGGCAGGTACAGGAGGAACGGCGATTTCGCCTTGGCCTGCTTCGCGATGATCTCGCACGCCCGGTCCGCCAGCGCCGGGAGGACCGCGTCGAGCTTCCACTCCGGAAGCGCCGGGCCTTGCAGGCTCGCGAGGTTGTTCGTGAACTCCTTCGGGGGCAACAGCGTGGTGGGGACGCCGACGGTGCGGTCGTTCTCGATGAAGCAGTACGGCGGCCAGTTCGGCACGTCGGTGCCGAAGTACTCGTCGAACCCGCGTGTGGTCGGGCCGCCCGGAATCTTCTGGGCGAACGCCCGCTTCCACGCCGCGACCTGGTCCGCGGTCGGCTCCGTCTCGGCCTTGTCCTTCCCCTTGCCACCGAGCCCCTGGAAGTGCTTCTTGTCGTCGGAGGGAATGGGCCAGTCCCAGCCGAGGTGCCACTTCCCGACGCACGCCGTGTGGTACTCGTGCCGCTTCGCGAGGCCCGCGACCGTGAGCCGGTCCGGGACGATGAGCGGCGCGCCCCACACGCCCACGATCCCCGACTGGAGCCGCGTGCGCCAGTGGTACCGGCCGGTGAGGAGCGTGTACCGCGTCGGCGAGCAGACGCCCGACGACGAGTGCGCATCCGTAAAGCGCATGCCGCCCTTCGCGAGCGCGTCGATGCTCGGCGTCGGGATCTTGCCCCGCTCGGGGTTGTAGCACGACACGTCCCCGTACCCGAGGTCGTCCGCGAGGATGATCACGATGTTCGGCTTGCCCGGGGCCGCAGCCGCCGGAGCGAAAGCGGCCCCCAAAAGAGCGGCGAGGCCGATAGTGATCCTGCGCATGGAGAGGCTCCGGTCGGGTTGCGGTGGCGGTCAGTTCTTCTTCTTGGCCTCGCGCAGCGGCCAGTCCGGGTGATCCTCGCGCGCGCCGGCCATCAGCTTCGCCGCCTTCGCCACAACGTCGGGGTTCTTCGCGGCGAGATCGGCCTTCTCGCCCGGGTCGGACTTCAGGTCGTACAACTCGACTGCCGCCGACGGGCCGTTCTTGACGGCCTTCCAGTCGCCGAACCGGCTCGCCTGCAGGCTCGGCCCGGACTCGTGCAGTTCCCAGTAGAAGTAGTCGCGCTTCGGTGCCGCTCCGCCCTTCAAGAGCGGCAGAATTGACATGCCGTCGGTCTTCGCCTCGGCCGGGAGTTTGGCGCCGATCACGTCCGCGCACGTGGGGAGGAAATCCCAGAACGCCCACGGCTCGTCGCTCACCTTGTCCGCTGGAATGGCACCGGGCCAGCGCGCGATGCACGCCTGACGCAGCCCGCCCTCGTACAGCGACCGCTTGAACCCGCGGAGCGTCCCGCCCATCGACTGATCGAACAGCTTGCCGATCTCCGAGTTCGGGCCGAACGACGACCCGTTGTCGCCGGCCACGATGACGAGCGTCTTCTCGTCGAGCTTCAGTTCCTTGAGCTTCGCGAGCAACCGGCCGACGTCCGAATCAAGCCGCGTGACCTGGGCCGCGTAGTTCTTCTGCTGGTCGGTCCACTTCTCGCCTTTGTAGATGCCTTGATCGTCGATCTCGTGCCGCCCGTGCGGGAGCGTGATCGAGTAGTACAGGAAGAACGGCCGGTCCTTGTTCGCCGTCACCCACGCGAGCGTCTCGTCAGCAATGAGATTCTGAGCGTAGGTCTTGCCGACGCCCTTGCCGTCGTTGCCGGGGAGGTCGAACCGCTTGTCGTCGCGGTATAGGTAGGTCGGGAAGTAGCTGTGCGCGTGCCGCTGGCAGTTGTACCCGAAGAAGTGACCGAATCCCACTTTGAGGGGGCTACCGGGCGTGTCGAACATGCCCATGCCCCACTTGCCCACACACGCGGTCGCGTACCCGTTGTCCTTGAACAGCTTCGCGACGGTGTACGTGCCCGCAGGGAGCGGCTTCTGCCCCTCCGGTTGGACCTCGCGGTTGGCGCGGATCGGGCTGTGGCCCATGTGTTTGCCGATCATCAGCGACGTGCGGGACGGGGCGCACACGCTGGTCCCGCAGTACGCCTGCGTGAACCGCGTGCCCTCCTTCGCCATCGCGTACAGTGCCGGCGTCTTGATGAGCTTCTGGCCGTAGCACCCGACGTCGCCCTGCGCGAGATCGTCCGACAGCACGAAGATCACGTTCGGCTTCTGAATCGGTTCGGCGGCGTGCGCGGCCGGCGCGAGGGCGAGTGCGGCGAGTGCGGCGAGTCGGTTCACGGGAGAGCCTCCGGGCGAGGGGCGGTCACTTCTTGCGCGGGCCGAAATCGGTGAACGGTGACTTTTCGAACCGGCAGTCCTGCTCGACGAGGCGCGGGTCGCCGGCGTCGGTCAAGATCTTCGTTAACTGCGCGGCGAGCTTCTTCCGCGTCGCGTCGTGGCTCTTGTCCCCGGCGAGGTTCTTCACCTGGTCCGGGTCGGCCTTCAGGTCGTACAGCTCCTCGGCCGGGCGCTTGGCGAACGCGTAGTCGAAGTGCCACTTCCATTCCTTGTCGTTCCGGTGGGCGATCAGCCACGCTTTGGTCGGGCTGGCGTCCATGTCCGGGAACGCGGCGTAGGTGTTGTTCTCCAGTTCGCTGGCAGTGGGGGCGCGATCGGCAGTAAGCCCCTTCGGGTCGCCGAGCGGGTAGCGGTCCGGCTCGAAGTTCCGCACGTACAGGAACTCGGGCGTCCGCAGCGCGCGCTGCGGGTACGGTTTGTTCCCTTCCCGTGCGTCGCCGACGTGCCGCTCGCGGCCGGTCACGACCCGGGTGCGGTCCGGGTCCACCTGCCCGGCCTGCTTCGAGGCGAGGACTGGCCAGAGCGACTTGCCGTTCAGCCCCGGCGGTGGCTTCACCCCGCCGATCTCGAGGAACGTTGGCCCGAGGTCCATCAGGTTGACGAGGTCGTCCACCACCCGCGGCCCGGGGACGCCCGGCCCGGCGGCGACGAGCGCCACCCCGGTGCCGAAGTCGTACAGGTTGCATTTGCCCCCGGGGAAGCCCGGTGCACCGTGGTCGCCGCTGATGACGACGATCGTGTTATCGAGTTCACCCGCATCCTTGAGTCGCTTCAGCAGCACCCCGATGAACGCGTCGTACGCCTGCGCCTCGCCAAGGTAGTCGGCGAAGTCCTCGCGGACTTCCGGCACGTCCGGGAGGAATTTGGGGAGTTTTCCCTTCAGCGCGTCCGGGTCGATGCCCCAGAGCGCCTTGCCCGAGCCTTTGACCCACTTGCGGTGAACGTTGGTCGGCCCGAACCAGAAGAAGAACGGCTTCTTGGCGTCGCGGGCGGTCAGGAAACTGCCGAAGTTCCCATCCACCTGCGCCAGCAGGTCGGCGCGGGCCTGTGCGACGGTTTTCCCGCCCTTCATGGCCGTCGTGACCACCTCGGAGAAGTTGCTGAATCCCAGGCCGGACTTCTGATAGGCGTACTGCTGCTTGCCGATCGGCGCGTCGGCCGGGGTGCCCGGGCTCCACACCTTGCCCGTCTTGCCGAGGTCGTAACCGGAGTCGCGGAGCAGCAGCGGGAACGCGGGGATCGTCTCGTCCCAGACCGCGCCGTTGAGGATCGCCCCGCGGCCGGTGTTGAAGAAGTACCGCCCGCTGAGGAGCGAGCTCCGGCACGGCGTGCACGAGGGGGCCGGGACGAACGCGTTGCGGAACACCACCCCGCGCCCCGCGACGGTGTCAACGTTCGGCGTCTTGATGACGCTGTTCGCGGTCGGCTTCGCGTCGAGGGCCGCGTAACAGGAGGCGTACCGGCCCCAGTCGTCCGCGAAGCAGAACACGATGTTCGGTTTGTCGGCGGCGCGGGCACGCTCTCCACCCGAGAGCAGCAGGATTGCAACCACCACGCCGGTTCGGAACGTGTGCACGGTCTTCTCCGATGAGTCCTTCGCGAGTTCGCTGTGGACACGCCGCAGCGGAACCTGTCAGTTCTTCTTCTTCGGCGCGGGTTTGTCCTTCTCCGGATTGTGGTCCGGGTTCGGCGCGGGCAGTTGGGCGCCGACGGATTCCCGCCACGCCTTCAGCCTGCCGTGCAACTTGGCCGTTCGTTCCGGCTCCTTCGCGGAGAGGTCGGTCTTCTCGCCGATGTCGTCCTTCAGATTGTAGAGTTCGACCTTGCCGCTCTCGAAGAACTCGACCAGCCGCCAGTCGCCGAACCGGGCCGCGGAGTACGGAGTCGCCCCGCCCGGGTGGTAGTGCGGGTAGTGCCAGAACAGCGCGTCGCGGTCGGGTGCCGCGCCGCCCTTCAGCACCGGGACCATGCTGACCCCGTCCACCTTGTGCGCCGCCGGGACCTTCAGCCCGCACGCCTCGACCAGCGTCGGATACAGGTCGGGAGTGATGATCGGCGTGTCGGACGTGGTGCCCGGCTTCGTGACACCCGGCCAGTGCGCGATCCACGGGACGCGCACGCCGCCCTCGTATGCCGATCCCTTACCAGCCCGGAACGGCGGGTTCGTGGTGACCGGTAGCAGCCCGCCGTTGTCCGAGGTGAAGATCACGATGGTGCTCCGGTCCAGTTTGAGGTCGGCGAGCGCCTTCCGCACCGCCCCGACGCTGTCGTCCACGCCCTCGAACAGCGCGGCGTAGGTGGCGTTCTTCTTCACCCCCAGCGCCTCGGCCTTCTTCGTGTACTTCGCGATCACCTCGGGCTTCCCGCCGAGCGGGGTGTGGACCGCGTAGTGCGGGAAGTACAGGAAGAACGGCTTCTCCTTGTTCGCGGTGATGAACTTGATCGCCTCGGCGGTCAATCGGTCGGGAAGGAACTCGCCGGCTTTGCCGTTCGGCAGCGTCGGGATCTTCTCCGGAGAGAAGTACCCCGGCGGGCTACCCAGGTGAGTGCCACCGACGTTGAGGTCGAACCCGTGCTTCTCCGGGTAGTAGTCCGGCCCGCCGAGGTGCCACTTCCCGACGCTCGCGGTGGCGTACCCGGCGGCCTTGAACGCCTCCGCCAGCGAGTGCGTTTCGAGCGGCAACTGCATCGTCCAGTCGGGCACCTTGAGTTTGGCGAACGGCCGCTTGTGGCCGGCGATCCAGTCGGTGACGCGGAGTCGGGCCGGGTACTGGCCGGTGAGCAGCGCGGCCCGGGTCGGCGAGCAGACGGTGCACGCGGAATACCCGTTGGTGAACCGCACGCCGTCCTTCGCCAGCCGGTCGATGTGCGGGGTCTCGTGGAACGTGTTCCCGTAGCACCCGGGGTCGGCCCACCCGAGGTCGTCGATCAGGAACACCACCACGTTGGGACGGTCGGCCGCGGTGGCCGGCGCGGCAAGCGCCAAGGCGGCCGCGAGGCCGAGAGCCGAGCGAAGAGAGGTCACGACGTTCTCCGGGGCGGGTCAGTTCTGCTTCGGTTTGCCAAACTGCTTCCAGTACAGTTCCTTGAACGGGTTCTCCTTCGGCCCGACGGCGTCCTCGTTCACCAGGTACGGCGGCAGCGACGCCCACCACGTGTCGTACTCGGCGCCGAGCTTCTTCACCACGTCCGGGTGCTTCTCCGCGACGTCGGTCTTCTCGCCCGGGTCGGCCGTCAGGTCGAAGAGCTCCCACCTCCCCTTCGCCTTCCCGGCCGAGACGAGGTGCCACTGCTTCGTGCGGACGCTACACCCGGCGTACTTGTGGTCGTCCACCTTCGCCCCCTTCGGCCACCGGCCGATGTGGGTGAACAAGGTCCGCTCGGCCCACGCGGCCTTGGGGTTCTGCAGCAACGGCACGAGGCTGCGGCCTTCGACCTGCTTCGTCACCTCGTCGGTCAGTTTCGCACCCGCGAGTTCGGCGAGGGTCGGGAGGAAGTCGATGTGCGCCGTGAGGCGGTCGCAATCCGCGGGCGTGAGGGTGCCGGGCCAGCGCCAGAACGACGACGACCGCGTGCCGCCGAGCCACGGCGTGTTCTTGGACCCGCGCATCCCGGCGTTGAACACGGGCACGCCCGCGGTGCCGCCGTTGTCGTTCATGAAGATCACCAGCGTGTCCTTCTCGATCCCCCACTCCTTCAACTTGTCCAGTAACCGTCCAACGTTGTCGTCGATGTTCGCGATCATGCCGAAGAACTTGGCCACGTTCGGCTGCTTGACCTTGTCCTTGTAGCGCGCCTCGTCCTCGGGGCGGACGTTGAGCGGGGCGTGCGGGGCGTTCGTCGTGATCTGGCAGTAGAACGGCTTCCCCTTGCCCTTCACGCCCTCCATCCACTTGGTCGCCTGTGCGAAGAACACGTCGGTGCAGTACCCCTTGGTCTTCTCGAACGTGCCGTTGTGGAGAATGGTCGGATCGAAGTACGAGTTGCCGGGGACGTCGCCGCAGCTCCCCGGGTAGCTCTGCCCGATGCCGCCGCACCCGTGGATGAACATCTCGTCGAAGCCCCGCTTGTCGGGCCAGCGGTCGGGTTCGTCGCCGAGGTGCCACTTGCCGAAGATGCCGGTCGTGTACCCGGCACCTTTCAGTACCTGCGGAAGGGTGGTCGCCTTGAGCGTGAGTCGCTCGCGCTCGAGGATGGTGTGCGTGACCCCGTTCTTGAACTCGTGCCGCCCGGTCAGGAGCGCGGACCGGGTCGGCGAGCACGTCGGGCTGACGTGGAAGTCGGTGAACCGCACCCCCTCGGCGTGGAGCTTGTCGAGGTTCGGCGTCTTGAGGACCGGGTTGCCGTGGGCCGAGACGTCGCCGTACCCCTGGTCGTCGGTCAGCACGAAGACGATGTTGGGCTTCTTGCCCGCGAGCGGGTCGGCGGCGGTCGCCCCGCCGAGGGGAACGCAAAGCAGGACGGCGAGTGCGGTGAGGGAACGCGTCACGGGAAGCACCTCCTGGCATGTCGGGATAGCGGAACGGTTGTCTTCTCAGTCGGCCTTTGCCACGTACTCGTAGACCACCTTGCCGTGGACGTCGTGGTGCCGGAAGACGATCGACTTCCCTCGGGCGGTGACCGACAGGAACCCGCCCTTCACGCGGTGGAACTTGTGGTAGGTCTTGTCCTCGCCGGGCGACCCGCCCGCGTGCGCGTCGCTGGCCGCCCCGACCGAGAACTCGTGCAGCCCGGTCGCCGGGTGGACCGAGTGGTACTGCCAGTGCCGGTCGCCGCAGACGGTGAACGTGTTGGCCGGGGTGTTGGTCTTGATCCACGCCCGGACCTCGTCCCCTTCGGTCTGGAACGCCTTGTTCGCGTGGTTGTCGCCTTTACCTCCGCGATCCGGGCCGACGATCGGCGTCGGTGTCACGATCACCTTCCACGCCGCGTCGCTCGCCTTGAGCGTGCGGAACAGCCACGCCTTCTGTTCCTTGCCCCAGATGGTCTTGTCCGGCCCGTCCTTCATGTTGTTCGGCGACCGGAAGTCGCGGCCGTCGGTGAGCCACACCTGAAGGTGCTTCCCCCACCGAAAGGTGCGGTAGATGGTCTCGCCCATCGGCACCTGCCGGCGGAAGATCCGCTGCCCCTCCTCGTAGGTCAGGTCGCCCATCTTCTGGCCCGGCCACGAGTCGTTCTTGAGGCAGTCGTGGTCGTCCTTCTCCCAGTAGGTGGCGACCGTGCGGAGCAACTCCGCGTGGCGCGGCAGGCTGTACATCCGCTCCCAGTGGTACCGGGCCAGCGCCGGGGTGACGGCCCGCGGGCGCTCGCTGTCGTAGTAGACGTTGTCGCCGGTGAATGCGACGAACCGGGGAGCTAGGGTGCGGATGGCCGGGTAGATGTGGAAGCCGTCGGGGTGGTCGAGATCGGCGTACATCTGGCAGGTGACGACGGCGAAAGTCACCTCGGCGTCGGCGTCGGGCTTCACCGCAGTGCGGAACGATCCCGTGAGCGACCCGTGCGGTGCCTTCTGCGGATCGGTCGTATCCACGGCGTAATGAACGACCGAGTCGGCCGGTAGCCCCGTCAGCGCGAACTGGTGGCTGAAGTCGGTCTTCTCGGTCACTTCGACCCACTCCGTCGCCTTCGCGTCGTCGAGGTTGGGCTTACTGCCGTACCGCACGCGGACCCGCCCGGGGGCACCGGGGCACCCGCCGTGAAGCTTCGGCACGTCCGCATCGGCTAGTGGCGAGTCGTCTTTCGTGTTTCTCCCGACGATCTTCGTCCCGTCGTCGTTCCGGGCACCGCGCGCAGTGAGCCGAACCCAGATGATCGCGGTCGTATCGGTCACCTCCCCGACCTTGAGCCCGCTCGCCTGCCGGTGCGACTGCGGGTCGGCGGCGGACGTGACGGCGGGAATACCGGCGGCAATCACCCCAACGGCGAGAAACTCGCGACGGGAAACCTCGTCCGACGGGCTTCGTTCTGATCGCATAACTGTTTCCTCAACAGTTGCCGGTCGCAGCGACTCGGTGAGGACGAAACAATTTAGTTGTAGTCGGACAAGGCCGGGATGAGACCTCACGCCTCCGGCGGTGACAAGCACGGTTACTGCGCCGCGGACCCGATCCGCGGCGCAGCAGATTCTCGAAAAACGGAGGATCACTTGCCGGCCGGCTCGTTCACGAAGGCGCGGTCGTCCGCCGGGAGCACCCACACGTTGCGGAACTTCACCGGGTTGCCGTGGTCCTAGAGGCACACCGGGCCGGTCGCGGTCTTCTTTTGCTGATCCCGGATCTTGTCCGGGTACGGCGCGTTGCCGAACCGGAACGGGTGGAACGTGGACTTGGGCTCGCCGAACTCGGTGCCGTCCTGCACCTTCTTCCCGTTGAACCACACCGTCAGGGTCCCGTTCTCGGCGATCTTGCCCGCGTCGTCCCGCCGAGGCGCGCGGTACCGAATGTCGAGCACCTGCCACTCGCCCGGCTTGCGGCAGGCGTTCGCCAAGGGCGCAGCGAACCCGTAGAGGGCGCCGGCGTCCTCCCGGGTGACCTTCTCCTTGCCGAACGAGTTCAGGATCTGGACCTCGTAGTTGCCCCGAACCACGCCCACGTCGTTTTTCTGCTTCGGTCCCCGGCGCGCTGCTGCCTGCGGTTACGACGCGACCCAGTAGGGCAATTCGTTCCTACACCTTCGCTGTGTGCCCCACTGCCCTCGTACGGGCGGCAGAAGTGCTCGGCCGGAACGACCACAGCGGCGATGTTGGGAATCGAGGAAGGTGCGAATGGCGGCCTATCGACCGCGCTACTCTTTGCGTTTCGGCTCCGCGACGCCGTAAACCGTCACCGCGTTCCGGCAGAACACCTTGTTCGAGACGGCCGGGCCTTTGTTGGCGAAGTACCCCTTCACCAAAGACCGGTTCAGCACCTTGTTGTCGGCGGCGATACACCCGATGCCGTCCCGCCGATCGATGTTCCACAGGTGAACGTGGGTGTCCACGACCGGCGGTGCGGGCGCGGCGGCCGGCTTCTTCGGCGGGTCGGCGGGCTTCGGTACGGTGTAGCCCACGTCCTTGACGAGCGCGGCCAACTCGCCTTCCAGCTTCGCGGCCAGTTTCGCATCGGAGCCGAGGTTCTTCACCTCGTAGGGGTCGGCGGTCAGGTCGAACACCTCCGTCCACTCCGGGCGCCCGGGGTACTTCACCAGCTTGTGCGTGGCGGTGCGAATGGCGTGGCAGGTGGGGACGTTGCCCAGCTCCTTGTAGTACTCGGCGAAGAACGAGTCTCGCCACTTCACCGGTTTGCGGCCCGCCGCGAGATCCTTCCAACTCGCGCCCTGCATCTCCTTCGGGACCGCAACGCCGGCGAGGTCGAGGAAGGTCGGGGCGAGGTCGATGTTTAGCACCAGCTCGTCCACGGTCTTCCCTTTGCCGAACGCCCGCGGATAGCGGACCAAGAACGGGATGCGGAGGGACTCGTCGTACAGCGCCCGCTTGTCGCCCGAGTTGTGTTCGCCGAGGAAGTAGCCGTTGTCGCTGGCGTACACGACGACCGTATCGTCGGTCAGCTTCAACTCATCGAGCGCGTCGAGCAACCGGCCGACCTGCTCGTCCACACCCGCAACGTGCCGCAGGTAGTCGAGGTGGACGGCGTTGTCGGCAAGGCCGAGCGGGAACTTGTCGGTCTTCGCATCCTTCTGGTGGAACACGGCCGGCACCCCGCAATTCGGAGTCGGCCGGCTGGTTTCGTTGGCGTACAGCTTCCGCAGGTGTTCCGGCAGGTTGTTCCCGCCGCGGGGGCCGTGCGCGCTCTTCAGCCCGAGGACCAGCGAGAACGGCTTGTCGCGGTTCTGCTTCATCCAGCCGATGGCGTAATCGGTGCTCACGGCATCGACCCAGCCCTTGGTGGGCGTGGGTTTGCCGTCGATCTCGAACGGGCAGTCGTTGTACTGGCCCTGGCCGACGAAGCTGGCCGAGTAGTCGAACCCCGGGCGCGGCCCCTTCTGGTTGCCCATGTGCCACTTGCCGACGTACGCGGTCTTGTACCCGGCCTCACGCAGCAGCGTCGCGTGGGTGACGGCGTCCGCCGGGAACGGCTTGCTGTTGTTGGTGATGCCGTTCGCGTGGTTGTACCGCCCGGTCAGGAACGCCGCCCGGCTGGGGGCGCACAGCGACAGGGTGACGAAGGCGTTGCGGAACCGCACGCCCCCGGCCGCCAGCCGGTCCAGGTTGGGGGACTTGAACCACGGGAACCGGGCCGCCTTGCCCTGCTCCTTCTGCACCACGCCCATCGCGTCCCAGCGGTGGTCGTCGGAGTAGACGAACACGAAGTTGGGCTTGCGGTCGGCCGCACGCACGCCGCCCGCGGCCCAGAGCAGTACGACGAGGGCCGCGCCCGCGGGGCGGGCGAGCCGAATCCGGGCGCGCATGATCGGTTCCTTTGGCTCGGGAAAGTCGGGCCCCTTGGAACTGCCGCCCGGCGAGGCGAGCGGTGACGATGCCGTTGCTATTTGGGCGCGAGCGCGGCTTCGAACGCCTTCGTCTGTGGGTCGTCGGTCCGCTTCATGTGGGCGAGCAGTTTCTTACTCAGTTCCGCGACGTCGTTGGCGTACTTCGGGTCCTTAATGAGGTTCTTGCGCTCGGTCGGGTCGGCCGCGGTGTCGTAGAGCATCAGCGGCTCGCCGTCTACCAGTTGCTTCACCCGGGCCTGAACTTTCGGATCGGCCGAGGCGTTCATGGCGGCGAAGCTCAGCCCGCTCATCGCCTCGACGCGGAACTTGTCCGGGCCGCCCACCCACGCGTGAAACATCAGCGCGCGATCTTTGGTGCGCACGCACCGCTGCGCGAACGACTTCCCGCTGCTGACCGTGTTGACGTGCGTGATTACGAAATCGCGGTCGGGTTGTGTTTCGCCCTTCAAGAGCGGCACCCACGAGCGGCCGTCCATCCCCGCGGGCGGCTTCACCCCGAGCAGCTCTAGCACCGACGGCATGATGTCCACGCTGCTGACGAACGCGGTGTGGGCTTTCGGTTCCATCTGGCCCGGGTAGCGGATCAGCACCGGCGACCACGTGCCGTTGTAGTACACCGTCGCCTTCGAGAACGGGAACGACATGCCGTGATCCGACACGAACACCACGATCGTGTCGGCGTCGCGCCCCGCGGCGGCGAGTTCCTTCATCAGGAGGCCGAACGCGACGTCGAACCGGCTCACGTTGGAGTAGTACTGCGCCACCTCTTCGCGCACGCGCGGCAGGTCTTCGAGGAACGCGGGTACCGTCACTTCGGCCGGTTTGAAGACGCGCGCGCCGTCGAGCGCGTCGTCGGCCTTCGCCTTCTTTCCGGCACCCCCGATGAACGGGCGGTGGGGGTCGCAGATGTTTGCGTTCACGAAGAACGGTTTCTTCTCTTTCGATGCGGCGGCGAGCATCTCGCGGAACTTCTCGGCGAACTTGGTCGGCTGCTTGCCGAGCGCCTGCTCGCCGACCGCGTGCCACGGGAACTTGTCGGCCGGGGTCATGTGAACGGCCTTGGAGATGACCACCGTGTAGTACCCGGTTTCGCGCAGCACCTCGACGAGCGTGGGCACGTCCCGCTTAATCGGGTTGAACCCGAGCGCGCCGTTGCGGTGCGGGACGCGCCCGGTCATCAGCGCCGAGCGCCCCGGCTGGCAGATCGGCACCGTGACGTGTGCGTTCACGAACCGGTGCGCGGTCTTGGCGAAGGCGTCGAAGTGGGGCGTCGCACCGAGCGTGTTGCTGATCCACCCGGCGGAGTCCGCGTTCATATCGTCCGCGGTAATCACGAGCAGGTTCAGCGGTTTCTCGGCGGCGCGCGCCGGCTCGCCGAGCGCGACGAACAGGAGCGCGCACGCGGAAACGGTGCGGAGAGACATACCGCGTACCTCGTTCGAAAGGGGCTACAGATCGACTGTGGAACCGACACTCACTTTTGAGGCTTCTTCTCGCAGAGGGATTTCATCGCGTGCCCCATCGCTTCGCCGATCAGGTAGTAGGTCTCGGCGTTCGAGTTCCAGTGGTAGCCCTGTTTGGTCGGCGACATGGCGTCGGCGCGCCAGAAGCTCTGCGTCTTCACGAACGCGACGTTCCCCTTGAACTCCTTATGCTCCGCGACGGCGGCCTGCGCCTTCATCAGCGCCAACGCCCGCGGGTGCTTCTCGTCCGGGCCGGTCATGCCGGTCTCGGCGATCACGAACGGCAGGTCCTTCGCGCCGAGGTCCTTGCGCACGTCGCGGATGAAGTGCGCCATGTTCTTCTCGTACTCGTCTACGAACGCCTGATTGACGCGGTCGTTCCACCCCTGGTGCCAGCCGAACCCGGCCAACTCGTACCCGCGGTCGCCGAACTCGGGGAACTCCTTCTTGAGGTCTTTCAGCACGGCCTTCGTGCGGTCAATCACTTCCGTGTAGTACGGCCCGACTTCGCCGCCGGCGCTCGGCGGGCGGAAGTCCTTGCCCAAACTCTTGCCGCCCCACGCGAGTTTGACGAGCAGAACCGGTTCTTCGTAGGCGTCGCCGACAACGCAGCCGAACCCGAGTTCCGGCCCGATGCGGTCCGGTTGAACACCGAACCCGGCGGTGAGTTTCCCCTTGCGCTCGAGGTAGTGAATGAACACGTCGTCGCGCACAGCCCACTTCCCGTCTTTGCCCAACAGGTGCTTGAACTTGTCGGCGGTCGCGGGCTGCTTGGCGACGTATTCGAGGCTGCCCTTGCCCTCGTTCCGCTTCGGCTCGGCGGCAACGAACCCGTGCCCCTGCATGTTGGATTGGCCGGCGAGGACGAACACCTTCACCGGCTTGTCCGCCCCGAGCGCGGGGGCGGCAATCACGATGAACGCCGCGACGTAGAGGGCGTCGCGGAATCGAAGGTTCGGCATTGAACGGTCCTCGCTGGGCGCTCGTGTGTGTGGTTAGGCCGTGAACTGCTTGATCGCGCCGGTTTGGTCGATCCCGAACCGCGCCAAACCGGGGTCCGGGTCGCCGTAGTGCTTGACCGGGTTGCCGTAGGCGTTCAAGAGCGTCGTGTACCAGTTGCCGAGCGTCTTGTGGCCCGCGTCGCCGTAGTTCGGCAGCCGGATGTACTTCCCGCGGACGTTCAGCTTCGCGTTCTTGCCGGACACCACCACGAACGGGAACTCGGTGCCGTGCGAGTGGTGCGTTTCGCCGTTGTCCGGGAAGTAGCAGATCGTGGTGTTGTCGAACACGGTGCCGTCGCCCTCGGGGGCCTTCTTCAGCCGCGAGACGATCGTGTCGATCAGGGTCATGTGCTGGCGGCGCACCGCGAACCGGATCTCTTCGGCGGTCAGTTTGCCGAACCCCTTCCCGTGGCCCACGTCGTGCAGGTTCACCTTATCGGTTTCGAGGCCGGGCAGCCCGGTGTACTCGTGGCCCAGTTCGTCCACGGTGAACGCGACCACGTTCGTGAGGCCGGAGAGCAGCGCGGACAGCAGCACCTCGAGGTGCCCGCGCTGCCGGTCCACGGTGGTCATCTCGTCGGCGAGGTACTTCGCGTCCAGTTTCGGCACGTGCGGGCGGATGGCGTCGGCCATCGCTTGCACCTTGCGGTCCCGCTCGCGGACGGCTTCGAGCGAGTCCGCGTAGCTCTGCACCTTCGCGCGCTCGCCGCCCGGCGCGGCCCCGGCCAACTGGCCCTCGCGCCGCGCGGCGAACTCCAGCGCGGCGCGCGTGAGTTGGCTTTTTCATTTGGTACGCCGCTGCCGAGCGTGAATTCATCCGTTCAGCCAGCCTGTGGTCGTGCACACGAATCTGTTCCTCGCCGGCTGGTTCAAACCGGATAGCTACTCGACCCGCGGCCTGCGAGCGGTGCGGGCCGGCGTCTTGGGGTTGGTGTGGGACGAGGTCATCCGGAGGTGACTGAATACGGTTCCCATTAATCAACTGCCGTTTGGTATGCACTCGCACCGGCAAACGGGGTTGATCCGATCCGGTGTAAGGTAGACGCCGCGCCAGACGGACACGGCGGCCTCCTCCGGCGCGTCGAGGTCGGCATCCACGCGGTTCTACCAATAGTGATACCGAATCGGGCTGATCCGTAATTGCAGCCGGCCTCTGCGAGGCCGGAGCTACCTTCACAAGGCGGCACCGGGGTCTGTGACTCCGGCTACAGAGCGGCAACCGATCAACCGGCCCGATCCCACTCGTCGTCCGCTCCCCGTGCCGATTTCACGCGGACGACGGGTTTTGTGCACTACGATCTCCGAGCGAAGCGGGAACTCGCTTGATCTCTCCTCGCCCCCATGTGGGACGGCACGAGCCGATACGTCGTGCGATTGCCATTGCGTCGTGATTCATTGTTTGAATTGGCGCCACGCCTCGAGGAACCGTTCGGGGGCTTTCTGGAAGTGATCGGCGGGTAGCGGTTCGATCCCCTGTGTCTCCGGGTCGATGCGTAAACCCGTGAGGAGTTGCAGCACGGGCTGAAGTGTTTCGCGCCGGCCCCGGTAAGCGCCCAGTTCGAAACTCCGCACGATGCCGTTTTGGAACTCGGCGAAGATCGTTTTCTCATCGCGGGCGAACCAGACGCGCGGATACCCTTTCTCGAACGGCCCCCATGTGCCGAGGCGGTCGCCCGTGCGGCCGTCCCACAATTGGATGACGCCATTCCCGTCGGAAGTAACGACCGTGCGGCCGTCTTCGGCGATGGCACCGTAGCGGCAAAAGGCGCTATGGCGGAGGAACGGGCCGAGCGGCTGGCCGGACGCCGCGTCCCAGAGTCGGGCCGTGGTATCCGAACTGCACACCAGCAAGATGTTGCCATCGGTGCTCAGTTGCAAGTGATTCAAGACTCCGCGATGCGGGTTCAAGCGGTGCAACCGCACTTTGCGCTCGAGGTCCCAGATCTCGACCGCACCGCCGTAGGCAAAGTCGTTGCAGGCCAACCGACGCCCCGCGGCATCGAGGGTCGGGTAGCCCGAAGTTGGCTCGAAGTGGGGCGGGTACGTTTGTTGCAGCAGAGTGCCCCCGGTCGTCATATCGACCACTTTGACGACGCGCTGATTCGATTCGGCCAGTGCGACCCGGCGAGCATCGCGCGACATGCTGAGGGTGTTTGTGCCCCCCAATGCGACCTCTGGGCCGAGCGGCTGAGCCGTCTTCACCGACCACGCCCGGAGCGCCATTGGGGCGCTCGCCAAGATCGTGTGACCGTCGTCACTGAACCAAGCGTTCACAGTCGGGGTGTCGATCACGAAGGGCCAATTGGCCTGCCCGCGCGGCCCGTAGCGGAGCGGTTGATTGTTGCCGAAGGTGCATTCCAGTCCGCCGTCGGGGCTGAACCGGAAGGCTCGACCGTTGCGCACCTCGGGGAGCCGTCGGCGATTGGCTCGCCCGCCCAGATTCGGATCGACTTTCGCCGGCTCCGGCAGACGGTAGAGGCGCGCGGTACCGTCTCCACACGCCATCAGAAAATGTTCACCGTCGGGGAGCGCGGACAGACTCCGCACACCTTCCGCGGCTTGGATCTTCCAATCGGTGATCGCGTACGGTGGCACCGCGTTCCAGATTTGGACCGATCCGCCGGTCGACGAGGCCGCAACGCGCTCATTGCCGAGGAACGTGGCGAACTGTGACTCGCGCGGCGTGTCGAAATTGGCGAGGAGTTGGCCCGTGGCGAGGTCGCGGAGATGGCTCTTGCTGTGCGAACCGGTCACGCGACGGCCGTCGGGTGAAAACGCTTGCCAATTCACCCCCGAAGTCCCGTAGGGCGTCTGCCACACCGGCTTTCCCGTTTCCACCTCGGTGCAGGCGAGCGAATACGTTTTCCGCGGGTATTCGCCCGTCGAGGTCAGCAAGCGTTTGCCATCGGGAGTCAGGACCGGCCCGCGTCGAATATGTTCGAACCGCTGCAGTTCGGTGCGAATGGCGTGCGGTACCGGTTTGCCCAGCGCTTGCCCGGTGGTGAAATCCCAAACCTGAGCGAGTCCGTCTTGGTTGGCGGTCGCCAGTCGTTCGCCATTGGCACTGAAGCTGACCACATAACTGCGAGGTGCGTCAATCGGCGGCCGCGCGGCGGTGCCGTCTTCGGCCCGCCAGAATTTCAGTCCGTTGGTACCGACCGAAGCGAACACGGTTTCCCCCGGGCGAAACGCGACGCACTCGACGCCCGCCCCCTGATTCAAGCGGTGACGGAGTTGGCCGCTGTTGGCGTCCCAGACGCACACCTGTTGATTGTCACCACCCGTGATGGCGAAGCGGCCGTCCCCGCTGATAGCAACGGTGGCAACCTTCGATCCGTGCGGGAGATCGGGTTGGACGGCCCGCCCCGCGCGGATGTCCCACAGGCCGGCTGTCCCGGTGGTGGTTCGGGTGAGAACGCGCGTGCCCTGCAGATCGGCGACGGCATCGATGAGCGGCGCGTCGTGAATCGCCAGCCCGACCAGTCGCGGGCGCGCCTGCAAGGCCAAACCCGCGCGCAAGCGGTGGAGCCCTTCGTTCTCCGGGTCGGGGTCGCTCTGCCAGCCTTTCTCAATAGCGAGTAGGGCCTCGTCGAATTGGCGATTGTCCGCGAGACGGTTGGCTTGCAGCAGATCGAGCCGGGTGATTTGGCGGCGCGTTTTCAGCAGCGCCGCACTCTCGTTGGCGCGGGCGCTGAGGGCGGCCTTGGCCTCCTCGTCGGCTTTGCCCTCCGCCTCTCGGGCGGCCTTCGCTTCGTTGCTGGCCATGCGGGCGTAGACCGACGAGACGACCGCGCCGGCGGTCAGGGTCAGTAGCACCAGCGCCGCGGCCACCGACAGCACCACGTTCCGCCGCACCCACTTCACCGCCCGCTCGACCGTCCCGACCGGCCGGGCACGGATCGATTCGCCCGCCAAGTGGCGCCCCAAATCGTCGGCCAGCTCCAGCGCCGTGCCGTACCGCTTCTTCGGGTCCTTCTGTAGACACTTGTGGGCGATCGTCTCGAGGTCCATCGGCGCTTGGGGGTTCAGTTGGCGCACCGGCACCGGCTCCTGCGTGACCACCTGCAGGACCGTGTCGAGGGCCGTCGCCGCCTTGAACGGCGGGCGCCCCGTCAGGCACTCGTAGAGGATCGCCCCGAGAGCGTAAATGTCCGCCGCCGGGCCGACGTCTTTGCGGCCGTCGGCCTGCTCCGGCGGCATGTAACTCGGCGTGCCCATGACGCTACCGGTGCGGGTGGCCCCGTGCTCGTCGAGCTTTTTCGCCAATCCGAAGTCGGTGATTTTCGGCGTCACGACCTTGCCGGACGGCCCCTTGACGGTGGCCAGCAACACGTTGGCCGGTTTCAGGTCGCGATGGATCACCTGTGAGTCGTGGGCGGCCTGCATCGCTCGCGCCAACTGGCGAACCAGTTTGGCGGCATCCGTCGGCTTGAGCGGGTTTTTCCGCAGTTTTCCATCGAGGGAGCCGCCGTCGCAGAACTCTAGGGCCATGAACGGCTTGCCCTCGTACTCCCCGATCTCGAAGACTTGCACGATCCCGGGGTGCTGCAAGCGAGCGATGGCCTGAGCTTCCGTGAGGAAGCGATCGATCTCGGTGGAACTGGAATGCGACCCGGCGAGGATCATTTTGAGCGCGCAGCGACGGTTGAGCTTGATGTCGCGAGCCAAGTAGACGACGCCCATGCCGCCGCGGCCCAGTTCGCGCTCGATGACGTAACCATCGGGTGCGCGGGCATCCGCGCCGGACTGGCGGGAGGACCCACCGGGCGCGCGGGTCGAATCGTACGCGCGTGACGGTGGCAAGGTGGCGTCGGCGTCTACCGTCGCGGGCGGCACCTGCGCGCCTTGCGCGGCGGTGGTTGCGTGACCGCGTACGTCTGCCGGGGCGGGTAGCCGCGGGGGCGTGCCTTCGGAGGAGTGCGCCATGCTCGTGACCTTGGGGGTTCGTTGAGTGCCGCTTCGCAGCGAATCCGGATCGCCAAGCGCGCCTCGTCGCAAGGGCACCGTTCGTGGAAAGGGCGTTGGGTCAGTCCGAGGCCGTTCAACCAACCCGCACACGCGCACAACTTCTGAGCCTGTCGGTGTTTGCCACGAACGACAAACTCACAAGGACACCACAACGGGTGTTGAACAACGTGTGGGTGAGTAACCGGGGCGCGTCGGCGTTCCGTAAGGCCGGGTCGAGAGTAGATTCCCGCCGGGGGGCCGCCGCTGTCACGAAAAGTGCCACGAACCGCCGATGCGTGGAAACCGTATTGATCGGAAACGACGCGGAGCGTCGTGCCACTATAGTGGCACGACGCTCCGCGTCGCATGCGCCACTCAGACGACCGCAGTTAGTGAGACGAGCGCCGCGCCGCGAGGCACTCGACGCCCGCGGCCAACCCCTCGGCCGCGGGCGTCGCAATACGCACAGCAACCGGCGCGCCGAACGCCTTCTGAAAAGCGTGCCGGATGGCCGGTTCCTCGTCGATGACCAGTAACGTCGGCATGGTTAGATGTCCCGCGGCGCACCGATGGGCAAGCGCACGTAGAAGCACGCGCCGCCGTTGGGCTGGTTGACGGCTCCGATCGTCCCGCCGTGATCCTCGACGATCCGCTTGGAAATGACCAGCCCCAACCCCAGTCCGGTGTCCTTCGTGCTGGCGAAGGGTTCGAACAACCGGGCGACCATCTCGCGAGCCACGCCCGGACCGGTGTCCGCCACTTCGATCGCGACCCACGGGCCGGAGCGCCGCGTGGTGACGGTCAGTTCGCCCCCGCCGGGCAGCGCGTCGCGGGCGTTGAGTACGAGGTTCACGAACACCTGCTGGAGTTGCCCGGCATCGGCGATAAGGGCCACCGGTTCGGCGTCAAGGTACGTCTTCACTCGCTGCTTTTCAGCGCGCCCGCGACCAGTCCGAGCACGCCGGCGAGCAGCAGTTTCAGTTCGACCGGGCGGCGCTCCGGTTTCGGCGGGCGGGCGAAATCGAGGAACGTTTGCAGCGACCGCTCCATCCGCCGCACTTCGCCCTCGATGATCGCGAGGTCTTCGGGGGTGAGCGGCGCGCCGTCGGGTTCTAACCCGTTCTGCACGAGCATTTTGATAGCGGTCAGCGGGTTGCGCAGTTCGTGCCCGACGCCGGCGGCCAGTTGCCCGACGGCTGCGAGTTGCTCGGCGCGCACCACCTCGCGCTCGCGGTCGTGCAGTTTACGACGAGACACGCCGTACCAAGTGCGACCGGCCAGACAAATCGCCAGCGAAACCCGCTCACCCGCGCTCCTTGCCGAACCGGTTACACGGTCCGTCGATCGTGCCGTGGTACGGAGCATGATTCGACCGGGTACTCGCACCCGCTTGTTTCAGTTGGCCCCAACTTCCACTCGTCTCAACCTTGCACTCAGTTTGAGTACGGTAACGCCGAACTGCGACAGCCTACAGCTGTGCGGAGCCTTTGTTGCATCCCTCGACGAGCAAACGAACGGGATCGTGCGCAAGGTGCGCACACTGCTCCCCCGAACAGAAACGAGTTCGAACTTCCGCGCGCGAACCGCGACGCGCGATATGGTACCGGAAAGCACTCAATGCGTTCCGCGCGCCAATCGCGCAGCACAGCGCCGCCGATCGGGGCCGCGAGCGGAGGCGGTCCGACGATCTTTCCGCTCCCGTCGGGAGCGATCACGTGCCGCGAGCGCCTCGGCGGCGCACTCGAGCGCTCCTACCGCACCGCGACCCGAGCGCCGGTTGCTCGGTGCGGTCACGGTCGAATGGCCAAAGATCCCGCCTTCACCGCTGGTGGTGAACGGTACTCAACCGCGGTCGAATCGAGCCCGGCTCGCGCTTGGTTGTGGCGTCACTTGCGGGGACCGTCCGCGTTCGCCTCGTCGGCGCTCAGCAAGCCGTCACCGTCCGCGTCCAGTCTCTTGAACTCGGCGGCCGGGCCGAGAAACTCGCCTGCCGACACGTCGCCGTCGCCGTTGCGGTCCATTGCTCGGAACCACGCCGGGCCGGGACGCGGCGGAGGGATCAGTTCGGCCGGCACGCGCCCCCGCGCGACCACGACAACCGCGTGCCGCGGCAGGTCCGGCTTCGACACGAACCCGCCCTTGATCGCGCTGGCAGAACGCACACGGGCGATGGCACCGCGCAACTCCCGCACGGACAGCACGCCGTCACGGTCGGCGTCGAGCGACTCGAACAGCCCCGCACCGAGGTCGGTGACGCCGACCACAACCACGCCAGCAGCGAGCGCCGCCTGCAAGTCGAGCCAAGCGTCGAGTTCGGCCCGCGACAGCGCGCCGTCGGCGTCGCGGTCGGCGAACGGCAGAAGGAACTTCAGCCCCAGAGCCGCGGGCTTCTCCAACTCGACGTCGGCGAGTTTCCCGTCGGAGTTACCGTCCGACTCGGTGAACGTGCGGCGGGCGAGCTTGCAGGCGGCCGCCACCTCTTCGACCGCGCGTGGCGCGGGATCGACCCGTACACCCGAACCGGCGATCCGATCGCCTGAGCGTTCCAGTGCCGGCGCCCCGTCGGCCCGCTTACCGAACCGCACCGTCCACGTCTCGACCGGCTTCTCGCTCACCGGTCCGGCGAGCGGGACGAGCGACGACCGCACGCCGTCCGGGTCGGCCTTCGGTGCCGCAGTCGGTTCGAGTGCGAGGGCCGGTGCGGCGCCGGGGTAGCGCAGCCCCGCAACCAGTTCGGTCGCTGAAACGAGTTCGTCGGTGTTGGTGTCGAGCGGGGTGAGTACCTTCGCTGCGGCCGCGAGTTCGGCCTCCGACACCTTTCCGTCGGCGTTCGTGTCGAGTTTCGCCCACAGCGCCGCTGAGAGTTTTTGGGCCGCGGGCGACCGGGCGTGGGCGAACACCACCCCGCCGAACCCGCGCGACCGGTAGAACGTTTCCACCTCGCCGCGACTCACCTTACCGTCGCTGTCCGCGTCAAGGTCGGCCCACCGCGGCCCGCCGCCGGGCGTCGGTATCACGTGCCCCCACGCCAACTGGCGCAGCACCGCTGCAGCCGGCAGGCGCGCCGCCTCGGTCTTGTCGAGGTGCCCGCTCCCGTCGCGGTCGAAGTACGCGAACAGCGCCCGGAAGCCCGCGTCCCACACCTCCCCGACCGGCTTGCCGTCCAGTTCGACGGTGAGCCGCGCGCGGCGCACGTCGGTGGGACCGACCAGCGCGAAGTCGGTTCCGCCCGGCGGCTGCGCGGCAGCCGGCAGTGCGGTAGCCGCGGTAAGCAGTATTGCGAAGGGGCGCGTCACAGGAGTTCCTCGACCGGCTCGGCCCCCGGCGGGACGATGCGGATCGGGCGACCGTTCGGTCCGTCGTTCTGTTTCGTCGGATCGATGCCGACCGCCTTGCACACGGTCGCCAGCAGGTCCGGGGCCGACACCGGGCGCTCCTCGACCGCGGTGCCGTCCGTGCTCGTCTTGCCGACCACTCGACCGCCCTTGACACCGGCCCCGCCGAACACCGCGCTCCACGCGGCGGGGTAGTGGTCGCGGCCCTTGCCCTGATTGATCTTCGGGGTGCGCCCGAACTCGCCCATGCACACGATCGTCGTCGTTTCGAGCAACCCGCGGTCCTTCAGGTCGGTCAGGAGCGCGTCCCACGCACGGTCGAGGGCGCCGCACAGCCCCTGCACCGCGGGGAAGTTGTTCGAGTGCGTGTCCCACCCGTCGAGCGTCACCTCCACGAACGGTACGCCCTTTTCGACCAGCCGGCGGGCCAACAGACAGCCTTGGCCGAACAGCGTGCGGCCGTAGCGGTCGCGGGTCGCGCCCTTCTCGGCCGACAGGTCGAACGTCCCGGCCGCGGCCTCGGACATCAGTCGCGTCGCGCGGGCGGTCGCGGTCAGCGTGCCGGCGGTGACGGAGCCGGGGCGGTCGGCAGCGAACCTCGCGTTCATGCCATCGAGTAGCGCGAGCCGGGCCGGGTCGTTACCCGCTCCGCGCAGGTGCGCGACGCGGAGTGCCGCGTCCGGGTCGCCGGTCGCGTCTTCGGCGATCACCAGCGGAGCGAACCGCGGCCCCAAGAACCCGCCGGACAAAAGTCCGTCGTACCGCCGCGGGGCGATGCTCACATAGTTCGGGAGGTCGGCCGCGGTCGCGCCGAGTTCCTTCGCCACGCACGCGGCCACCGTCGGGTACGGCACCGCCGGTTGCGGCACCTGACCGGTGCGGCTCAGAAACGTGGCGCGGCCGTGGTCGCCCTCTTTGGTGCTGACCGACCGCACGACCGACAGGTGCTTCATCCACGCTGCGACCTTCGGCAGGTGCTCGCCGATGCGCACGCCGGGCACCGCCGTAGGAATCGCCTTGAACGGCCCGCCGTTGTCTTGACCGGGCTTCAAGTCCCACAGGTCGATTGTGGACGGCCCACCTTGCATCCACAGCAAGACGCACGACCGTTTCCGCTTCGGGTCCGGTGCCGCGGCGCGGGCGAACCGGCCGAACCAACCCGACGTCCCGGCCGCGGCCGATACGCCCAAGAACCGCCTTCGAGAGGGGAGCGACATGGGAACTCCGTGGCTGTGTTGGCGTGCTTCTGTCAGTGGTTGGTTCCGAACTCGGCCCCGTTGAGTAGTGCCCAAAACACGTCCGCCCAAGCGCCGGGTTCGCGCCCGGTGCCGGCCGCGGCGACGTGCGCCAACAGCGGGGCCGCTTCGGCGGCGGTCGGTCGGCGGCTCAGGGACGCCAAGAACAGCGCGTCGAGCTTCTGCCGGGCGGACAGGAACGGCGCGTCCGCGACCGCCTGAACCGTCTTCGACGCGGCCGACGCCGGCTCACCGTTCATTAGCGCGAGCGCCTGCGGGATGGTGCGGTCGGCGCGGGCCGGGCGGTCGGCGCGGAAGCGGTCGGCGAACTGTTTCCGCAGTTTCGCGCCCGGGTCGTCGGGGTGGGCGTCGGGCCTCGGCCGCCCGGTCGCCGCGAGCAACGCGTGGAACAGTTGCTCGCCGCTCAGCCCGCGCACCTCGGCCCGCGCGAACAGGTGGCGCGGGGGTGCGGGCGCTGCCGGCGGCCAGCGGCTGGTGCGCTGGTACGCTTTCGAGCGGGTGACCGCGGTTAGCAGGAAGCGCAGGTCGTAGCCGGAGTCCGCGAACGCCGCCGCGAGTTCGTTCCGCAACTCCGGGTGCGCGGGCGGCTCGTCCCCGGCCAGCACGTCGAGCGGTTCCGCCAGCCCGGTGCCAAACAACTGCGCCCACACGTGATTCACGGCGTTCTTGGCGAAATACGGGTTCGCCTTCGCGGTCGCCCACGACGCGAACGCCCGCCGCCCGCCGCGATCGTCCCACTCCTTCGGCCACGGCACCGCGCCCCCGGTGACGAGAGCCGGCGAGACGCTGCGCGAGGTGTTCGGGATGAGGAGAGCGAGCCGCTCGGCGGTGGGGCCGGCGTCCTTCGGCGGGGCGAAGAACGCGGCCGTTTCCCAGAACTGGTCGCGGCTCCACTTGGCGAACGGGTGGTCGTGGCACTGGGCGCAATCGAGGTTCAGCCCGAGGAACGAGCGCGAGGCGTTCGCCGCGAGGTCTTCGGGACGGAATCCGTTGAGTTCGAGGAACGCGCGGGCGGCAGACGGGTCGCCCGGTTCGGGGCGGGCCGGCGCGGTCAGCACCTCGCGCACGAGTTCGTCGTAGCCGGTCCCGGCCGCGAGCCGCCCGCGCAGCCACCGCTCGAACGCCTCGGCCTGCGGTCCGGCCGCGCCCGCGTCCGACTGCGGCAGCCACGCCCGCCGCCACACCGTCGCGAAGTGCCGGGCGGAAGCCGGCGACGCGACCAACCGCTCGATCAGGTTCGCGCGCTTGTCGGCGGTCTTGTCGTCGAGGAAGGCCGCCGCTTCGGCCGCGGTCGGGATCGTGCCCGCGAGGTCGAGGTAGGCGCAGCGGAGGAACTCGGCGTCGTCCGCGAGTGGGACCGGCACGACCCTCGCACGGGCGTGCGCCGCCGCGAGGTGCTTGTCGATCGCGTCGGCCAGTTTATGCGGGTCCGCGGCGCGCGACGGGCCGGAGGCGGCGAGTCCGAGCGCCACAGCGGTCAGGAAGCGGGCGGGCACGGCGGCCTCCTGTGGGGTCAGAAGTCGGTCGCGGACAGGATCTCGCCGGCCGCGTAAGTACTCGTGGCGTGCAGCACGCTCATGTTCAGGGTCGGTGCGAGGTGCCGCACCGAGCCGTCGCAGAACACCGCGCTCGCGCCGGTGGCGTGGAAGGCGTACACGCCGTCGAAGTTCGAACAGTTGACGGCGCAGGTGCCCGGCGCGCAGGTACCGGTCTGCGGGTCGTGGCCGCGGCTCTCGATGTGGTTCTGGGGGTGCGCCCACGGGCCTTTCGTCGGGCCGCCGGGCACCAACTCGCCGCTGTTCTTGCCCACGTTCCACCGGGTCGGGCGGCCCGCCACCTCGAAGAACGCGACCGTGGTCGAAAGTCCGTCGGTGACGTCGGCCGGCTTCAACTCAACGTTCGGCATGAACACCCCGTCGCGCGACGTGCCGGGCGGGTAGAGCGGGCCGATGGCTGCCGCCGGCAGAATGCCGCCGTTGGCAGCGTAGTCGCTGCACGCCGCCGTCCACTTCTCGCCCTTCTCGCCCCACGGCCCGGACGATTCGCGGTCGGGCGTCGCGGCCGGGCACTGGTAGACCTTCACACGGGTGGAAACCGCGGCGGCGTTGTCCGGGTGCCGCCACGGCCGGTCGTTCCGGTACTTGCGGTACACGGCCTCTTCGCCCGCGTCGGGCAACAGCACCGTGCCCCAACTCACGTCGGAAGCGTTGAACCCGCGCGGCGGGTACTTGCCGTGCTTCGCCTCGTACCCGGCCAGCGCGCCGCCGAGCTTCCGCAGGTTGTCCGTGCAGCCGGCGCGGGCGTCGGCGGCGCGGGCCTTTTGAACGGCCGGCAGCAGCACCACCAGCGCGAGGCCGACGACGGCGGTCGCGACCAGCACGTTCGAGCGGGTCATAGGTCGCCTCAGAAGTCGGAGCTGATGATGACCTCGCCCGCGGCCGGGGTGCTGATCGCGAGCAGCACGTCGATGTTCATGGACGGCTTGAGGAACCGCACCGAGCCGTCGCAGTAGGCGGCGTGCGCGCCCGCGGCGTGGAACGAATACAGACCGTCGAAGTTCGAGCAGTTGACGGTACACGGGCCGGGCGCCGTAACGCCGTCGTAGCTATGGCCGCGGGCCTCAATGTGGTTGTCCACATGCGCCCACGGCCCCTTCACCTGACCGCCGTTGACGATTAGTCCGGTGTCCCGGCCGGCGCGGTACAACTTCGGCCGCCCGGCCGTCTCGAAGACCATCACCGTGTTCGACGTGCCGTCGGCGATCGACACGATCCGCGACGACTGCCCGGCGTTGGCCGCGCTGCGCGAGATGATCGAGCCCTCGCGCGAAGTGCCGAACGGGTACTGCGGCAGGGCCAGCGGGTTGTTGCCGGCCGCGTTCTGGATGTAGTTCGGCAGGATGCCGCCGTTGGCCACGTAGTCCATGACCGCCGCCTGCCACGTGACCGAGCCGAACCCGGCGAGGTTGAACGCGTCGGTCGCGACGCGGTCCGGGTCCGGCGTCGCGGGGCAGTTGTACGACTTCACCCGCCGAGTAACGGCCGGTCGGTTGTCCGGGTGCCGCCAGTTCTTGTCCTGCTGGTACAGCTTGAAGATGTTGTCCTGCTCCGTGTACGGCAGGATGAGCAGTGCCCAGCTCACCTCGCCGAACACCGGTGTCGGGGTGCCGGTGAGGACCGGCGTCTGGAGGCCACGGGGCGGATACTTGCCGTGAGCACCTTCGTAGTTGGTGCAGGCCAGCGCGATCTGCTTGAGATTTTTGCTGCACGACATACGCGCCGCGGCGTCGCGCACCTTCTGGACGGCTGGCAGAAGGAGCCCGATGAGGATGGCGATGATTGCGATCACCACCAGCAACTCGATCAGAGTGAAGCCACGCGGGCGGGCAGGCGTCTGGGAGGGGGTCACGGTTTCACCTCGAACGGTTCTAGGCAGGTCTCCTTCGCGGACACGTTCACCTTGATGAACGGCTTGGCCGGCGTCGCGTATCGCCCCTTGAGCCGGTCCGGGCCGGGGTCGCCGGCCTCGTTGTACTCCGGCCACACCAGCGTCACCGCGTACTCGCCCGGCGGCACACCGTCGTACTGCTCCGCGGTGCTCACCCGGAACGAGCCGTCGGCCTCGGTCGTCGCCATCGACCGCCGGCCGCCGGCCGCGCCGACCGGGTGAAACGTCACAACGACGCGCTCGGCCGGCTTGCCGCCGACGATCACTTTGCCACGAACCGGGTACTTGCCGTCTTTTCCGGGATCACCACAGCCCGCCGCCACGACCAACAGGAGTGGCAGGGCGGAGCGGATGTGTCGGACGAACGCGCGCATCGTGACCGTTGCGACAACGTGTGTTTTGGGGTGTTCGGCCAGCAGCAATTACAATGCCACGACCGGCATGTGCTCCGCACGTTGCTCATATGCAAGCGAACAAAGGTATGGCCGACCGCGATGAGTACGAATTCGGTGGTTAACCGCTGCCCATACGTAGACACAAGATGACCAGTTCTCCGCCCTCTACGTAAGGTTCGCGTTCGCGCCCCTCAGTCTGGAGGTGAGCGTCGCGCGCGTCGTTCCTCTCGCCCGAAGTTCTTCCTGCCGAGGGGTAGCGGGTTGGTAACTTTGCGGTATCCCTTACGCTTCCCCTCCGCCTGCCGCGATACCAACCCGACGAAGGACGTGGCCTGCTGCCGCGGTCCCGGATAAGAACGCGCCCTCGACCCGCCCGCCGGCCAGCCAGTCGCCGCAAACGGCCAGCCCCGTGGCCGGGTCGAACAGGGACCGGTGATCGGCCGCGGCGGCCCCCAGACTGTACCGCCAGCGGTGGGCAGTGAGGAGGACCGTCGGAGGCGGTGCGACGCCGGTCGCATCGGCGAGCGCTTCGAGCAGTTGCGAGGCGACCGCCGCGGACGCCTCTTCGAGGTGCGCCGAGGACCACTCCGGGCCGGCGTGTAGCACCCAGCAGTCGGGGCCGGCCGGGCGACCGGGTTTGGAACTGTTTCGGCACACCCACGACAGCGGCGAGCCGTGAACGAACGCCCCGTCCCACGGCACCTCGTACCGGCGGTCGAACGCCGCGAGCACCGCCCAGCACGGGGACATGGCAACCGCGGCCACATCGGCGGCGAACGGGTGCGGCGCGAGCAACTGGGCCGCCTGCGTGGTCGGCAGTGTCACCACGAGGAACTCGAACGGCCCGTGCCGGTCGCCGCTCTCGTCGGCCAACTCCCACGCCCCGCCCGTGCGGGACACCGTGGTGATCCGGACCTCCCGCCGCACCGCGAGGTCGGTCGCCAAGTGGCTCCCGACCGCGGACATGCACGGCACCCCGACGAACCGCTGCTGCGGACTCGCATCGGCGACGGCGCCGGTTTCGAGCCGCACCACGCGGCCGCTCCACTCGGCGACCACGCCTTGCCCTTGCCAACCCCGTACGAAGTGGGCGAACTGCGGGCTTTGCGCCGTGAAGTACTGGGCCCCGTGATCGAACGACAGGCCGGGTTCGACCCGGCGGGTACAGACGCGACCGCCGGGGCCGCGGCCTTTGTCCAATACGGTCACCGGGAACCCGTGGTCGGCGAGGGTGCGGGCGCACGTCAGTCCGCTCACCCCGGCCCCGACGACGGCCACCCGCGGCAGCGTGTTCTGACACGGCCGCAACACCACGGTAAGATGCCGCTCCGGGTCGAGGCGGGCGGCGCGCTCTTCCGTCGGTCGGGTGCGGACGGTACCGAATACCGTCCGCTCTGGGGCGGGCGGGCGGGCGAACTGGCCGAGGCACCACAGCAGCCCGCCGGACGACGCCGGGGCGCGGCCGTCGAGCGCGGACCGATGGTTCATGTCGATCGAGAGCCGCGGAGCGTCGGCCGCGGTCGCGGTACAGCTCAGGAACGCTTTGCCCCACGTCATGCGGACGTTGTTGTGCAACTCGCCCTGCGCAATGAGCGACCACTGAGCGGCGTCCCAGAGCGGGTCACCGGTCCGGCCGCGGGCGAGCGGCTCCCAGTTGTGAGGGGTCGGCCGCGGGTCGGCCTCGTGCCGGCGGAGCGTTTCGACGGCCCACTCGGGGAGGGCCGCCGGCGCCGCGTGGTCGGGGCGGAACCGGCAGAATGCGTACGCCAGTTGCCGCCAGACGAGCAACTCGTCGAGGTACTTCTCGGCCCCGACTCCGCGAACGGACGCGGCCCCGCGGGCGACCCGCAGCGGCGACACCATGCCGTAGTGCAGGTACGCCGACATCCGGCTGATCCCGTCGCGGGGGGCGTTGTTGCGGTCCTCGGCGTACCGCCGCGGCCCCTTCGCATTGAACGCCTCCCAGCGAACGTATCCAGCGCGCGACCCGCCGGCGGTGTGCGGCACCGGCCAGACGGCGCGGTCGATGTCGCACACCCCCATCAGCTTCGCTAGGTCGGTAGTCGCCAGTTCCACCGGTTCGAGCGGCAGGTCCGGCGGGACAAACCGCCCGCACGAGTCCGGCCGCTCCGGCCGCGGCGCGGTGAACCGCTTCTCGATGAGCGGCCGAGCAGCGTCGCGGAACGAGAACGCCCGGTCGTACGCGCGGCCGAGGTTCGTGGGCACCACACAGGCGGTGCCCACGAGGCACACTGGGGCGGCAACCGTCTCGAAGAGCGGTAGTCCGAGCCGCCCGGCCGCGGCGAGCGCGACGTCGAGCGCCGGGTTTTCGTCAGCCCGGAGGGCGTTGTGCATCCAGTACATGAATAACCGCCCGCCCGGGCCCGATCCGCCGGGGTTGCATGAGCGGGTGCGCTCGGCGAGGTGCTCGGACAATGTCACGTCCATTCCTGATGACCGCAATCCGCGCGGCCATTGCAACGCAGGATTCGTTGCGAGAGAACAGTCGAGAAAAGGCCGACGGGGCGTGTGAAGAGTTGGGCGCGGGATTCAGCGCGCGCCCGAGGAATCACGTGGCGGCAGCGGAGCGCACCCAACCGCTGATCCCGGATCAGCGTGTTGGGCGTGTGCGAGCGGGATGACGGGTTGCGGTGTCGCCGGAGTTCCAGTTGCACCGGGTCGTCCGAGGGCAGCAGCGCGCGTTCAACGGCGGACAGTCGGCCGAACAGGTTCCGCGCCGTCAAGCTCCCCGGCGGCGCTCGCGGCCACGAACTTGCGCGGCGCAGAACGCTGCTCGATCGCGTGGAACCGGTCGAACGCGCTCGCGTGCCCAGCGCGCGAGCCACTCCAACGGCAAGTCGCCCACAGACGGGCAGCGCGGAACGAGAACGTCGGTCGTACTCGTGCGAAACATCACGGCCGTTGCCTTCCGGGGCACCAGGTGGGATCGGACACGCCTTCGGCGGCGCATTGCGCCACGACGGGTTGCTGCCGGTGGCGAGTCGTTTGAGGGGCTCGGCCCGTCGCCGAGCAGCGGCGTTCGTACGGGAACGGGGCCACCGTAGCCCACACGTCAACCACGTGATTCGCCGGACAAGTACCGAACGCCGCATCCGGCGGCTGCGCGACGGCCAGTGTGTCCGTCGCGCTCCGCAGCCGAATCTGCGGTGAGTACTTCGACGCGGTACCGCTCGCGCTGACGCTCACAGGCATTATCGAGTCGCGCCTTCGCACGTCGAACGCAACAGGAACTCGGCGCGAAAGCGCGCCGCTGAACGAAGACGCCGGCAGCCGCGGTGCCCCGCCCGCGCGCTGTAGCGGAACGAAGTGCGCCGCATTTGTCCGTAGGTCCTCTCTTTCGTTGGCCTTTTGGTGCGCGCCCGAGGCGCCGTCCGAGCGGCGCGACCTCACTTCGGTGGCATCGGGACGGGTGGCAGGTCGGCGCGCTCGGCGCGCCACTTGCGGACGTCCTCCGGGCGCTCGCGGGCCTCGGCCAAACGCTCGAGCGCGTCGAGTGCCTCTTCGAGCAACTGGCGGCGACCCACCGCGGGGATCGTCTCGGCGCGCTTCTTCAACCCCGCGTAGCCGTTGGTCAGGAAGGGTTCGGCGTCGGCGTACTTCTTCTGCCCGAGCAGCGCCTCGCCCAACTGGGACCGCGTGTGGAACGTGCACCACAGGTCCGGTTTCCACTTCTCCCACACGGCCAGCGCCTCGCGCAGCACCTCCTCGGCCTCAGCGAACTTCTTCTGCCGGAGCCGGCACCGGGCGACCTCCGTGTAACTGCCGAGTACCAGTCCGTGCTCCTTCGGCAGCGCCTCGCTGTACGTCGCCAACAACTCGAGCGCGAGCGGTTCGGCGCGGTCCCACTGATCGAGCGCCGCGTGCGCGCCCCGCAGTTCCTGAAGCGCCTCGATGAGGAACGAACTGGTGCGGGGCAGTTCGGCGCGCCCGCGAGCGAGCGCCTTTTCGTACAACGGGATCGCGCGCGTGTAGTCGCCCGCGTCCGCGGCGCACCGGGCGAGCGTCCGCGGCAGCGCGCGCAGCACTTCGGCCCCCTTCGGCGCGTGCCGCTCGGCGCGCGCGAGCGCGCCTTCCAGTAGCGGGACCGCCTTGTCCAAACGGCCCGAAACCCGGTATGCGTTCCCGAGGTTGTGTGCGGCCGACAGCGCGCGTGGCCCGTTCGGGTCGGTCGCGGTGAGGGTGTCGTACACCTCGCTGAACAGCCCGATCGCCCGCGGGTAGTTCTCACTCGCGAGGTACCGCCACGCCAGTGTTCGGGCCGTTTGCTCCCACACGTCGTGCTGTCGGGCGTGCTCGGTTGCCACCGGCAGGACGCGCTCCCACAGTTCGACCGCCTCGGGCACGCGCCCGTTGCGCGAGAGGAAATAGGCGAGGTTGTACTGGGCCACGAGCGCCTCGGCGTGCGTCGGACCCAAGTGGAACCGGCTCAGGGAAACGGCCTCGGTGAGAACCGCGTGCGCGCGGTCGGGGCGCCCGAGCGCGAGGTGCACGTCGGACAGGTCGTAGAGCAGGCGGAGCGCGCCGGCACCGGGCGCGAGCGGGGGCCGGGCGAGCACCGCAACGCCCTCTTCCAGCGCCGCGCGCGCCCGCTCGTGCGCCCCGGTGGCCCCGTGCGCGAGGGCCAACTTGCGGAGCCACGAAGCGTACTCCGTCGGGTTGCCGAACGGGCGCTCGCGGTGCGGCTTCAGGGTGGCCTCGAGGAGCGGAAGCGCGCGCGCGTACTGGCCGGCGTCGAGGTAAGCGAGCATCAGGTTGTGGGTCGCGGTCGCGGTTTCCGGGTCCGCGTCGCCCACGGTGTCCTTGAACCGCGCGACGGCGCTCTCGAGGATCGCGACCGCCCGCGCCAGCTCCCCGGTCTCCCGGTAGGTCTCGCCGAGGATCGCCAGCGTGACGAGTGTGTTGCGGTGGGTCGCGCCGATGCGGGCCGCGCGCGCCGCGGCCGTGCGCTCGAGCACCGCGAGCGCGTCCGGGTACCGCTTCGCGCGGGCGTACGCCACACCGAGGTTGTGCGCGCAAAGCAGCGCGTCCGGGTGGTCGGCCGTGTTCAACTCGGTCATCGCGTTCAGCGTCTCCGTGTACAGTCGAATCGCCTCGTCGTGCCGGCCGTTCTCCTGTAGCGCCAGGGCGAGGTTGTTCGCGCTGAGCAGAGCGGTCGGGTGCCCGCGCGGGAGGCGGCCCTGCACGAGTGCATTTGCTTCCGCAAGGCACTTCAGGCTCTCGGCGTGCCGGCCGGCCGCGTGGTGGACCGAAGCCAGCCCGTTCAGCGCCGCCCCGACGTTGGCCGCTTCCCGCGGGCCGGCCGCGCGGAACGCGCGGATCGCGCTCTCGAACCGGGCGACCGCGTCCGGGAACCGCCTGGTCTGCCCGTGGGCGTGCGCGAGCTGCACTTCGGCGCTCAGCGCGCGCGCGTCGGCGGGCCCGTACTTGCGCTTCGCGCGCTCCCACTGGTCTTCGAAGAACGCGACGTCTAGCTTGCCGGCGTACACCGCCAGCAGCGCGCGCCCGAGCGCGTTCTGGCACGCGAGGGCCTCGTCATCGTCCGGGCCGTTCAATTCGCGGATCGTGTCCAGCGACTTGCGCAGCAGAGCGACGGCGCGGTCCGGGTGCCCCAGCCCGATGTTCGACGCACCGAGCACCTGCTGCAGTTTGGCGACCGTGAGTCGGTCGCCGACGGCCTCGCCGTCCAGTTCCTCCGACATGCGCCGCAGCCGCTCGGCGAGCACCGCGCGCAGCGGTCGCCCTTCCAGCGCTTCGACGTTCGGGTCGAGGTCGGCGAGCATCGAACCGAGGTACCGGCCGGTGGTGTCGAGTTGCGCGAGCTGGCGCGTGGCGCGGTCCAGCGCCACCTTCGTCCGGTCGCGCTCCGCTTCCACTTCCTTCTTCTGGCTGCTAACGGTTTGCAGCGCGCCCTCCAGCCCCTGCTTCGCGGTCGAGAGCTCGCCGAGCGCGTCGCCGAGGTCCTCCTTGGCGAAGTAAGCGCGCGCCGCGAGGGCGGACGACGTGACCGTGCCGATCAGCAGCGCCGCGGCCAGCGCGTAGAGCACCTTGCGGCGTCGCGCGGCTTCCTCCGCGCGGGTCTCGGCCGCGGCGCGCTCCACCTCGGCCGCACGCCGGCGGCGCTGGTCCGAGGCCCGG
>JALHNS010000003.1 GCA_022843445.1 Gemmata sp.
GTGTGAAACTCTGGTGTGCGGCTGGCGACCGCGTCAACAGGTAGTGGAGAGCTTCCGTCGCGAGGTTTTCGGGGGACGACCCGAACTGTAACGCGAGATGTCCGAAGAGGCTGTTCACGATGTTCGTACTCAAGACGGAGGCAGAGAAGTCACGGCTTTCAACCTCACTGCCCACGCTTTTTGTCTCTGGCGCGTTTTTGCTTTCGGGCCGGCGGGCGTCCGGGGCGATCTGTCGTCTGAGGCACCCGCCGCCAGACGAACGGGATGTCGTCGCCCTGGTGGTATCGCATGGTGCCGGTGATGGTGTCGTCCGCAGCGTTGTAACCCACGTCGGCGGCGGCACCACTGATCTCGTCGCCCTCATCGGTGCCGACGAATGTGAAGAAGATCGCCGCCGCGTGGGTCCACACCTCGTCCACGCGGCCGTCGATGACACCTTCCTGCGCCCCGAATTGGAACGTGGCCGAGAACACCTCGAACTCGGTGTGGGTGATCATGACGTGCGGGTCCGGCGTCAGTTCGAGGTAGTCGTCCATCATCGTGGGCAGTTCGACCACGGCCCACTTGCCGGATAGGTCAAGCGGCGGGCGTGAAGGGATGCGGGGCATGGCGGCTCCGTACCTGAGCGTTTGTTCGCGGCCGATTGCAACCGAAAGAGGGACAACACGACCTTCGCGGTGATGCGAAAAACCGCCCCGTCCTGAGCTACGCCGCCGCGCACTGGTTGAGCCGTTCGCGACGGGCTTCCCAGTCGGGCATCATCGCGGCCAGGAGCCGGTAGAAGTCGGGGCCGTGATTGTGGTGCTTCAGGTGGCAGAGTTCGTGAACGACGACGTACTCGATGCACGGCAGCGGCGCGACGATCAACTCCGGGTTCAGCAGGATTCGGCCCTCAGCGGTGCAACTTCCCCACCTGTTCGCCATCTTGCGAAGCTCGAACTCGCCGCCATGGATGCCGTGCCGCTCGGCACCGGCCGCGCATTTGGCGAAAACCTCGCCGAAGACCGCATCCGCACGCCGCCGGAACCACGCCGTCACCAGCCCCCGCACCCGCTCTTTCTTCGACGCGTCCACCAACCCGACGTTGATCTGCCCCCGCGCCATCTTCACGCCGTCTTCGTCGGCCTCGTGAACGCGGAGCCGGTACTGCTTGCCGAGGTAGCGGTGGGATTCGCCGCTGACGTACCGGCGCGGCGGCAGCTTCGGCAGGTAGGTCGAAAAGAACCGCTGCTGCTGGACGATCCACGCGGCCCGCTTCTGCACCCGCTCCTCGACGGCACCGTCCGCACTGGCCGTGGGTGCCGTCACCACCACCGACAGGTCGGGGTGAACGTCAATCGCCAGCGTCTTCCGGGCCGAGTACCGCAATAGGTACTCGATCCGCGTCTTGCCGAACTGGACCGCCAGCGTTCGCGGGGTGCCGTTGCGCTCACTCACGATGCCGCGTCCCTCCGCTTCGCCACGCGGACGACCCCGGTCAGGATGTCGTCCATGTCGGCGGGCTTGAGCGCGATGTCGTACCGGCCCTTCACGCCGTAGAGCAAGTCCTCCAGCCCGTTCAGCATGGCGTTCTCGACATCGCGGTTGCCGGTCCAGTCGCGGATCTTCTTCTCCTCGATTACCTTCATGGCCTTGAGCGCGGTTTCGGCGGCGACGGCGGCGAGGTCGGTGCGTTCAGCGGCACCCGGCAGCTTGCCGAACCCGTCGAGCAGGAGCCGGAAGTACGCCTTCGCGTCCGGGTGGCCGTTCAGTTCGGTCGGCAGCTTCGACGCGTCCTGCTCCTGGGCCTCGCGCCACGCATCGAGCATGGTCTTCAGGTACTCTTCCTCGGTCGTCCGCTTCTCCAAGTACGCCTTGATCGCCTCGTCAATCACCTGCGACAGCTTCTGCCACAGGATCGGGTCTTCCTCCATCTTCTCGGTGCAGGTCCGCTTCACCCGCGAGGCGATGAAGTCGGCCTTCGCCGCCGCGCCCTCGATCCCTGCCAGTTCTTGTTCGAGGCTGCTGACTTGGAAGATGTTCACCGGCTCGATGACCCGCTTGACTTCGTCGGCCCCGATGTACTTGTCAACCATGTTGCGGATCTGGTCTTCGTACTCCTTGTAGTCGATGGCCTCGTTGTACCGCTGCTTCACGGCCGTCCGCAGGCTGCGGAACCGCTTCAGGTCTTCGACGTACCGGGTGATCAGTTTGGCGTCCGTCGTCTCGTGGAACTTGGCCGAGCCGACCGCGATCTGGAGCGTCTTGGCGAAGGCGTTCAGTGTGTCGTAGAAGTCCTGCCGCACGTCTTCGGGCCGCAGGTGCTGCTGCATGGCCTCGGTGTCCTGCTTGTTCGCCACGCCGTTGAACACGGTCCACACGTTCGTGTGCCGCTCGTTCAGTTTGGCGATCTCCTCCGCGACCGCCGTGAACGTCCCCTCGATGTCCTCGTCATCGAACCCGCTCAGGGCGTCGTACTTCTTCACCGCCGCGTCGAGGTCGCCGAAGATGCCCCGGTAGTCGATCACCAGCCCGAAGTCCTTGCCGTCGAACAGCCGGTTCACGCGGGCGATGGCCTGGAGGATGCTGTGATCCTTCAGCCGCTTATCGACGTACAACACGGTGTTGCACGGGGCATCGAACCCGGTCAGCAGCTTGTCCACGCAGATGATGATTTCCGGCTCGGCCGACTTCTCGAACGCCTCGATGATGCCCTCGACGTACTTCTTCTCGGTGCCGTATTCCTTCATCATCGCCGTCCAGAACTTCTGGATTTCGGGCATGTCGGCTTCGTCAATCGTCTCGTTGTCCTCGCGGGTGTCGGGCTGCGAAATGACCACCCGCGTCGTCACCTTACGGTTCGCGTGCGTCTGGGCGATCTCCTCGAACAGCTTGTGGTACTTGAGCGCGATGGCCTTGCTGCTCACGGCGAACTGGCCCTTGAACTTCGTGCCTTTGAAGTTCTCGCAGAAGTGCGTGGCGATGTCGAACGCGACCTCGTACAGCCGCTCCGTGGTTTTCGTCAGTTCCTCCTCGCGGCGGAACTTCTTCTTCAGGTCGGCCTTCTGGTCGTCGCTGAGATCTTTCGTGATCCGGTCGAACCACTTGTCGATGGCCTTCTGGTCGCCGTGCAGTTCGGCCATCCGACCTTCGTACAGGATCGGGGTGACGGCCTTGTCCTCGACCGCCTGCCGCATCGGGTAACTGTGGATAAACCCGCCGAACTTCGTGGCGGTGCTTTTGTCGTCCTTCAGGAGCGGGGTGCCGGTGAACCCAATGAAGCAAGCGTTCGGGAACACCTGCTTCATTTTGGCGTGTGCCACCCCGTACTGGCTGCGGTGGCTCTCATCGACCAGCACGAACACGTTGCTGCCGGCGTCCCGTAGCTTGTGCGTCGTCGCAGCCGACTCGAACTTGTCGATGATGGTGGTGATGATGTCGGCCTTGCCCTGCGTCACCAGTTCCACCAAGTGTTCGCCGCTCTTGGCCTTCTCCACCGTCTTGCGGCAGGCGACGAACGTCTTGTAGATCTGCGAGTCGAGATCGACGCGGTCGGTGACGATCACCACGCGCGGGTTCTTGATGGTCGGTTCCAGCGTCACGGCCTTCGCCAGCATCACCATCGTGAGCGACTTGCCGCTGCCGGTGGTGTGCCAGATCACGCCGCCGGGCCGCTTGTCGTCGCCCTTCGACTTCGTGACCCGCGCCATCGTCTCGCGGATCGCGAAATACTGCTGGTAGCGGGCGACCTTCTTCACCGCCTTGTCGTACAGCGTGTAGCGGTAGGTGAGTTCGAGCAGTCGTTCCGGGCGCAACAGGCAGTACAGGATGCGGTCCTGCGGCGACGGCAGCCGGTGGCCCGCTGCGGCCAAGTGACGCATCTTCGCCGCCGTCAGCGGCGGGCGGCTCTCGAACAGCCGCTCAGTTTGTGTCGCCGTCAGCGGGGTGTTCACCAGCTTCGCGAGCGTGGTGTCGAGGTCCGGGGCGTTCTCCTCGCGCCACGCGGCCCAGAACTTCTTCGGCGTGCCGGCCGTGCCGTACTTGCCGAGGTTCTGGCAGATGGACATCAGCACCTGCGCGAAGGCGAACAGGTGCGGCACCTCGTCGTTCCGCTGGTTCCGCAGCATCTGGCTGATGCCGACCTCGACGGCGTCCTTCTCGTCCGGCCGCTTGCACTCGATGACGGCGAGGGGGATGCCGTTCACGAACAGCACGATGTCGGGGCGGCGGGTTTCGTGGCTCGCGGTGCGTTCGACCTCGAACTCGTCGGCCACATGAAAGACGTTGTTCGCCGGGTTGTCCCAGTCGATGTACCGAAGGGAGAAACTCTTCTTGTCGCTGTCGATGGTCTGTTCGAGGGACTTGCCGAGGGTGAGCAGGTCGAACGCCTGCTCGTTGGTCTTCACCACGCCGTCGAATGGGATGTCGGTCAGGGCATCGACGGCGGCACGAAGATTGGCGTCCGTGAAGTCGTACTTCTGGCCTTTGAACGTGATTTGGTTGATCTTCTTGAGTTGTTCCATCAACACCGCTTCCAGCACCACGCGGCTTCGCTTGCCGCCGCGCAGGGCGAGGGCTTCGGTGGGCGTGAGGTACTGATAGCCCAGGTGCTGCAACAGGTGCAGGGCCGGGAGGTGCGAGACGATGTCTTCGAGGAACTCGGCGACCGCCATAGGTGGGGACTCAAGGTGCTAAACGTTGCCCCCCGGACGCGCCTGGTTCTGGAACTGGCTGTCGTTGCGGAACGGCGTTCCGAAAACGGCTTCCACGATCAACTGGCAGATCGGCGTGCCGGCGTACAACGAGATGTTACACGGACCAAGATTGATCAGTTCGAGGGTAATCGTACCGGAGAACCCGGCGTGAATTGTCGGGGCGGTGAAGTGGACGAGCAACCCGCACCGCGCGTAGGAGCTTTTCCCCTCCACGCGAGCCGCGAGCGACTGCCCATCAGCGACAATGGGCAGTGTCACCTTTTCCAACGTCCGGCCGAGAACGAGTTGATTGGGACGGAGGACGAAGGGCTGCCCACCCGTCATCCGATGGGTGACGGAATTCGGGCCGAAGAGATCAGCGAATCCGCCTCCGCGCGACAAGTTGATGTCGAGGGGCAGCCCCGGCTTGAAATACGAAACCTCATCTCCCAAACGCAGATCCACGGCCGAAGTCTGGTACGGGCGCGGCTCGTTGGGCGCACCAGTCGGCTGGCGCGGCAGCGGCTCAGGCTCGATCAGGAGCCGCTTCTCGTCAATCGCCCGCTGGATTTCGACGTTGCAGAGGATCATAGGGGCGAGACATCTCCCTCGTTCACGGTAACGATGTCTTGAGTCGAGGAAGGGAGGACGGCCATCAGGTGGCCGTTACGCCGGACGATCCGAACGCGGACCCGCCCCCGGTTTCCTGGGCTGCCTTCCACATCGCTGGCCGGCACGAACACCGACTTCTGCCACGTCCCCTCTGAGGGGTAGGTCACGGCCAATTCGTCACTGAACATTCCCTTGTCGATACGGCACGTCAACCAGCGCACTTCCGCGTCTGCGGGTGGTGGGGTTACGGTCGTCATGGCTGATTTCTCCTGTCCGGCGTTCGGCGCGGCCCGTACCCGAAATCGCTCGGCGGGTCAACCTGAACCTCCCTCATCGTAACCGCCACGAACGGCCCGGTCATGTCAGTTGCTGTCCGATTCGACGCGGACCCGTATCCGGCCCGTGAGTAGTTGTTGCATCAGCCCCTTCTTCTGCCGGCGCAGGGCGTCGAGCTTCTTCTGGAGCAGCCCGATTTCTCGGTCCTGGGTGTTCAGAACGGCGGCAATCGCCTTCTGTTCTTCGACGGACGGTAGCTTCAGGGGCAGTTCCGCCAAGTCGCTGAAGTAGATCCGCACGCGGACGCTGCCGCCGCCGGCTTTGGTGACGAACTGGTCCCACTGGTGCGATGTGCGGTAGTGGTTGAGAAACTCCGGGTCGAGGTCGGGGCCGCACCGGAACACGACGTAGTCGGGGCTGACGAGAACCTCGCCGTCGCCGTCCCACATGGCGATGGAGCCGACGTTGATCCGCATCGGGTTGTACGCGAAGTCGTGCTTGGCGACGGCCTTGTAGCGGTCGATGCTCGCGCCGACGACGGACTCGTCCATCGGCACCATGCCGACGCTGTTCGTCACCGAGTAGACCGGCGGCGGGGTGGTGGTGCCGATCCGCCGGGCCGAGTTGCTGGCAACCTCACCCAGTTCGCACGCCTCCCAGTGCGTATCGCGGAACCCCGGCAGCCGCACCTTGCCCATGAGCAGTTGCTGCATCAGGGCGGCTTTCCGCTGCTGCTTGGCCGCGAGCAGTTTCTCGGTCAACTCGATGGCATGATCCCACGCCGTGAGCGTGGCTGAGATCCTCTTCTGTTCAGGAAAAGGCGGAACACGCACGGAAAGCCCGGCGAATCGGCCCGCACCCAGGTGCGCAATCGAAGTTGTGCGCGAAGCAATCGCGGCGAACCGTCCCGTGTAGAGCAAAAACTGGAAGAGGTGTTGAGCGTAGTCAGGGAAGGTGTCGGCGTTCGGCTTGAACCGAATCAGGGTGTTCTGAAAGCAGCAGTCGGGCGGGTCACCCTTGTAGACCGCGCTCCGGCCAACCAGTTCAAGGCTCTGGCCTTCGTTCAGCAAGATGTCGCCGTTCCGAAGCCTGAACGTCTCGAATTCAGAGTCACTGAAGTACATCTGAAGCACGTCCGACGTGTCGATGTACCCGTCGAAGACGTTCGCGACTCGAAGATACGGACGTAACTTCCCTGCGGTGAAGTGGGGTGACCGTTGACGCCCGCTCTGCACCTCGCCGATGTCGGAAATCAAGCACTGCCGCCAGCCGTCAGGAAGCATGCCCCAACTCCTTGAGGTAGTCGGCCATTTTCTTTTCCACCTGGGCCAACTCCCCGTTCAGGGCGTCGATCTCCTTCTGCACCGCCCCGATGTCGATCAGTTCTTCCTCCTCGATCGTGTCTACAAAACGGGCGATGTTCAAATTAAAGTCGTTCTCCTTGATCTCTTCGAGGTCGGCGACGTGGGCGTACTTCGCCACGCTTTTGCGTGCGAGGTAGGTGGCGATGATCTTGTCGAGGTCTGCGGGCCGCAACCGGCTCTGGTTGGTGACATCCTCGTACTCCTGGCTGGCGTCGATGAAGATCACCGTCGTGTCCGGCTTGTGCTTTCTGAACACGAGTATCGCGGCCGGGATGCCGGTGCCGTAGAAGAGGTTCACGGGCAACCCGATTACCGCGTCGAGCAGGTTCGCCTCGATCAGTTTCTGGCGGATCGCACCCTCACTGGAACCGCGAAAGAGGACGCCGTGCGGCACCACCACGCCGACACGCCCCGAATCCTCGGTGATCGTCTCGATCATGTGGCTGATGAAGGCGTAGTCGCCCTTACTCTTGGGCGGCACCCCGCGATGGAACCGGCCGTAAGGGTCGGCACTCGCCTTGTCCTGGCCCCACTTGTCGAGCGAGAACGGCGGGTTGGCGACGACCACCTCGAACTTCATGAGCTTGTCGTCGGCGAGCAACTTTGGGTCGCGGATGGTGTCGCCCCACTCGATGCGGGCGTTGTCCATGCCGTGCAGGAACATGTTCATCTTCGCCAGCGCCCAGGTGCTGCCGTTCGCCTCCTGGCCGTACAGCGAGAAGTCCTTCGACCCCACCTGCTGCCCGCACCGGATGAGCAGCGACCCGGACCCGCACGCGGGATCAGAGATGCGCTCGCCGGGCTTCGGATCGACCAGCCGGGCGATCAGTTGCGACACTTCCGGCGGGGTGTAGAACTCGCCGGCCTTCTTCCCGGCCCCGGCCGCGAACTTGCCGATGAGGTACTCGTAGGCGTCCCCGATCACGTCCAGATGGCCGACGCGACTGGGCCGCAGGTCGAGCCGGGTGTCGCTGAAGTCTTCGAGCAGCGACTTGAGCCGCGTGTTCCGCTCGCGGGTCTGGCCGAGGCTGGCTTCCGAGTTGAAGTCGATGTTGCGGAACACGCCGTCGAGCTTGGCCTTGTTCGCCTCCTCGACCGCGTCCAGTGCCTCGTTGATGATCTCGCCGAGGTTGGCCGCGTTCCGCTGGTCGTAGAGAGCCTGGAAGGTGCAGTTCGCCGGCAGCACGAACCGCTCGCGGTTGAGCCGGCGGCGGATGCGCTCCTCGTCGCCGCCGTACTCGGTCCTGAGCTTCTCGTAGTGGTCGGCCCACACGTCCGAGACGTACTTGAGGAACAGCATCACGAGGATGTAGTTCTTGTACTCGGCCGGATCGACGGCACCCCGGAAGGTGTCGCACGCCTTCCAGAGAATGCCGTTGATCTCGGACTGGATCTCGTTCTTGGTGGGCATCGCCTGACGACCTCGCGGCGGATTTCCGCAACTCGGAAGTTGTACCCGCCCCCGCCCCACCTGCAAGCTCGGTTGCCGTGGCCCGAACCGCCTCGCGCCGGCGGGCCGGACGAATCCGAGCGCACCCTGGCGTGGCCGTCGAGGGGTCCGGCGATTTTTTCGGCCGCGCGATTTTGGGAAAGCGCCAGCCTCCACTCCCTGCATGCGGCGTGTGGTTGGCACGAAAAAAGAAACACGAAGTGTGAAACCGAAGTAGTCTGGGCAGTGAAGTTATTAGGGGTTGCGCGATCCGATTTCCGAGATGTTAAGAATGTTGCGGGCGGCAAGCAAAGCGAGTAGCTCAAGTAATAGCGGAGACGCCCACCGAACTCCCAATCGGCACCGACACGACCGGATAATAACGCGGCAGCGACTTGCTTTTCTAGGCGATTGTGGATACTCGCGGCGTGAGGCGGCACGGATACACACGAACTGCCGCGTGGGGCTATTATTCCGCAAGGCAGATCGCGCCGGCTGCGGATCGGAGGATGCAATCCAGCCGGACGCCGCGTCGTCCTACACTGCTTTCCTGCGAATCACCCCGTCCACGCAGTTTTCCTTGACAAGCCGTTCCGGTTCTGCCGATTGAGCCGTCATCTGTCTACGTGGAGTGATTCATGTCGGGGTCCGCGTTGCGCCCTTCGACGTTCGTTGCTGCGGTCTGCTTGGCCGTGTGCGGGTGCGCGACGGGCGTTGTGACGCCGGGGCCATCTTCGTGGACACCCACGCCCGGTCCTGCTGTCTCTCGCACGGAACCGCCAGGAGTTGCACGCATTCGGCCAGACGCGCCGATTCAGCGGGCCTCCTTTGAACGGCCGGCTCCCGATGTCCCGACCGGCCCGGTTGCGCCTCAGCCCATTGCACCCGTCGGTGTTGATGACTTCGTTCGGCTGGCGGTCGAGCGGAACCCACGGCTCGCGCGGGCCAATCTCGCTATCGAGGCGGCAAGGGGCCGACAACTCCAGGCTGGCCTGTACCCGAACCCCGAAGTCGCGATCAACTGGGACGAAATTGGGGACCGATCCAGCCCCGACCGCCTCGGTATCCTGACCGCCCCGAAGGTTTCGCAGACCATCGTGACGGGCCGCAAACTCACACTCGCGCAGGCGGTCGCGGCGCGGGAGGTCGATCAAGCGGCCCTCGAACTCCTCTCCGAACGGTACGCGGTCGTCGGGTCGGTTCGCACTGCGTTCTACGAGACGCTGGCCCTCCAGCAGCGGGCCGACATCCTTGCCGAGTTGGTGAAGATCGCGGATGAAGCGGTCGCCAACGGTAAGACACTGCTCGATGCCCAGCGCATCGCCAAGCTGGACTTCATCCAACTTGAAGTGGAACGCGAGCGATTCCGCGCCGAGCTTCAATCGGTGAAACGCGAATTACCCGGTTCGTACCGGCGGCTGGCCGCTGTCGCGGGCAACCACGCAACGATCCCCGCCGCCGTGTCGGGCGCATTCGACGGTTTGCCCGACTACGACCCCGACGCGGTGCGCGAGGCCGTCCTGACCTTCCACCCGCAGGTGCGTTCGGCACGGGTCGGGGTCGAGCGGGCGCAGGCGGCGGTGAAGCGCGCCCAGGCCGATCCGATTCCCAACGTGTCCGTATACGCCGGGTACATCCGACAATTCGAGAACCGCTCTCACGACGGCGCGGTGGGGGTGTCGATGCCCGTGCCGGTCTGGAACCGCAACCAGGGGAACATTCGCGCGGCCCAGGCCGAACTGGGCATGGCGATCCAGTCGGTCGGCCAGACCGAGAATGAACTGGCTGCTCGTGTCGCCATCGCGTACCAGACCTACGCCGCCGCCCGCGAACGGGCCGAGATGTACCGTAAGGAACTGATCCCGCGAGCCGAGGAGACGTACAAGCTCTCACTGGCCGCGTTCAAGGGCGGGCAATTTGAATACCTGCGCGTCATTGCCGCGCAGCGTGCCGTGGCCGAAGCCCGGCTTGAGTTGAACAAGTCGCTCGGTGAGGCGTGGCGTGCCGCCGCCGAACTCTCCGGCCTCTTGCTCGAAGAGTCGTGGCCGTTCCAACAACGCGGGCCGGTTATGGTGCCTCCTCCGACGCCATCGCCGAAGTAATTCCGGCTGCCGAACTTGGTGGTCTGGTTGACTTTAGCCGCTTTCCGGCGAAGATGGTCGAGAGCGGGGTACTTTCGACCGATGACGATCCGCCTGCTACTCCCGGTCTTTCTCGTTCTGCTCCAGTCGGGGTTGGCGGTCGCGCACGCACACAACCACGCGAACCTCGCGAGCCACACACAGACCCCACACCTCCACGTTCACGACCTGTTCGATTTGTTCGAGTCGGATCACGACGACGAAGACGGCGACGACCACGATACCGACGCCGTGGACGTGTCGGACATGGCGCTATCGGCAGCCCCGCCGCCCGCTGTTGATGCGGTCCTTTTCGACCTCGCAACCGTGACTCTGGAGCCGGCGTTCGGCGCAATCGCCGAGCTGTCGTTCCCTGTCGGGTTGCCACCGTCTACCGCCGGGCCGCACCGCCCGCTCTACTTGATCCTCTGCACGCTCACGATTTAACCCGTCTCCGGGCCGGACCCGGTGCGGGTCGCGTCGCGCGCCGACGCACGTCCGCACCACATCTTTCCGGTCCCTTCTGCCTGACCCACGTCCCTTCATGACGCCGGGTTGCAGTACCACCGCCCCGTTTGCTCGTGGCCCGCCGTGCCGAGGTGCCTCATGCGCTGGCGTTCGACTCTCCGCAATCTCGCGGTACTGCTCGCCCTCGCCGGCGTCGGCTTCGGCGCGTGGACGCAGCGGCACCGCTTCCAGAAAGCCGACGCGCCCGAACCGACCGCGAGCGGCGGCTCCGGCCCGGTGGACATCCAGAGTGTGAAGCTCAGTGATGAAGCGGTGCGCGGACTCGATCTTCGCAGCGAGGAGGTCCGGCTCGAAGATTATCCGAAGGTCATCGAAGTGCCGGGCGTTCTCACCGATGCGCCGGGCCGCGTGCGGGCGGTGACCGTGCCGGCGGCCGGGATCGTCGCGAAGGTCCACGTCGCCCCCGGCGAGGCCGTCCGGCCCGGCGATCCGCTGTTCACGATTCAACTCGCCAGCGAGTTCGTGCAGAACACGCAAACCGAACTCGCACGGTCGGCCAAAGACCTCGTTGCCGCCATCACGAAGCGCGATCAGACGAAGAAGCTCGTCGAGACGGGAACCAAGCCGGGGTTCGAGCTTGTCGAGGAGGAAAACCTCGTGCGGCGACTGACTTCGCAGGTTGAGGGTAACCGGCGGCAGTTGCGCCTGTTCGGGTTGTCACCCGACCAAGTGAAGAAGGCCGAGGCCGGAGATGCGGTCACGGAGATCGTGATCGCCGTGCCGACCGCCAATCCACCGGCCGCGCCGATGCACGTCGGCGTGCGGAGCGGCCCCGTTCCCGATGAACCGATCTTGTTCGCCTTCGAGATCGAGTCGCTTGCGGTCGCCCAGGGTCAGGGCGTCACCGCCGGCCAGCACCTCGCGCGACTGGCCGACTACCGCGAACTCTTCATCGAAGGGCAGGCGTTCGAGTCCGAAGCCGGGTTGGTCGCGGATGCCACCAGCGTCGGCCGGCCCGTTGGCGTGGACTTTCTGGAGCCACCGGCGAAAGGGAAACCGGCCACCGAAACGAAGCTCGTGATTCGGTCGGTGGGCAAGACCGATCCGACCACGCGCACGTTCCCCTTCTACGCCGCGCTTGCTAACGAGGTGAAGCCCTACGAGCGCGAGGGAAAGACGTACCTCGCGTGGCGCTACCGCCCCGGTCGTCAGGTCCGGCTCCGCATCCCCACCGGCACAATCCCGAAGGTCATCGTGTTGCCGGCCGAGGCGGTCGTGCGAGAGGGGCCGGACACCTTTGTGTTTCGTCAGAATGGCGAAGTGTACGACCGCAAGCCCGTGGTCATCGTTGCCGAGGACCGGCTGAACGTGGCGATTGCCCCCGGTAACGGGATCGAGTCCGGGGTGTCGGTTCTGCGGAACAACGCGGCGGCGGTCAACCGCGCGCTGAAGGCACTCCAAGCGCGCGGGTTCGGCGGCACCGGCGGCAAGAAGGGTCACTGGCACGCCGATGGTTCGTTCCACGAAGAGAAGGACTGAGCCATGCTCGACGCCGTGATCCGTGCCGCGCTCCGTTACCGCGCCCTCGTGGTATTGGCCGCGCTCGCGGTCTTGCTGTACGGGACGTATCAGGCCACAACGATGCCCATCGATGTGCTGCCCGACCTCGACCGGCCGCGCGTGGTGCTGCTCGTCGAATGTCCCGGCCTCGCTCCCAACGAGGTCGAGACGCGGGTCGCCCACCCCATTGAAACCGCAATCCTCGGTGCCAACGGCGTCGAGGCGGTGCGCGGGCAGTGTACCGCCGGCCTTGCGGTCATCTACGTCGAGTTCGGCTGGCAGGTGGACGTGCGTGCCGCCCGACAGACCGTACAGGAGCGACTCGCCACGGTCGCCAATCAGATGCCGCCCGGCGTGCGCCCGGAGATGACGCCGACCAGTTCGATCATGGGACAGATCATGCACGTCGGGGTCACGTCGAAGGACGGTACGACCAAGCCGACGGAGTTGGGTACGCTCACCCACACCGTCATCCGCCCGCGCCTGCTGAAGATCCCCGGCGTGGCCGAGGTGATCGTCCTGGGCGGGGAGAAGAAGCAGTACCAAGTTCTTCTGAACCCCGACGCACTCCGCAAGTTCGGGGTCACCGTACCGGAAGTGGAAGCGGCTCTCCGCGCGAGCAACGCCAACACGACCGGCGGCTTCGACGTGCGCGGCGACGCGGAGCGGCCGATTCGCGTGATCGCCCAACTCGGTCCCGACCCAACGAAGGTGATCGCCGACCTCAACCAAGTGGTGGTGAAGCCGCCCCCGCCGCGCCCGCCCGCTCGCGACGATGGCAAGGACGGCTCATCCGGCACCGCTGGCGTGACGGGGCGGCCGATTCTCCTACACCAAGTCGCGCGCGTCGTGGAAGGGCCGGAGTTCAAGCGCGGCGACGCAAGCGTGGACGGCGCTTCCGGTGTTGTCATCACGGTCGTGAAACAACCGCACGCCGACACCCGCGCGCTGACCGCCGAAGTCCATGCGGCACTGCGGGAACTGGAGCCGGGCTTCCCGAAGGACGTGGTGGTGAACCACGAGTTGTTTCAACTCAAGAACTTCATCGACCGGGGCGTTTACAACGTCGGCGAGGCGCTCGTCCTCGGCGCGGTCCTCGTGCTGATCGTGCTGACGCTGTTCCTGATGAACCTGCGCACCACGTTCATCTCGCTAACGGCGATCCCGCTCTCGCTGGCCGTCACCGTCATCGTCTTCAAGATCGTCGGCCGGATGACCGGCGTCGAACTGTCCATCAACGTGATGACGCTCGGCGGGATCGCGGTCGCGATGGGTGAACTGGTCGATGACGCGATTGTCGATGTCGAGAACATCTTCCGCCGGCTGCGCGAGAACAACCACGCGGCCGGACCCCGGCACCCGCTGCGCGTGGTCTACGAAGCCAGCCGGGAGATCCGATCCGCCATCGTCTTCGGCACCCTTGTCGTTGTGCTGGTGTTCCTGCCGCTGTTCGCACTCTCCGGCGTCGAAGGGCGGCTGTTCGCCCCGCTCGGTTTCGCGTACATCGTGTCGATCTTGGCCTCGCTTCTGGTGTCCGTGACCGTCACGCCGGTGGCGTCGTACTACTTGCTCGCCAACTCCCACGCCGTCCACGCCGAACGTGACGGGCCGCTCCTCCGTTTGTTGAAGTTCCTCGCCGGACCGCTCATCCGGTTCAGCATGGCGCACCCAGTTCCACTTCTGGCCCTCACTTGGGTCGTGGTGGGTGTCGCCGGCTGGCAGGTCACACGCCTGGGGGCGGACTTCTTGCCGCCGTTCGATGAGGGGAGCGTGCAAGTGAACGTCACACTGCCGGCCGGTTCGTCGCTCGAAGCATCGAACAAGATGTGCCGCGTGGTCGATGCCCGGTTGAAGGAACTGCAAAGGACCGACAAGGAGCCGAAGAAGCCGGTGCTGCATTTCGCCCGCCGAACGGGTCGCGCCGAACGCGACGAACACGCGCAGGCGGTGACCGCGACCGAGTACCTCTTGAGCATGAACCCGGAGTCCGGGCTGACTCGCGAGGAAGCCATCAAGTTGATTCTCGCCGACCTGAAGGACGCGGCGGCGGGCGCGGACGTGGAGGCCGAGCAACCGCTCCAGCACCTCATCAGCCACATGGTGTCCGGGGTGTACGCGCAGATCGCGATCAAGATTTACGGCGACGACCTCGACGTGCTGCGCCGCGAGGCCGAGCGGGTGAAGACCGCGATCAGCGATATTCCGGGCGTCACCACGCCCGTCGTCGAAGCGCAACAGTCCACGGGCGAAGTTCACATCTGGTTGCGCCCGGCCGACCTCGCGTTCCACGGCCTCACGCGCGACGAAGTGGCGTCGGTTGTGAGGACGGCCCTCCAGGGCGAAGAGATTTCACAGGTGATCGACGGCCCGAAGCGATTCGACCTGATCGTGCGGCTCGATGACCCGTTCCGCACCGACCTGCCGAAGCTCGGCCAACTGCGCATCGAGCGGCCGGGCCAGAAGCCGGTCCTGCTCGGCGAGGTGGCAGACATCGGCGAAGGTTTGGGGCCGAACGCGGTCAACCGCGAGAACGTCCGGCGGCGGATCATCGTGCGGTGCAACGTGCAGGACCGCGACCTGGCCTCGGCCGTCGCCGACATCCAGAAGCGCGTGGACGAGCGCGTGAAGCCCCGGCTCCCGCCGAATTACGAGATCGACTACGGGGGCCAGTTCGAGAGCCAGCAGCGCGCCACGCGGCTGATCGTCGCTCTGGCGGGCGTGTCGGTCGTTGGCATGTTCGCGGTGCTGCTGGTGCTGTTCCCGTCGTGGCGGATCGTGCTTCAGATTCTGAACGCCCTGCCCACCGCCTTCATCGGCGGCGTGCTGGCGCTGGTGCTGACGAACCAGACGCTCACGGTCGCGAGTCTCGTGGGTTTCATCTCGCTCGGCGGGATCGCGGTGCGCAACGGCATCCTGCTCGTTTCCCACTATGCCCACCTGATGCGCGAGGAGAGCGAGAGCTTCACAAAAGACATGGTGCTGCGCGGCAGCCTGGAGCGGCTCTCTCCGGTGCTAATGACCGCGCTAACGGCGGGCATCGCGCTCGTGCCGCTGGTGGTTGAGGGATTGAAGCCGGGTCGCGAAATCCTCTACCCGGTGGCGACTGTGATTCTGGGTGGCCTCATCACCAGCACCTTCTGCGAGTTCTTGATCCACCCCGGCCTGTTCTGGCGGTTCAGCGGGAAAGACGCCGAACGCCTCGCCAGGACCGGGCCGGGTGACGACCCGCTTGCGGACGTTCCGCCGGCGAACACCCCTGCGGCCGGGAAGTGAGGCCGCTCATGATGACTGTTCTTTCCCCGGAGGTTTCCGATGAACTGGAAGACGCTGGCTACGGTCGTACTCGGCCTGGGGCTGATCTGGGCGACCGGCTGCGACAACAAGAAGGACGCCACCACTCCGAAGCCGGACCCGAAGAAGGACGAGGACCACGCGCACGGGAACGGGCCGCACGGCGGTGTGGTGTTCGACTTCGGCGGCGGCAAGTACCACGGCGAGTTCAAGCCGAGTCACCCGGACAAGAACGCGACCGTGTGGATTCTCGGCGCGGACGAGAAGACGGCCGCGCCGATCAAGGCCGAGAAGCTGAAGCTGGTGGTGTCGAACACGACCCCGAAGATCGAGATCGAACTGCTCCCGACAGACAAGGACAAGGACGGGAAGGCGTCCACCTTCACCGGCAAGGACAACGGGTTCGGCGTCGAGATGGAGTACAAGGGGACGGTCACCTTCACCATCGACGGCAAGCAGTACAGCGGCGACTTCGAGGAGAAGCCGGAGCCGAAGAAGTGACGCGCACTCGCGACCCGGCGGTTGCACTACCGACCGCCGGGTGATTTCGACACTGCGGTGACTTCAACGTGCCGCGTCGCGCCGCCGTGGTGCGCGTTCACGCTCCAAGCGATTTACCCACTTGCCGGGTAGAACCACCCGGCAGTGCATCCGAAATACGGCGTTGACCGAGGAACCCCGGAAATTCCCATGCACCACATTGAACCGGCACACGAAACCCAATCGCACAACTTTGATCCCGGTAACCCGCTCGGCGAGCGCGGTACACGGCGGGTCGTACTGCTCACGGCCGCAATGATGGTTGTCGAAATCGTCGCGGGATGGCTGACCAACTCGATGGCGCTCTTGGCCGATGGCTGGCACATGGGAACACACGTCGCCGCTCTGGGCATCGCGGCGTTCGCGTACTGGTACGCCCGCAAGCACGCGAACGATCCGCGATTCGCCTTCGGAACGTGGAAGGTGGGGGTGCTGGCCGGGTACGCCAGCGCCGTTGTGCTTGGATTGGTCGCGGTTTACATGGTCTACGAGTCGGTCGCTCGCGTGCTGAATCCGGTGCCGATCCGCTACGGCGACGCGATCTTGGTCGCGGTCGTCGGGCTGGCGGTTAACCTCCTGAGCGCGTGGCTCCTGCACGGACACGAGGGGCATCACGATCACGGACACTCGCACGGCGGCGACCACGTTCAGGGCCACGGACACGACTTAAACCTGCGGGCCGCGTACTTGCACGTCTTGGCCGATGCCCTCACCTCGGTGCTGGCAATCGTGGCGCTGCTCGGCGGCCAGTTCTTTGGATGGGACTTCCTCGATCCGGTAATGGGAATCGTCGGCGCGGTGGTCATCAGTGTTTGGGCGGTGGGCTTGGTGCGGCAGACGAGCCGAGTGCTTCTCGACCGCGAGATGGACGCGCCTGTGGTTCAGGAAATCCGCGAGGCTCTCGCGGATGGTGACGCGGTGATCACGGACCTACACGTTTGGCGTGTGGGGCCGGGGAAGTTCGCGTGCATTGTCGGGTTGGTCGCCGCCGACCCGCTGACCCCAGAAGAGTATAAGCGGCGGCTGGCGATCCACGAAGAGCTTGTCCACGTCACCGTCGAAGTCCACCGCTGCCACGGCGACCATCCGCATCCCTGCGGGCCGCCGGTCGGCGAAAGGATGCCCGCGCCGGGCGAGAGTGACCCCGCCGTTCCGACCACCTGCCTCTAACCGGAGTACGGGCGGCTCGCCGTTTGCGGACTGAACTTGAGCCTCTTCGGTTTGGCGACAACGAGGGGTACGGGACTACTTCAGGATCGCCGCCACGGGACGATCATTCCAACCTGCCGCCGGTACGCCTCGTAACTGCTGCCGAAGGCGTGCTTCAGGTCGCGCTCTTCGAGGAAGATCCCGACGAAGATGTAGCCGGTCGTCATCCCGTCGAACAACAGGTGGCCCCACGTCATCGCCGGCGCGGACCAGAAGGCGATCAGGAACCCCAACATGATCGGGTGCCGCACGATCTTGTACAGGGCCGGGGCGCGAAACGGCGGCGGGGTGTACGGCCGGCTCTTGGCGTAGAGAACCACCTGCCGCAGCCCGAACAGGTCGAAGTGGTCGATCAGGAACGTGGAGATCAGCACCAAGAACCAGCCGACACCGAACAGCACCCACGGGATGACGGCGGCGGGTTGCTCGATCTCCCACACGATCCCCGGCAGCGGACGCCACTGCCAGAACAGCAGGATCAACAACACACTCGTCGCCAAGACGTATGTGCTTCGCTCGACGTGCGTCGGCACGAACCGGGTCCACCACCGCTTGAAGGCGGGCCGGGCCATGACGCTGTGCTGGACGGCGAACAGGCCGAGCAGCAGCACGTTCACCGCCACGGCCTCGCCCACCGGCACCACCTCCCCGGAGTCAATGGACTTCGGGACGATGAGGTTGCCGACGAACCCGATGGCATACAAGAACGTGCCGAAGAAGATCAAGTAACTGAACAGCCCGTAGGACAGCGATAACGCCTTCGTGGTCCGGCAGGCGTGACCCTCGACCGTGCAGGCCGCGCCGTCGCCGCTGACCGCAGGTTCGCCGCCCGGTTTGCGGGCCGTGACCAACCCTCCCTGCGTGGTGGACGACGTGACGTAGCCCGTCCACCCGTGGAACGTGGCGTCGGTGAACCCGGCGCCGGTGAGCATCTGAAGGAGCGACCGCCCCTTGACCGCACCGCCGATTCAGTCGGACCACGCCCCCTTCTTCTCCACCTGCTCGTCCGTCACCGTCTCGTTCAACAGGATGTCGGCCATCTGGAGCCGGCCACCCGGACGGAGAACCCGGTAGACCTCGGCCAGCACCTTCGGCTTGTCGGTGCAGAGGTTGAACACCCCGTTCGAGATCACCACGTCCACCGTCCCGTCCCCCGCCGGCAGGCGGTCGGCCTCGCGCTGGTGGAACTCGACGTTGGGGACCGCTGCGGCCACCGCGTTGTCGGTGGCCTTCTTGACCATCTCGGCGGTCATGTCCACGCCGATCACCCGACCGGACGGCCCGACCTTGCGGGCGGCGAGGATGCTGTCCACCCCGGCCCCGCAGCCGATGTCCACCACTGTCTCGCCTGGGCGAAGGGCGTGCAGGCCGAGCGGGTTCCCCACCCCGGCGAACGACTCGGTGACGACGGTCGGCAGGGCGTCGATCTCGGCGGGGTCGTAGCCGAGTTTCTTCGCGCTGGCCGGGCCGTGCGGGTGCCGCTGTGGGGCGGTCGGGTCGGTGGCGACCTTGACGAACCGCAATCTGATCCTCTCCTTGATCTCGTTCACGTCTTCCGACACGGCGACTTCCTCCGACAACGACGGATCACCAGCCCGCACGATAGGTGTGCGGCTCGGAGGGCGTGAGAGGCGGTGGGTGATACCCCGAAGCGGGGCGATAAGCCGGGCTTATGGGGCCAGATCGGAGACGGGATTGGCGTCGAGGAAGTTCAGGAACAGCCGGGCCGAGAGCGGCGGCACCCGCCTGCAGTCCTGCACCACGAACATCTCGCGGTCGCAGCGGATGTCCTCGACATCGAGGGCGTGCAGGGTGCCGGACCTGATCTCTTTCTGCACGGCGAGGACGGACAGGACGGCCACGCCGACGCCTCGGCTGACGGCCTCCTTGATGGCCTCGTTGCTGCCGAGTTCGAGGGCGACCCGCAGTTCCCGGAGCGAGCGCCCGGCCCGGTCCAGCGCCTTCTCGAAGCAGTGCCGCAGACCGGACCCGACCTCCCTCAAGACGAGCGGGTGGGCGGCGAGTTGGTCAATCGTGGCCGTCGTGTTGCGGCTGAGGGCGTGGCCGGTCGGGGTGACCAGCACCATGCGGTCGGCGGCGAGGAACCGGAACTCCAAGTTCGGGCTGTCGGCCTTCCGCCCGACCAGCCCGACACTGACTTCGCCCCGCTCCACCTGCCCCAGAACGGCCACGCTGTCGCTCACGGCGGCACGGACCCGGACGTGCGGGTGCTTCTGGCCGAACACCGACAACAGGGCCGGGAGCAGGTGTTCACCGGGGACCGAACTGGCCGCGATCTCCAACTCGCCGACGACCGGGTGTTCGTGGCCGGTGATCTCCTCGCGGGCCTCCCGGTGCAGGCCGAGGATCTTCTGAGCGTAGCCGTACAGCGTCCTTCCGGCCTCGGTCAAGAGAACGCGCCCGCCCCGCCGGTCGAACAGGCTCTTGTTGAGGGTCTTTTCGAGTGCCTGGATGCGCTGACTGACCGCCGCCTGCGTCAAGCCGAGTGCCTTCGCCGCCCCCGTGAAGCTGTTCAACTCGGCAGCCTTCGAGAAGGTTTCCAGATGTGGAAGTTGAACGTCTTGGGATTCCACGACGGCACCGCGATCTACGACCACCGGCTGTTGGGCAAGGTGGTATTGTAGTCGGCGGGTGACGAATCCCGGCGATCTGGTCGTGGACCCGACGTGCGGCAGCGGGAGCGGGCTTGTCGCGGCCAAACTCGCCGGGCGGCGGTGGGTCGGGATCGACTCCGACGAATCGGCCGCAGAAGTCGCCCGACTGCGTCTCCGCGAATAACTGCTTCCGTTCATTTCCACTTCGGGCTGGCTGCCCTCGGCACGATCTGCACGAAAACTGCCGCAATTCGAGAGACAGCGTGACCTCGTGCTTGTCAGAGATTGACACCGGCTCTGCACGCACTGGAGAGCGCCGTGAACTGGGCGAACGTGTTCCTCTGCGCCTGCGGCTACGAGCGGATCGGCGATCAGGTTCGAGTGTACGTCGAACGCGCCGATCCGCAGCCGAACTTCCACCGACAGCGAGGGGAGCGTTCATCGTTGTTCCACCTCTATGCAGGGCAGGAAGCCGAAGCCATCCTCGTGTGGCTCGCCCGCAACCGAGCATGGCAGTGCCTGCGCGTCCCACCGGAGTACCGCCCGGAGTGGGGAGCGAGGGCGGTACTGCTCGCTTCCGACTGGCACAGCGGTGAGGTGTCGGGCCTGTTCCAATTCGCCGGCACCCGCGCGATCCACGACGACGCCCACCGTCACCAACTCCAACGTGAGGTGCGGCTACTGATCGCGATGGTTCTGGAAAACCCAGTACGAAGAGGCGAGTTCGAGGACTTGCAGTTTCTGGAAGACGTGATCGACTCCGCGCCGGCGGGAAACGAACTCGCCACGCCCGCCCAGGTCGTGGACGCCTTCTTTGGAGCGGGTCGGTAAGTCTCGCGGACGGGCATTAAGTGTCGTGAGACTGACACGGCGGTCGCAGGTGTCAGTGCGACTTTGAATCGGGAGTGACACCAACACGAGGGCAGAAACGTGAAGACGAAGAAGGCAAAACTCGACGCCGAGCCGGTGCCGCTGACGGCGTTGGAAGAGCGGCAGGCGACGCTCGCGCACATGGTGCGGATTGTCGCACGGGGCATGTCCAACGGCTTGTTCGCGGTCGGTCCCGGTGGCCTCGGCAAGAGCCGGATCATCGGTCAAACGCTGGCCGAGGAGGGCGTCAGCCCGGTCATGTTGAACAGCCACTGCACGCCTTTGGGCCTCTTCACGGCAATGTTCAATCATCGCTCGGACACGGTGCTGTGGTTGGACGACGCCGACGCGATGTACACCTCTCTCCCGGTCCTCGGCCTCCTGCGAAGTGCGTTGTGGGGGACCGCCGGCGACCGCGTCGTGACCTACACCAGCACCTCGCTGACCGGGCTGCCGTCGAGCTTCACCTTCACGAGCCGAATCATCGCCACCGCGAACGTCGTCCCGTCGCGGAACGAGGCGTTCAAGGCCGTCCTCAGCCGGGTGGACACGTTCACGTTGAGTGCGACTAATGACGAGATCATCGAACTGCTCAAGACGCTCGCCCGCAACGGCTACGACGGGTTGTCGCCGTCCGTGTGCGACGAGGTCGTGGAGTACATCTCGCGCGTCTGCGGCGGTCGGCAACTCTCCGTCCGGGTCTACGAGTCGGCACTCCAAAAAGTTAAGTACGCTCTTCAGAGCGGCGGCACCGCCGACTGGCGCGACCTCGTTCGCACCCAACTCGAAAGTGTCGGCCGACCCGCCGACGCCGGCCTGCGACCACTCGACAGCAAGGGCCACGACCTCCGCTGCATGGTCGTCGCGGTGGAGAAGTACCCGGAGAACGTGAAACTCCAAGAAGAGGCGTGGCGGTCGGCGACTGGCAAGTCGCGTGCGACCTTCTTCCGGGCGAAACGCGAGTTCGAGAAACAAGAAAGCGGCACCAACTGACGCCAGAGGAGGATCGACGTGAAGAAGAAGTACATCTACTGCGTGCGAATCGTTGGCACGCCACGGCACCGCCGGTACGTCGTGCAGCGGAGCGACGGCCTCTTTCTTGGTGCCGCGAGCCGGTGGGTGGACGAGCAGCAGTTGGCCCTCGTCTACCGCACGGTCGGCGAGGCTCAGGTGGCGTGTCAGCCGTTCATCATGCGACAGTGTCGCGGCAAACCTCGGCGACAGTTTTTCTGCACGCTGGCGGTGACCGTCGTCGGGAGCGATACCGGCACGGTCACCGCCGCAGACGTGGCCGACTACCTGCGCGACGTGCTGCACATTGGCCTCGACTACGAGATCCCGCATGACGGGCCTCTGGCCGATCACCACGTCGAGGTGCGGGCGCTCGTCGGCGGGATGACCGAAGTTTCCGACGATGGGGTGTGAGCGAGCGTCGGTGTCATGCCCCGATGACAGGCGAGCGGGGCGATTTGCCGTCGCGTTGCCCGTATTGTCAGGTGCCACATACCGAAAGCGACCGGAGCGTTGCGAGTGCTGCCGCAGTCGGGAGGTCGTGGTAAGTCGTGCAGTGGCCCTGCGAAATCAGGCTGCGTGCCTCGCGCTTGTAGTTGTTCGGCCAGAGCCAGTAGTCGGTGAGCGTGTACTTGTTGCCGTACATTCTGTTCGCCTCACGCCACGCGACATCAATGATGCTCCGCGCCTCGCGCCTGTCTGCGTTCAGGACAACCCACTTGATGGGGACGTGGGCTTGGTCGTCGGATTCGGCCGAGAACGAAACATACACCCAGTGCGGGGGGAGGTCAGTGTTCATGGCGTTCCTCTAGTCAGAGGTCTACATCGCAGCCGGAAAACTGGTCGCGGTACGGCGCTCTGAGTCAGAGCGGGCCTGCACCGCGAGAGTGCCACATTCGAGTACGCCACCGTCACGGTTGCGCTCCTTCTCCAGTTACGACAACGCAATAGTCGCAGGCACCTTGTGCTTGACGAAGAGGGAATACAACTGTTTGAGTTGCGCCGCCCCAACGTGATCAACTTCGCACGCGGGCTTCTGCTGCGTAAGTTCAATGGATTCGGATGCGGTTAGAGAGTCGAACAGCAGGATGTCCATAACCAGCCTGGGGTTCTCGTTCTTGAAGCCAACCGGAACCGTGTGAAGGTCGCCGCTGAGGAACCGCCAGTCGAGGTCGGGGTAGTTCATGACGCCTACTGCCATCGAGAAGAATGCGATCCAGTGACACCGACCGTGGGGCTGATGCCACGTCAATTTCCCTGGCACAACGCGGACGCCCTCCGCTCGACCGCTGAGGTGCGGCGGGTCACCTGGGGTCCACCGTGAATCGAGCATCTGCATCCCGAAGTCGAGCGACCACTGCACGAGGCGGTGGTCGAGTATCGGTGCGACTCGCGATTTCCACTGTCTGCGCCAGTCGAATTGGGTGATTCTCATGTTGATTGCTTGCTTTCTGGGCGAGGCAGTCAAGACCGCTGCGTTCGAGTTTATCGATCACTTCAGAGATTCGGGAAACAAGAACGTGGCGTCCCCTGCGATCCCGTTCGGGTCGTATAGTTTTCGTTCGTATTGTGTGTGGAGTTAAGGGGCGACTACCCGCTTTCGAGTGGTGGCGAACGTGCTAACCGCAATTCGGGTTGGTACTGCGTACTAATAGTTAAGTAGTCTGTGTGTGTTGGTAGAGTTGCTTCGCTTCCGAAATCAATCGCTACACTCGCAGGACTCCGGTACTTGTCGCCTTTGGTAAGCCAGTAATCCGATTGCCCCGGAGCATTTTTGCCGAGAGCGTAACGGATCGCCTTGTGAAGTCTCGGCGAATAGTTCGAGTCGGTGATGCGGATGATGTCGCGGTCGTGGAACACAGCACGCAAAGCCGCTATCTTTGCCTGCGTGGGTCGGGATGACGTTTTGCCCGTCTTGTGAAGCTCTTCCCAAAACTCCCAAATCGCATCGAACGGAACTGAACCATCAGCGTTCGGCTTATCGGTGAGCAGCGTCCAGTTAATGGCGAAGTAGGCGCGGCAATCCTCGCGAGTCAACCGAACGCGAACATCTACGCCACGGTGGTTCAGAGTTTCTGCCCACGCCAACGGGAACTGCCGAACGAACTTGTTCCATTTGCAAAGATCGACGTACTTACGGCCTGGGTTTGCCAGTTTCGACGAATCCCAATGGCCGGCAACGTAAGCGCGTAGCACGAACTGGCACCTTGCGATACGGGCCGAAAGTGTCGAAACCCAATCGCCAGTGAAGAATCCGTTCGTGTGCAGAAAAGCGAGTAACTCGTCAGTTGTCGGCACCCTGCGGAGTTGCTGTGCATAAAGGCGAGCAATGTCAATCGTCGCTTGCAAACGGTCTGGGTTGTTGTTCGCAGTCGCATAATCACGGCAGCCTGTCGGCATCGTGGTCGCGGTTGTGGGAGGAGTTTGTGCAGCGGTTGTGGGGGTGACGGTAGGTGTCGTCGTGGCAATGTGGTTGGCGGTGTTGGTGGCAGCGTTTTTCACGAGTCGCGCCGCCCGTCGCGCCTCAACAACTGTCGTCTCAGCCCGTTTTAGTTCCTCGCGACGTGCAGCCCAACCCGCATCATCTCGCATCGCTTCAAGCCGCGTAACGACGTACTCAAGATCGGCAATCGAGATTACGTTACACGCCTTGAATCGCTTCAATTCGTGAAAGCTCCAATTCGTATTCCAGGGCAGTTTCGCAAGCTTACCGGAAAGTGTCGGCGTCGTAATCGTCCCCTTGACCTCAATATCGCAAAGGATGTGGTGGCGGTTGAAAAGGCGTTGCAACGCAGCTTCAAGACGTGTCGCGAGGGCGTTAAAGTCCTCGATACGGCCAGCGTGGTAAACCTTCACAAAATCGTTCTTGCCCCTCGCGGAATCGCAAGAGAAGGCCATCGGGAACGCGCGGCGAAGTAGCACAGAACCGGCTGCGGCATCCGTTTGAAAATCGCAGTGGGCGTCCGTGTCGAGATACAGCATCCCGTAGGCCGTTTTGCCGCTGGTGTAATAGCGTCGATTGCCGCCGTTTATCGCGTCTTCGCAGTGCTTCGCGCTCAAGATGTGCTGCACGACATCGATATAGGGAATGTAGCATTTGCCGTTCTTTTTCACGACATTGGGTATGCGCCCGGCCCGCTTTTCTGCTTTGTACTCGCGCCAGCAACGCCAATCGTCGCGGGTAATAACGTGAAACACATCGAAGGCCAACTCGCCATCAGCATCGAGGCCAACAACATCCTTCACGCCAGAATCGTAGACGTTGATGTAGGGAGCGAATGCGGCAAAGGTCGATTCCGCGAGATTGGGAATATTCGCGGGAAGGTCTTGTGGATTTGTGCCAGGGGAGACTAATATACACATGGCTTTCTTTCTGAAGACACACCTCAACTTGACGGCGGGGGTGTGTCTTCTTTTCGTATCTGGTTCCACTCTATTGTAGTTTTGGACGCCGGCGTTCTCTTATATTTTTTAAGCAACTTTTCCCCGATACAATAAGACTGCCAAGCCGGGGCAAGCTAACCTAGAAATCCGAAAAATATTGACGCGGCAAGACAGTATCAATAGGCACGAAGTTGGCCCCTGTGTTTGGCAAATGAAGGGTGGCGTGTTCTACCCCGTTAACAAGAGGTGACGGTATGGCGAAGACCGAGAAGCCCCCGGCGGAAGACGCGACGAACTTGGAGAAAACGAAGTGGGCGGCGAAGCAACTCGGCGCGGACAAGGCGAAATTCGCCGAGATCGTGGCGTTGTTGAAGGAGGCAAAGGTGCCGCACTCGGAAGCGTCAATCAGCCAGAGCGTAGCAAAAGCCCGCGAAGAACTGGGATTCCCGCCACTGCGAGCGAAGCGGAAGACCGGGCCGCAACCGCAAGGGGACGAACCGACCGTCAGCGATTTGAAGGCCGTGCGAAAACTCGCGGAGGAACTGAGCATGAAGCCGCACGAACTCCGCGAACTGGTGGGCAAACTCGCCGCGTTTGGTGATCTCGCGAAGCTGGCGGCATGCCTCGATGCACTTGAAGAATTGACGAGCGATTGACGGGAGAGGCGACTACCTGCCGGGTTTGTTTTGGTCGCGGGCTGTCATTTCAGAACTCGCCCAAGTCCGTGTATCCACTCCGGGCAGCGGGTGATCCGGGGAAGCCGACCTGTCGGTAGTGTCGCGGAAAAAGCTCCGGCCAAGAACGGATGGCCTCCCACCGAGGGCGCTGTTCTTGTTTCCCAACGTCGATGGCGTTCGTGAAATTGACCTCCGCGTCCGGCAAGTCCTGTGAAAGCGACATTCGCCCCGGCCCCGCCACCGACCCGATCAGGCATCGCTTCCTTGAATCCGCACCTCTTGTGTCGTTCCACACTTCGAGCAGCGAAACGACGTGTTGATGACGCTGCCCGCCGAAGGGATGGTGGAATTCGTCTGGCCCGGTTCGACATGGCCGCAGTCGCAGCGTTTCTTGTAGCTGAAACTGCGGCCGTCCGATCCGACGATCACCGCGCCACAGATCGCGTGTGCCTCTCTTGTGCGACTCGTTGCGATCTCCCTCGCACCACCAGTTGCGGCCGGGAGCGTTTTTGTTCCAGATGGCGAGGACGGCGACTCTGATTCCGCGAGATCCCCAGTGAGCGACCGAGACGAACCGCTTTCACTGCACAGGATTGCGATACCGCCAACCACCAGTGCCGCCGCGACCGCGCCGGCGACCTTTGCCGCGCCAAGCGCGAACCCCCGCATCGCTTCCTCGGCCTCTTCCCGCCGCTCCCGCTCGATAGTTTGGGTGATGGTCGGGTTGCGGTAGAAGTGGCCCGACTGCCCGTCCGTCTTGACGATCAACTCGCTGTCGCTGAGGGAAAGAATCTGGAGCTTGACGGTGGGGCCGTCTTCGGACTCGTAGAGTGCCACCGTCTCGTTGTCGAGCCAGCGGAACTTGGTGGCGAGTCCGTCTTGGCGCAACATCGCGCCGTCTTCCGTGAACATGAACCATAAGCCCGTGTCGCCGACCTGACGCCAGATGGCGTGCAACTTCTTCCGCCGGGATGATTCGCTGTCCCCGAACATGCCCTTCCACAATCCCGCGATGCCGACATCCTGCGGAGAGCTTCCATCTTTGGTGACGACCGCTTCCGAAGGATAGTCGTCATGCGAACGCGGTTCGTCAAAAGCGAATCGAACCGTGTAATGCCCCGGACTGGGGAACGTGACGCCGTACCGACGCTCTTTGGTCGGTGCCTCGTCGTGTGTCTTCCCGAACACGAAAAGCAGCTTCTTCATTCCCGCGACCGGGGTCAGCGGCACAAGTTTGATGAGGTGCCGTCCGGTGGTGACTTGCTGCGGGTACTTCAACCGAAACCCATCGGACAGCTTGATCGGGATCACGATGTGGCGGGAGTCGAAATACAACCGAGCTTCGGGATTATTCGTGCCGGACGGCACACCAGTGAACGGATCGATGATGATCTCGAAGGTGGCGTACCCTGCGGTAATCGAGGGCGCGGCGGCATCAGTCGTCGGGTTTGCTTTGGCCGGCAGAGGGGGCGGCTTGCGGGTGGCAGGGGCTTGTGGGATGAGTCCCGTTACAGTCCGGGCTTCGACCCATTCCGGCATGGACTCGTTCCACACGAGATCACCGGCAGCGACCTTCCTCTCGCCGACCAACTGTTTGAGCGCGTCCCACGACACTGGGCCGATCTGTTCGCCACCGACCGAGTAGAACCATTCGGCGTCCACGATTCACCTCGAAGGGGGGCTTGTTCGTGCTGTTCAGTGTCGCGCGGAAGTCGCAGCGGCACCCAAAGTGGTGATCGACTTCGGATTGTCTGAGATCCGCACCTTCATCTCGTCGTCGGAGATGCCCCATCACTGAAAGCGAGAGTTCTTCGCCGACTGGGGCCATCTTTGCAGTGGTTTCCCGGCCGTGTGGCGGTTTTGCTCGCGTCGTTTATAACCGACAGACTCGGCAGCGGCCAGACCTAACGTCCCAGAATGACGTTGGGTGGCGAGCTACGAGAGGCGAGGCGAACAGCCGGGCTTACGCAAGAAGAGCTTGCGGTCGCGGCGAAGGTAGATCGTGGCTACATCTCGGAACTCGAAAACGATCACCAAAGTCCGACCGTGGACATGCTCTACCGTCTCTGCGGGTCGCTCGGCGTTTTGCCCTCCGTAATCCTTGCTCGTGTCGAAGCTACGCAACGAACCAGCGAGCGGGCCGACACCAAGCCTTCCTGAAGACGCATGCCAACTCCCAGTCGCTGAACACAACTCAGAGTTGCCGCTTCGCGTTGCGGTGACAGCCTTGCGAACCGGCCGTGCGGCCGCATCTTCGTCCTCGCGCACTCGAAGCCGCGAGCCGTCCGCACAGACGCTGCCGCCAGTTACAAACTGGTCCGTCCGGTAGGGGCTGCTTTCGGCTTCACGGCCACGTCCGCAGTCCGACGCTCACCGAAAATCGCACGACCACCCACCCGGATGCGTGGACACGAAGCCCGCGATTTACTTCTCGTTCGGGATCGTCCAGACCCGCACCTTTCCGTCGCGGCACCCCGTCACCGCGAACCCCTCGTCCGCGCTGACGGCCGCGTCGGTGACCGGCTCCGGGTGCGGGTCCGAGATGACTGTCTGGCGTTGCGTCTTCGGTTCCCAGATGCACAACTGACCCTCGGCACCGTAGCTCAGGGTCCGTTTGCCGCCGGGCAATATCACCGTCCGGCGGCTGCCGGGCTTGGCATGGCCGAGTTGGGCCAGGACATTGAAGGACATCGCCTTGTCCCCCTGGCCGAAGGCGACGATCCCGGCTTCGAGGGTGGTGACGATCAGGCCGAACTCCGAATCGGCCGTGACGTGCTGAACGCCCGGCATCATGCCGAAGTTGTTCATCTTGCCTCGCGACGAAAGCCCCAACTCGGCCTTGAATGGCATCACTTTCCACAGCGAGAGTTCGGCGCGTCGGTCGGGTCCGGTCCCGTAGCCGACGAACAGGAGTTCATCGGGCTTGAACGGCGGGTCCGGCACGAAAAACAGCGCGACGGTGGGTCGGTCGGGCTTGTCCATCGGCGTGACGGCGCGGTTCGCGACCAAATCCCACACGAGCAGCCGTTTGCCGGTTGTCCACGCGAGCCACCTCCCAGTCGGCGACACCGTCACGGACTGCACGGGGGTGCCGTCCCCGTCCCAACTTCGGATGGGGAACGGTCGCGGTTGGTCTGCGACCACGGGCGACAACGCGAGTCGGCTGGCGGTCGGTAATGTGGACCACGACGCCCAACCTGCGGCGCGTTCGGCATCCATTCTGGCCCCGACCCACCACTGTCGTAACGTCCCGTCCTCGTGGCCCGTGAACAGTGAATACCCGCCGTGGCCGAACACCTCGGCGGTCGGCGGCGAGGGCAAATCAACGACAGCGACGGCACCTGTCGGTGACCACAGCCGCAGCGTCTTCTCGTCGGTGGAGGCGATCCAACCGCCGGCCCGAACCTGCACGGTGCGGACGGCCGACGTGTGTCCTTCGAGTGTTCGGGCCGGCGGTCGGGACGGGGACTTCTCCTTGTTCGGTTCGGTGCCGGGACCGAACTTGGGTTCGATCTTGGGCGGGATGACCTCGCCATTCTTCTCTGCAACCGGCGCGTCGGGTTCAGCTTTCGCTTTCGGGTCGTTGGGGCGGCTCAAGTAGATCGCCAAGCCAACAAAACCGGAGGTCACCAGCGCGGCCGGGAGGGGCCACCACCGCGAACGTGTCGCAGCCGTCGCGGTTTCGAGCGCGTCTGCAAGATCGCCGCCGCGAGCGTATCGCTCATCGGGGTTCCGAGCCAAGCACCGGCGACAGACAGCGATGAACGCGGCGGGGACGGCGGGTGCGGCCGGCATTGTGGCCGCAAGGATTTGTTGCCTGACCCTGACCGGGTTGTCGTCCGCAAACGGCACTCGCCCGGTGAGCATCTCGCACATGATGATGCCGAGGCTCCAGATGTCGGTGCGTCCGTCGAGGGGCTTCCCCTCCAGTTGTTCGGGCGAACTGTAGGCCAGTGTGCCGCGCTGGTCGCTGCCTTCAAGGAACTCCGCCTTCGGCCGGGCCAGCCCGAAATCGCCGACGTGCGGGGTGCCGGCGCGGTCGAGCAGTATGTTCGCCGGCTTGAGGTCGCGGTGGACGACGCCCTGGCCGTGGGCGTAGTCGATGGCGCGGGCCACCGTCGCCAGCACTTTAACGACATCGGCAGAGGGCATCGGCCCGCCCCGCAGCCGGTCGGCGAGCGTCTCGCCGTCGATCAGGTCGCTGACGAGGACGTACCCCGCGCCCTCTTTCAGCACGTCGTGGAGTGTCACGATGTTGACGTGCTTGAGGCACGCGATTTGACGGGCCTCCGTCAACACCTCGTCAATTTGACGGGCGGTCAGAGTTCGGCTCGGCCTCGGCACCTTCACGGCGACGTGACGATGAAGCCGCAGGTCGTAGGCTCGCCACACATCGGCGTACCCACCGCTCCCGATCAGTGCCTCCAGCACATAGCGTTCGGCAAGGGTACGGGGCTGCTGCGGTGGCTTCGCCGGGCCGCTCATCCATGCGGTCTTTTCGAGCAGGCGGATGCGATCCCGCACGGTATCGAGCAGTTCGGGACATCCCCGGCACAGTTCCTCGGCAGTGATCGCGTTGCCGCGCTCACGGGCCTCTTCCCAGGTCAACAACAGGTCGGCGATCCGCTCCTCATCCGTCATCCCGGTGTCCCTCCCGCTCGATGGCCGCGCCCAGGCGGAGCCGAGCCGACTGCCACCGCCGCTTGACCGTCCGCAGCGAGACGCACAGAACTTGAGCGGCTTCTTCTTGGGTCAACTCGCTGACGAACAGCAGGTCCACGACGGCGCGTTCCTCGTCGGGGAGTGCTTCGATCATCTGGTGAAGGCGATCCCACCCGACCGGCATTTCGGTGTCTTCGGCGACGGCCGGCAAGCGACTCTCGCCGTCCGTCTGGTGGTTCGCACCGACCCCGTGCGGCCCGAAATGGTGCCGGTGCAAGTCGTGCAGTTCGCGCCGAATCTGGAGGCCCGCCAACCCGAAGAACTCGCCCACCGTCGCCGGCCGGACCTGCTTTAGCGCCCGGTAAAGTCGGAGCATCGACTGCTGAAGCACGTCATCCGTTTCCACCCACCGCCGCAACGCGGGGAAGCCGCGCAGCTTCCGCCGGGCCAACACCCGCAGGCGTTCGGAGGCCCGGAGCAGAAGCTCGTTGAACACCTCCTCGTTCGTCAACGACGGCGCGTCCAACAGACGTTGCATCGCGGTTGTGGTGGAGTTCACGGGAGCAGCCGAGGGGGACGAAATCAGCCCGCCGACCGACCCGCCGGGCTGCTCCATTGGTTTACGCTCGCGACCGCCAGAGAAAGCGAGAATTCGCGGCGAAATGGGGCCACGAAACCAGCAAAAAATCTCTGCGAAAAGCGGGCGCAGTTCGAGAGACGAGCGCGTTTCCCGCTTGATAGAGGCTTGCGGGGTTTGTCGCCGGCGCGGTCACGCTGTCAGCCAGAATCCGTCACCGGCTGTGGCCCCTTTCGCGCCGCCGTTCTCGCTTTCAGAAACAGCGAGGGCCGCACAGCGAGGGTATCAGCATGCCGAGCGTCTGGTTCCTGTTGCGCGACGGCCGCAGATACGGCCCGTTCCACTTCGAGCAACTTCAGAAGATGACGACAACCGGCCAATTACTGCCGGTCGATCTGCTCGCCCAGGACGATGGTGGGCCGTGGGTGCCGGCCGCACAGGTCGGTGGGCTGTTCGCTCCCTCTCACAAGTCGGGTCAAGATTCACCCTTCGATTTCAGCGCCGGTACCGAAGGCGAAGAGGAGGAATCGCCGCCCGCGCCCACCAGTCGGGAGCCGAACTCGGCTCAGAAGAACAAGTTCGTCCCATTTGCCGCTGCCGGCGTTCTGGGCGTAGCTCTGATCGGCGCGGTGGTCTTCGTTTTGGCCCGCAACGGCACGCGGGAGACGCCCGCACAGGATACCGCGTCGAAGGGGCAGACGAGCGACGGAAAATCGAACGCACGGTCGGGAAACCGGCGACCGGGCAAGACGTACTTGGACGACGTGATCGCGGAGCGGGGACCGCCCATCGGCTCCTACGCCCGAAAGCACAACACGTCGAGTAGCGCCGATGAGTTCCTGCACGTCTGGAAGAACGGCACGACGGGTTACGACCTCGTGTTCACAGCGGTCCTGACGAAAGTCTCTGAACCGGAGTTCGTTCAGAGTATCCAGACGAATTTCGACAAGAACCGACTCGACGCGATCCTGAAGGGCTACCGCCCCAGATAGCGCTGCGAGGGTGACCGCTCCAAGTGACCCGGCTTTTTCCAACTCAGTTGATCAGGGCTTCCATTCTCACGGAGACAGCGATGCGATACGCGATTCTGGCGGTGCTGGCGGTCGGTCTGACGGGCGGCGTGCTGCTCTGGTCGGGTGCCTTCGGCTCGCGCGGCGAGGTCGCGAAGAAGAAGGCGCTGGACAAGCTCGATGACGCACTCGGCAAGATGGACGTGCAGAAGGCCGAGATCGATGGCGGCATCAAGTCGGCGAAGAAGGCGGTCGGTGAACTCCGCAGGGCCAAGCATCAGGCCCAGGCCCAACTCGATCTGCTCGATGAGAAGGTGCGTCCGCACCAAGACAAGATGGCGCGGTGCGACGAGACGCTCGCCAAGCTCCGCGATCTGATCACGGCTGACGTGCCGGCCGAACTCGCGGGAAAGACGTACTCGGTCGCCGAACTCAAAGCGATGGCAACCAAGATCCTTGAGGCCCGCAAGGAGTCGGAAGAGAAGATCAAGGGATTCGAGAATGCCCGGAGCAGCATGAGGAACGTGGTCGCGACGATCACGAAGAGGCAGGAAGATCTCGAAGCCCGCGTAGCCAAGCTGGAAGCGGCCAAAGCGAAACTCGACGCCGAGTACGCGGCGGCGCAGGCGATGAAGAAGGCGTCGGCCGCGATGGGCGATTCGGACGCCACCCTCGGCGAGAACCTTGACGAACTGGAGAAGAAGATCGCTGTGCTGTCCGGGGATGTGAAAGCGGAACTGGCGGGCGAATCGGAGAAGTTCGCGGCCACCGGCGCGGACAAGACCACTAGCGAAGTGGATGCGTTCTTGAAGGCCGCGTCGTCGCCGGGCGATCCGGTCGGCGAGATCGACAAGATTCTCGGCCCCGCGAAGAAGTGAGCCAGTTTCATTGTTCAACGGGAGCGCACCGTGACTATCCGCAGCGCCGGCCGACGCGCCGGCTTTACTCTGTTGGAACTGATCGTCGCTGTCGCGGTCATCGCCGTGATTGCCGGACTGTGCTTCTGGCTGATCGGCTGTGTCAACAGGAACGAGCAGACGAACTCGACCGGCGAGCCGAACAGGTTGGCGTCCCGGTTGGCGGGCGAGTGGGTGGCTGTTGAAGTCAAATCGAACGACAAGAAGGCCGTGAAGCTGCACTTCACAAGCGGCACGAACAAGCTGGTCTATTCCTACGTCGAGCGCGTGAGGCTCCCGATGCAGAGTCGAATGGACCCGCCCGTTTACACCGGCGAGGAGCGGAAGCAGTCGCGCACTTACGACATCGAGAAGCACACAGATCGGTCGATCCGTCTGAAGAAAGAGCCATTGGGTCAGGTGGAGATCGAGTTCGAGTTCGCCTCGGACGATGAGTTCGTCGCGATCTACAAGTGCGGGTGGGACACGCTCGAACCGAGGGTGCAAGGGCGCTTCCGCCGAGTCGTGCCTCGCACGCCGGCCCCCAGTCCAGACACCAGCCCGCTCGCGCAGGCAAAACAACACGTCCAGCGGATCGAACTGAAGCTCCAGAAGGTCGAGGCAGTTCAGCGAGAAGCACATCAGGAGCGAGACGCCCTGGTCGTCAAGCTCCGTGAGTTGGGCGTCGAGAGTGCGGCCGACTTGAAGAAGAACCCGCGTGCGCAACGGGCGGCGGAAAACCTCGCCAAGCTCGCCGCCGAGATCGAAGCGACGGATTCGCAACTGGCGACCATCGACACCGAGTTGCTCAAGGCGCGGTCGATTGTCCGGCGGATGGAACGCGAGCAGGCCGGCATCTCCGACGAGGAGATGAAGAAGCTCGCGGAGCAGTTGCGGGACGCCGAGGCGCGAACGGAAGCGGCTCCTCGGCCGATCACCCCGCTCGATGTCGATGCGGCCCTGAACGCGGCATTCGGAAAAAAGAAGCGGTAGGTTCCAGAGACGGCGAGCTTGGCCGCGTTTATCAGAAGGAGGCAACCATGACGACCAAGAAGATCCCGCGTGCCGAGTTCGACTGGGCGAAATTCGCTGGTGCCATCACCGAGTTCACGCAGTCCCTGACCCTCGGCTCGGTCGAGCCGTTCGTGATCGTGGAACACGGCAAGTTGATCCTCGATGACGAAGATCTCACGCTCGCGGACGACGAACAGATCCCGACTGATCCCACTGAGCGTCTCGAAGCCGGGTGCCATCTCTTCGCCCCGTTCGCGGTGTTTCGCGATTTCGGCGAACTGGCCTGCGCCGATGGCGACGTGATCGAGGTTCCTGATCTGGGCGAAGCGGATTTGGAAGAAGACGAGGACGAAGACGCCCCACGGCTGACCGCGAAACAGCGAGAGTTGATCGAGGCCACGGTCTGCGACGAAAACCACTCCTACGGGTTCCAGATCACGTTGGATGGCGCGAACCTCGTCTTCCGGTCGGTGCTGGTCAACGAGTCGGACGGCGAATGCGATGTCGAGGCCGTCGAAGTTGCCGGTCTTGTGGACAAGCCGATGACGCGGTTCCTGAAGGGCTTCAGCAAGCAGAGGTCGAACAAGTCGCGGCGGGCGTGACGGAGCAAATCCGGCGGGATCGAAACGCTGCCAGTTTCGGCGTGTGGACACGTTGCGATCAGCGATGTCGGGGAACAATCTCGAACAAGGGCGACTTCATCACATCAGATTTACAAACCCGCGAGATCGGTCTACTATGATCCTTGTCTACACAATCTGATCGACTTGTCGGGATGCCGAGCCTCGCTGCTCATTTTTGCCTGGACGAGTCCCAACCACCCCCGCCAAAGCGGGGATCGGGGACTTTGCCATGACAGCGAAAGATGCTTCGCGCGAGCTACAGGTATCGCTCTCGTTCGTGTACAAGCTGATGGACCAGGGCGAGATCACCTACGAGCGGCGGGGAACGCGCAAGCTGCCGGTGGACCAATCCGTCGAGGAATACAAGCGCCGAAACCTCGTTGCGGCTTCGGCGGAACAGCACAGGCCGGTCAAAGGACCGGCCCCCCAATTCAGCCACCTCTTTACCGCACGAAAGAAGTGAAATCAAAAGACCTTGAAGCCATCTAACACATTGTGGACCGCCGCGTGTTCGTCGCACAGGTGTCCGTAATGCTGCCGAATCATCTTCAGGTCTTTGTGGCCGAGTAGCACGCGAAGATATTCAAGTTTGTCGGGGTTCGCGACGATGAATTTTGTCGCGAAACTGTGGCGCAAACCGTACAGGTACAGCTTTTCAGGCCATTCGAGATTCTTCGTGTCCTTGAACTTGTTTTGCAATTGGTACAGATAGACGCCGAGCGATGCGGAAGTCCACGGTCGTCCGTGTGCGTTACGGAAGATCGGCCCGTTCGGGTGTTGGCCGTTCTTCTTCTCGACCAACTCGATGGCTTCTGAAACGAGCCAAATCCGTTTGACGTACTTGTTTTTGTTTAGGCGCAACTTGTAAAGGTCTTCCACATCCCACAGCTTCAAGTCTGGCCTGAAGTGTCGGGCTTCGACGCGACAAACCGTAGACGGCCTCGCGCCGGTCAGGGCGAGGACGCGGACTACGTCGGCGAACGCGGGGTTCGCAACCCTCAGTACCTGCTCGTAGACTTTCGCATCCCACAAGACATCCCCGCCACGGGCCTCGCCTTCGGGGAGTTCAAGCATTCCCCGCAGGGGATTGCTGGCGATGAGCCGGACTTTCGGCTTCGTGGCCCAGTTCAGCACGGCGAGAATGATGCTCTTGTAATTCCGCTCGGTCCCGGCTGACGCGATGCACGTCACCCGTTGGCCTTTGACCTTCTCCTTCAACGTCGGCTGCTTTTTGTCCTCGATCCACCGATTGACGTGACTGGCCCGGAGGTCGCGCACGCGGACACCGAGGCCAATGGAACGGACGAACTCTTCGAGCCGGTCCTTGCACAGCCGGTAGCGGTCCTCTGCGTGGTTCTCCTTGACGTGGGCGAGCCACTGATCCGCGACCTCCGCGAACGGGGGGTTCTTGTCCACGGACTCACCGAGGTCGGCCTTGTTCAGCAGGAAATGGAACTGCCGCTCGGCAATCGTCTTGTCGGTGCCGAGGCGGTGGAACACGCCATCGATGGTCGTGGTGTACTGCTCCAGACTCTCCGTCCAGTTCAGTTTCGGTTTGCGGGCCATGTCGAAACTCCGTTGTGGTGCCGGGTGGCGTTCTCTGGTTTCCACCCGTTCTTTGTGCCGTTCTTTGCGCCGGCACGCTTTCCTGAAAAGCACCAAAACCGCGAGTCTCTCGATTTGCGTGGGGAAATGCAGAACTTTCGCGCAAAGAATTGCACCGTCAGTGTATGCGGCCCATGAAGCCGATGCCGACGATGCCGATGCGGACCATGAGAGCCTCCGGAGAGTGTGCCCGTCGTTATCGGGGCCGCGAACCGCGATTGCAAGCGCCCTTCGCGGCGCGCGGGCGCTCGGCTTCGGTTCGTCGGCGACCTTTCGGCGCGCGACTCGACCGCGCGGGAGTGACGGCCTTTCTCGTTGCTCTCGCGACGGCACGTTCGGTAAAAGAGTAGTGTCCGCACTTCCGTTCTCATTGAGGCGCAGGCCATGATCCGGCTCGACGCGAACCGCCCGGCTTCGTTCTGCGACGGCTCTACGCGCCGCGACTTCCTCCACGCCGGCGCGCTCGCGCCGCTCGGCATCACGCTCGCCGGCGCGAACCGCGGTCGGGCCGAAGGCACACCCGACACCGACGTGAACTGCATCATGCTGTTCCTCGTCGGCGGGCCGAGTCAGCTCGACACGTGGGACATGAAGCCCAAAGCCCCGGCCGAAGTGCGCGGGCCGTTCGCGCCCGCGAAGACCAACGTGCCCGGCATTGAGATCGCCGAGACGTTCCCCAAGATGGCGAAGCACGCCGACAAGTTTTCGCTCGTGCGCACCGTGTATCACACCGCGACCGCGGTTCACGACACCGGCCACCAGATGATGCAAACCGGCCGGCTGTTCGCCGGCGGCATCGAGTACCCGCACGTCGGCTGCGCGCTCGGCTACCTGAAGGGCGGGCGCGGCGAACTGCCCGCGCACGTTCTCGTTCCCAAGCCGATCGGACGCACCGGCGGGAACCTGCCGCACGGCCACTCCGCCGGCTACCTCGGCAAACCGCACGACCCGTTCATCTTGAACGCGGACCCGAACGCGCCCGGGTTCAAAGTGCCGGACCTGCTCCCGCCGGAATACCTCAGCGCGCTCCGCGCCGAACGTCGCCAGAAACTGCGCGACGCGGTGGACGGCGCGACCTCGGCGTTCGAGCAAAGCGGCGCGGCGAAGCAACTCGACGACAACTTCAAGCTCGCCTACAAGCTGATGTCCAGCACCAAAGCCCGCGACGCCTTCGCGCTCGAAAAGGAGAGCGACAAGACGAAGGACCGCTACGGCCGCACGCGGTTCGGCCAGTCGTGCCTGATGGCGCGCCGACTGATCGAAGCCGGGGTGCGGTTCGTGACCGTGAACATGTTCGAGACGGTGTTCGACGAGGTGACTTGGGACATTCACGGCTCGAAGCCGTTCACGGACATCGTGCAGATGTCGAAAGAGGTGGTGCCGAACTTCGACGCGGCGTACACGGCGCTGCTCGAAGACCTGCACGACCGCGGGCTGCTGAAGACGACGATGGTGGTCGCGGTCGGCGAGTTCGGGCGCACGCCGAAGGTGAACCCTGCCGGCGGGCGCGATCACCACCCCGGCGCGTGGACCGTCGTAATGGGCGGCGGCCCGCTGAAGGGCGGCACCGTTGTGGGCGAGACCGACGAACTCGGTTACGCGCCGAAGACGCGCCCCGTGACGCCCGGCGAAGTGGCCGCGACCATCTTCAAGGGCCTCGGCCTCGACCCGCACAAGGAACTGCCCGGCCCTCAGAACCGCCCGATCCCGCTCGCGGACTTCAACGTGAAGCCGATCGGCGAGCTGTTCTAACCCAAACGAGGCATCATGCCCCTGCGATATCTGCTTCCGGTGTGCGCCCTCGCATGGGGCACGCCTGCGATTGCCGCGGACCTGCGCGCGTACCCGGCCGAAATCACCATCAGTGGGCCGAACCGCGCGCAGCAACTCGTTGTGGTCGAAGAGGAGAACGGGCGCGCCGTGCGCAATCTCACTTCAAGCGCGAAGTTCGCTTCCAGCGCCGAAAGCGTCGCGAAGGTGGACGCGAGCGGCGCTGTTACTGGCTTGAATGATGGCGAGTCGACGATCACCGTCACCGTTGGCGCGAAGTCGGTCGCGGTGCCGGTGAAGGTGAGCGCCGGCGCTGAGTGGAGTTTTCGCAATCACGTGATTCCCACGCTCACGCGGGCCGGGTGCAACATGGGCGCGTGCCACGGCGCGCTCGCGGGTAAAGGCGGCATGAAACTCTCGCTCCGCGGCTACGACCCCGAAAGCGATTGGCACGTTCTCACGCGGCAGGCGCTCGGCCGGCGCGTGGACGGCGCGAAACCGGACGCGAGCCTGCTGCTGACAAAAGCGGTGCGCGCGATCCCGCACGGCGGCGGCGAGCGCTTCGACGACACTTCGCCGCACTACCAAGTGCTGCTCGATTGGATCACGAAGGGCGCAAGTGGCCCGAAGGACGCGGACGCTGAACTCACGAAGATCGAAGCGTTCCCGCCGGCGATCCTCGTTGCACCCGGTGCGAAGAACACGTTTCGCGTCGTCGTGCGCGCGACTTACAGTAACGGCGCGGTCGAAGACGTGACCCGGCTCGCGCGGTTCGGCAGCACCGAAGAGAATGTGGCGCGCGTCAGCGAAGACGGCACCGTCACGCCCGCGGGCACCGGCGAGGCCGCGATCACCGTCGGGTTCGGCACGAAAGTGACGGCGCTCACCGTGACCGCGCCGTTCCCGAACGCGGTGAACGCGGACGCGTTCGCCAAGTCGCAGCGGCACAACTTCGTCGACGAACACACGCTGAAGAAGCTCGAACTGCTGCGCCTCCCGCCTTCGGAACAGTGCTCGGACGCGGAGTTCGTGCGGCGCGCGTACCTCGACACGTGCGGCATACTGCCGAAGCCCGACGAAGTGACGAAGTTCGTCGCGGACGTGGACCCGAAGAAGCGCGCGAAGCTGATAGACGCGCTGCTCGAGCACCCGGCGTTCGTGGATTATTGGGCGCTGAAGTGGTCCGACCTGTTGCTCGTTTCGAGCCGCAAATTGCCGCAGCCGGCGATGTGGGCGTTCTACCGCAAGGTGCGGCAGAGCGTCGCGGACAATCAACCGTGGGACCGGTTCGCGCGCGACGTGCTCACCGCGACCGGGAGCACGCTGACCAACGGCGGCGGCAACTTCTTCGTGATCCACAAAGACACCGCGGAGTTGGCCGAGTCCACCGCGCTGGCGTTCCTCGGCACGTCCATTGGCTGCGCGAAGTGCCACAACCACCCGCTGGAGAAGTGGACCCAAGACCAATATTGGGCGTTCGCGAACCTGTTCGCGCGCGTCGGGCTGAAGAACGGGGACCGCGCCGGTGAGGTGTTCGTGCAAAGCAAGGCCGACGGCGACGCGCTGCACCCGCGCACCGGGAAGGCCGTGCCGCCCGCCCCGCTCGACGGCAAGCCGCTCGCCGCCGATTCCGCCGCCGACCGGCGCGCGTACTTCGCCGATTGGCTTACCGCACCGGACAACCCGCTGTTCGCGCGCGCGGCCGTGAACCGCGTGTGGCGCGCGTACATGGGCCGCGGATTGGTCGAAGCCGAAGACGACCTGCGCGACACCAACCCCGCGAGCAACCGCGAACTGCTCGACGCCCTCGCCGACGACTTCGTGAAGCACAAGTTCGACCTGAAGCATTTGATGCGCACGATTCTGAACAGCGCCGCGTATCAGCGCTCGTCGAAGCCCGCGAAGGGCAACGAAGCCGACGACCGGTTCGGCTCGCGTTACTTGCTCCGACGCTTGCCGGGCGAAGTGATCCTCGATGCGTATTCGGACATCACCGGCGTGCCGACGCCGTTCGACAAACTGAACTCCGCGGCCGGTGATTCCACGTCGCCCACGAACAGCTTCCCGCGCGGCACGCGCGCCGTGCAGGTGCCGGATTCGCTCGTCACGTCGCGGTTCCTCGACGCCTTCGGCCGACCGGAGCGCGTGCAGACGTGCGCGTGCGAGCGCACTGCGGACGCGAGCGTCGCGCAGGCACTGCACCTGAACAACGGCCACACGCTGAACGACAAACTGCGAGACAAGAACTCCGTCGTGTCCAAGTGGATTGAGGAGAAGTTGACCGACGCGCAGATCGTGGACCGCGTGTTCCTTTCGGCACTGAGTCGAAAGCCGACGCCGGTCGAGGCGAAGAAGTTCCTAGACATTCTCGCCGAAGCCAACAAAGACCCGCAGGCGCGCCGCGAAGCACTCGAAGACTTCGTCTGGGCCGTGCTGACGGGCCGCGAGTTCCTGTTCAACCGCTAACCAGACACTGCCATGAACCCGATCGACGAGCCGCCCGAAGAGGACACCGACGAGAGCGCCGAAGAGCAAGCGGCTGGGACCGCGCTGGACGCCGGCGCGGAAGTGATCGGCGCGGGAGCGGAAGTGGTCAGCGCCGGTGCGGAGGTCGTAGGCGGCGCGCTCGAAGCCGCGGGCGGGTGTCTGGAAGGGTGCGGCGGGTGCGCCGCCGCGATGCTCCTCATGCTGTTCGGCGCGGCCGGGACCGCGCTGGCAGTCTTCCACTAACCTCACGCGTGCGCCCGTGTTTGTTGGGCGCCTCGCTGCGGGTCGGGCCAACGGTCGCGAGGGGCGTCCGGCTCCCACTACTTTCGGCAATCGGTTCCGCGGGGCGTCCGGTATACTGCGTCGGACAATACGCGCATATTTGGGAGAGGTGATGTCGCACGTTTTCTACAGGGGCGCACTCTTTGCCGCACTGTTCGGCCTGTCCGCGCCGGCCACCGGGCGCGGGGACGAGGCCGAGGAGCGCGCCGCGAAGTTCGTCGTCGAGGCGCTGGGCGCCGGGATCGAGCGCAAAGGCCCCAACGGCGATCAATACGTTGCCGGGTTGGGTCTTGGGAACTCGTCCAAAGTGACCGACGCGAACCTCGTCTCCTTCCTCAAGGCTTTCCCGCGGCTCGAGTGGGTGACGCTGAACAACACGAACATTACCAGCGCCGGGCTGAAATCGGTCGGCAGCTTGAAGCATCTGGCGAAGGCGGACCTGACTTTCTCAAAAGTGACCGACGCCGGGCTGAAAGAACTGGCCGGGCTGCCCGAACTCGCCGAACTGCGTTTGGCAGGGATCAAGGTGACGGTGGACGGATTGAAGCACGTCGCCGGGCTACCGAAGTTGTTCGAGTTGCAACTCTCAGGGGACCAACTCACCCCCGAGTCCGCGCGCGCGCTCGCGACTTCGCAGTCGCTCACCAAACTGAGCGTGATTCGCGCGCAAACTCTGAAGGGCGACGGGGTCGCGGAACTGGGTGCGGCCCCCGCGCTGCGCGAACTGGCGCTCATCAACAACCCGATCACCGACGCCGGGCTGAAGGGGCTCGCGCGGGCGCGGGCCCTCGAGCGCCTCGCGGCCGAAGGCCCCGCGGTGACGGACGAGGGTCTGAAGGCGGTGGCCGCGATGCCCGCCCTGAAAGACCTCTCGCTCACCAGCGTGACCGGCGGGAAGGTCACCGACGAGGGGTTGAAGGCGCTCGTCGCGGCCCCGAAACTCCGGGGCATCGGCCTAAACGTTCCGGGGGCGAAAGTGACCGACGCGGGGCTCAAGGAACTCGCCAAGGTGCCCGCCCTCGAGTTCGTCGCGCTCGACCTGAGCAAGACCAAAGTGACCGAGGCGGGACTCAAAGAGTTTGCGAGTTTGCGCCAACTCAAATCCGTCCGGTTCGTCCTGAACGGCACCGGCACCGGGGCCGGGCTGGTGAAAGAGTTCGCCGCACTCCCGCTGCTTTCGGAGGTCGAGCTGTCCGGCAGCACTGTTACCGACGAGCACTTCAAGGAATTCGCGCGGTACCCGAAACTGCGCCGACTGGTTCTGGACGGGACCAAAGTGACCGACGCCGGGCTGCGGGACCTTGCGGCGATCAAAGGGCTGAGCGAATTGTCCCTCAACGGAACCGTCGTGACCGACGCGGGGCTGATGGAACTCGCAAAGATACCCTCGCTTCGCAAGATCAGCGTCGCCGGGGCGCGCGTCACGCCCGGGGGCGTCGCGGCGTTCAAGAAGGTAAATCGCGCCTGCACCGTCGTTACAACCGCACCGAAGTGAGAGAGCGGTACCGATTGCCCGAACCCAGCGCCGCACTCTAGGCCCATCGGACGAAAGGCACAATGACCCGCACCCTCTGCCTCGCCGTGTTGCTTCTCCCCGCAACGGCGAGCGCCGCGCCGCCCGCGACCGCGGTCGCGTACCGGCCCGACGGCTCTGTCGTGGCGTTCGTCAGCGGGAACGCGCTGCACGCATTCGACGCGACCGGCGAGATGCGCGGCGCGGTCGCCACGCAGCGCGCGACCGCACTCGCGTTCGCGCCGAACGGGAAGGTGCTCGCGCTCGCCACCACCGAACCCGGGCGCAGCGGGAAGTTGCACCTGCTGTACCTCCCGCACGGCATCGAGCGCCTCGGCGATCACATCAGTCCGGCGCGCGTCGCGCACAAAGACGCCATTTACGCGGTCGCGTTCTCGCCGGACGGTCGCACGGTCGCCACCGCGGGCTACGACCGCGTCATTCACCTGTGGGACGTGCCGGACCTCGAGCGGGTACACAAAGAAACCGGCGAGGCGAAGCCGCGCCTCACGCTGAAAGACCACAGCGACGCGGTGTACGGGCTGGCGTTCCACCCCGACGGCAAGTTGCTCGCGAGCGCCGGCGCGGACCGCGCCGTGAAGGTGTGGGACGCCGCCACCGGCAAGCGCCTCTACACGCTCGGCGACGCCACCGATTGGGTGTACTGCGTCGCGTGGAGTGCCGACAAGAAGCACCTCGCCGCCGCCGGCGTGGACAAAAGCGTGCGCGTGTGGGAAGCGAACGCCGAAGGTGGCAAGCTCGTAAGCACCGCGTTCGCGCACGAGAAACCGGTGTGGCGGCTCGCGTTCGCCGACGCCGGCAAGACGTTGTACACGGTCGGCGAAGACCGCGTCGTGAAGAAGTGGGACGCGGGCAAGCTCACCGAAACGAAGGTGTTCGCCGCGCAACCGGACGCGATTCTCGACTTCGCAGTACGTGCCGACGGCAAGCAACTCGCACTCGCACGCTTCGACGGCGCAAACGTGCTGCTCGACCCTGCGAGTGGCAAAGCGGCGACACTCGTACCGCGCGCGAAGGTCGATCCGAACGTGAAGCCGGCCGGTGGCGCGCAACCGAAAGCCGCGCCGCCGAAGGTGGATCGCCTGTTTCCCGCGGGCGCGACTCGCGGCGCGAGAGTGGCGCTAACGGTCTTCGGCTCGAACCTCGAAGGCGTGCGTACTGTAACTTCGAGTTCGCCGGAAGTGAGCGCGATTTTCACGAGTGCCGGGAGGAGGCCCAATGCCTTGGATCTTCGCATCGCTATCGGCGACAGCGCGCCAGTGGGTGCGGTGCAACTCACCTTTGAGTCGCCCGCCGGTAATGTAACGGTGCCGTTCGCGGTGGATCACTTCGCGGCAGTGGCCGAAGGTGGCGCGACCGATTCGGCGCGCACCGCGACCGAAGTGAAACTGAACAGCACACTCGTCGGCGTCATCGACCGCGCCGGCGACGTCGATTACTTCCGCTTCCGCGCACCGGCCGGTGCGCAAATCGGCGCGCAAATCACCGCCGCCGAGCTCGGCTCGAAGCTCGACACGGCGCTGGTGCTCACCGACGAAGCCGGCACCGTGCTGGCCGAAGGCGGAACCGCGCTCGGCTTCACCACGCGCGCCGCGGGCGTGTACGCGGTGGGCGTGCGCGACCGCGAGTTCCGCGGCGCGCCGGATTTCACTTACCGATTGCACGTGGGCGCGGTGCCGGTCGTGACGGGCGCGTTCCCGCTCGCGGTGGCCCGCGGGCGCGAAACGGTCGTTCACGTGTCCGGCGTGCACCTGTCGGCCAGCGGCACGCTCACCGCGAAAGTGAAGGTGCCCGCGGACGCCGTGCCCGGCTCGAAGGTAAACGTGCCGCTCCCGCTCAGCGCCGCGGGCAGCGCGCAAGTGGTCGTGTCCGAGTTCGCGGGTGTTGTGATCGACCCGACCGCGGGTGCGGACGTGCGCGCGCCCGGCGCGGCCGACGGCATCTTCACGAAGCCGAACGAGGCGCAAGTCGTGCGCTTTAGTGCGAAAAAGGGCGAGCGGCTCGTGCTGGAAGTGCTCGCGCAGCGCGCCGGTTCGCCGGTCGATCCGGTGCTGGAAATCCTCGACGCCGCGGGCAAGCCGGTGCCCCACGCGACGCTCCGCTGCACCGCGAAGACCAGCGTCACGTTCCGTGACCACGACTCGCGGCAGGGCGGCATCCGGCTCGACGCGTGGAACGAACTCGCCATCGACGATTACGTCTTCGTGGGCGGCGAGCTGATGCGGATTCTCGCGCTGCCGCGCGGCCCGGACGACGACTGCCAGTTCTACCAAGCCGGCGGGCAGCGCACCGGGTTCCTCGGCACCACGCCGGTTCACCATTTCTTCGGCGAACCGCTGTACAAGGTGGAACTGCACCCGCCGGGCAAGACGTTCCCGCCGAACGGGATGCCGGTGTTCGCGCTGAACTACCGCAACGACGACGGCGGGCCCGGCTTCGGCAAAGACAGCTTCGTCCTTTTCGATGTTCCGGCCGACGGCGGGTATCAAGTGCGGGTGACCGACGCGCGCGGCGCGCACGGGCCGTCTCATGCGTTCCGCGTCCTCGTGCGCGCACCGAAGCCGGACTTCGGCGTGACCGCGAGCGCGGCCGGCCCGCAGTTGCTGAAGGGCGGCTCGGTGCCGGTGAACGTCACGATTTCGCGCGCCGACGGGTTCGACGGCGAAGTGACCGTGCGGCTGAAGAACCTACCGGCGGGCCTGAGCGCGCCGGCAACATTCGTTGAAGCCGGGCACCACACCACCGCGTTCCCGCTGTTCGCGGACGCGACCGCGGCGCTCCCGGACAAGCCTAACGTGGTGCTGGTGGCAACGGCGACGATTGCCGGTAAGGAAGTGACGCGCGAGATACCACTTCCGCTCCCCGCGAAGCTCGGCGCCGGGGACATCGTCACGACGCTTCGCACCGAAGCGCTGAGCATCAAGCCCGGTGGCGAGGCGCGGTTCGTGGTGGAGATCGCGCGACAGGGCAAGTTCGCGGGCCGCGTCCCCATCGAAGTGCGTGGCCTCCCGCACGGCGTTCGCGTGCTGAACGTGGGGCTGAACGGCATCCTGATTACGGAGCGCGAAACGGCGCGCGAGGTGGTGCTGTACGCCGAGCCGTGGGTGAAGCCCTTGGCGCACCCAATCATCGTGACCGCGCGCCGCGAGGGCGGCGGCGAATACGGCGCGAAGCCGCTCGCGCTGACCGTGGGGAAGTAGATGGGTAAGAATAACGAGCCGCGAACGCGAGTGAGCGGCAGTTGCGGCGGTTTGTGTATACGGGCGAGTGGCACCAGGTAAGAATAACGAGCCGCGAACGCGAGTGAGCGGCAGGCGCTTGAGAAAGCCTGCCGCTCTTTCGCGTTCGCGGCTCGTTACTGCGCCTCACTTCCCGCTCACGCAATACAGGTGCGTGGTGGTGCGCAGGAAGAGCGCGCCGTCGGCCACCGCGGGCGACGCCATGAACCCCGGCGGCGACGCTTTGCTGCCGTCCGCCAAGCGGTTCTCGCTTACGACGGTCAGCTTGCGGTCGGCCTTTACGACGGTCGTTTTGCCCACCTGACCGCAGAAGTACACGTTACCGCCCGCGAGCACCGGCGAGGCGCTGAACTCGCCGTCCAACCGCTCGCTCCACTGCAACTTCCCGGTCTTCGCGTCCAAACAGCTCGCGATGCCGTTGTCGGCAACCATGAACACCAAGTCGTTGTGAACGAGCATCACGGACCGCGTACACACGTCCTTCGCGTAGTCCCACGCGATCGCGTCCTTCGGCACCGCGCCCTTCAGCCCTTCGGGCTTCAGCGCGAGCAGCTTCTTCGTGTGACCGCTGTTCACATACAAGAGACCGTTGGCGAACAGCGGGCGCGCCGAACCGTTCATGCCGCCGTGCGTGAGCCGCCACAGCTCCTCACCGGTCTTCGGGTCGTAGCCGATGGTGCATTCCGCCGACGGGCACACCAGCGTCGCGCGGCCGTCGAGCGTGTGAACCGCGGGCGTGGCGTACGCCTTCTTGTAGTCGCCGTTGTCGGTGGAATACTTGATCTTGCGGTCGGTCTTCCAGACCGTTTCGCCGGTCTTCTTGTTCAGCGCCGCCACGTACTGATAATCCGCGCCGTCGAAAATCAGATACAGCAGGTCGCCGTGAAGCGCGGGCGACGACCCCGCGCCGCGGAAGTGGTCGCACTTGAAGTCGAGGCGCTCCCACAGCACCTTGCCGCGTTCGCAATCGACGCAGAACGTGCCGTGGCTGCCGAAGTGCGCGTACAGCTTCCCGGCTTCGAGCACCGGTGTCGGCGAGGCGTAGCTGTTGAACGGGTGGCAGTACGCGGGCTTTTGCTCGGCGCGCAGTTGGATGTCGTGGAGCTTCTTCCCGGTGTCGCGGTCGAAGCACACCGCGAAGAAGCGGGCCTCTTTCACCGGGTTGGCCGGCGGGCCGCCCTTCTTCGCCGGTTCCTTGTCCCCCATGATTTCGTCGCACGTCGTCACCCACACCTGCTTGCCGCTCACCACCGGCGACGACCACCCTTTGCCGTGAACTTCGGCCTTCCAGCGCAGGTTCTCCTTCTCGCTCCACACGGTGGGCACGTTCTTGGCGGTCGAAACGCCGTCGCCGGTGGGGCCGCGGAACCCGGGCCACTCGTCGGCCGCGCGTGCGAGTCCGAACGTAGCGACGAGGGCGAAGGAAACGAGTGCGCGCATCGAGAGGGTTCCGAAAGAAAGGTGGGGTTAGGCGGGTAAGTGGTGACAGACTACCGCGAAGATGTGCCGGTTACAACGGACAAGCCGTGTGCGGTGCGGTAGACTGCTCCACAATTCCCCCCTCTCTCACCTGCCGAGCGTACCCACATGTCGCTGACGCCCGAACTCGCGCGCCTGACCGACCCGAACGAACTGCCCGCGTGGCGGCGCTGGGGGCCGTACCTCTCCGACCGGCAGTGGGGCACCGTCCGCGAGGACTACTCCGACAAAGCGGACCCGTGGAACTACTTCCCGTTCTGGCACGCGCACAAGCGCGCGTACCGGTGGGGCGAAGACGGCCTCGCCGGCATCAGCGACGACAACCAGTTCCTGTGCCTCGGCCTCGCACTGTGGAACGGCCAAGACCCGATCCTGAAGGAGCGGCTGTTCGGCCTGACGAACGAACAGGGCAACCACGGCGAAGACGTGAAGGAACTGTACTACCACCTCGACGCCACGCCGACGCACAGCTACCTGAAGATGCTCTACAAGTACCCGCAGCGGCGGTACCCCTACGAGCGCCTCATGGAAGAGACGAAGCGCCGCGGGCGGCACGAACCGGAGTACGAACTGCTCGATACCGGGCTGTTCGACGACAACCGGTACTTCGACGTGTTCGTGGAGTACGCGAAGGCCGGCCCGCGCGACATTCTCATGCGCGTCACCGCCCACAACCGCGGCCCCGAAGCGGCGACGCTGCACATCCTGCCGCAACTCTGGTTCCGCAACACGTGGAGTTGGAAGCCGGACCAGCCGAAGCCCGCGATCCTGCACTCGTCGCACGGCGGGCTGAAGCTGTTCCACCCCGAGTGGGACGCCTACCGGTTCTGGGCCGGCGGCGCGACACGCGCCGGCGAGCAGTTCCACACCGGCATACCCTCGATGACGCGGTTCGGCTACCTGTTCTGCGAGAACGAGAGCAACAACCCCGCCCTGTACGGCACTCAAGAAGAAGGGCCGTTCAAGGACGGGTTCCATGAGGCCGTGATTCGCGGGAACCGCGGCGCGATCTCCACCGAGGGCGGCACGAAGGCCGCCGCGCACTACAAGTTCTCGATCCCCGCGGGCGAAGCGGTCGTGGTGCGGTGCCGGTTGCGGCACGCCTCCGACGGCCCGGACGATCCGTTCGTGGAGTTCGAGGAAACGTTCGCCAAGCGCATCGCCGAGGCCGACGCGCTGTTCGCGGAACTCCAGAAGGACATTCCCAGCGCCGACGCGCGGATGGTGCAGCGGCAAGCCGTCGCGGGGCTGATCTGGACCAAGCAACTGTTCAACTACGACGTGTACCGGTGGCTGAAGGGCGACGCGGCGCAGCCGCCGCCCCCGGAGCACCGCTGGTACGGCCGCAACAGCGACTGGCAGCACTTCAAAGCGAACGACGTGATCTCGATGCCGGACAAGTGGGAGTACCCGTGGTTCGCCGCGTGGGACTTGGCGTTCCACGCGGTCGCGTTCGCGCCGTTCGACCCGGAGTTCGCGAAGGACCAACTGCTGCTGCTGTGCCGCGAGTGGTACATGCACCCGAACGGGCAACTGAGCGCCTACGAGTGGAACTTCGGCGACACCAACCCGCCGGTTCACGCGTGGGCCGCGTGGCGCGTGTTCCAGATCGACCGCAAGTTCCGGCACATGCACCGCACCGGGCACGTGGCGCACGGCGAGCACTACAAGGGCGAAACCGCCGACGCCGCCGACGCGGATTGGGGGTTCCTCGAGCGCGTGTTCCACAAGCTGATGATGAACTTCACGTGGTGGGTGAACAAGAAGGACTCGCAAGGGCGGAACGTGTTCCAAGGCGGGTTCTTGGGCTTGGACAACATCGGCGTGTTCGACCGCAGCCACCCGCTCCCGACCGGCGGCTTCATCAACCAAGCCGACGGCACCGCGTGGATGGCGATGTACTCGCTGAACCTGATGCGCATGGCGCTGGAACTGGCGACCCGCAACCGCGCCTACGAAGACATCGCGATCAAGTTCTTCGAGCACTTCCTCAGCATCGCGAAGGCGATGACCGACATGGGCGGTAAGGGCGTGGGCCTCTGGGACGACAAGGACGGGTTCTATTACGACGAGCTCACCTTCCCGGACGGCCGCGTGGTGCCGCTGAAGGTGCGGTCGATGGTGGGCCTGATCCCGCTGTTCGCGGTGGAGGTGCTGGAGCCGGAACTGCTCGCGCAGATGCCGGCGTTCGCGAACCGGCTGCGGTGGGTGCTGGACAACCGCGCCGACCTCGCGAACCTCGTGTCCCGCTGGTTCGAGCCGGGGCGCGGCGAGCGCCGGCTGCTCTCACTGCTGCGCGGGCACCGCATGAAGAAGCTGCTCGCGCGGCTGCTGGACGAAAACGAGTTCCTCAGCCCCCACGGGGTGCGCGGGCTGTCGCGGTACCACAAGGACCACCCGTACCGGTTCCGCTCCGACGGCACCGAGGTGACGGTGGCCTACGTGCCCGGCGATTCCGACAGCGGCATGTTCGGGGGCAACTCGAACTGGCGCGGCCCGGTGTGGTTCCCGGTGAACTTCCTCATCGTGGAGAGCCTGCAGAAGTTCCACCACTACTACGGCACCGACTTCAAAATCGAACTGCCGACCGGCAGCGGGCGCGAGGGCACGGTGCTCGACGCCGCGGTCGAAATCACGCGCCGGCTCACCCGCATCTTCCTGCGCGACGCCCACGGCCGCCGCCCGTGCTTCGGGAAGTACGAGAAGATGCAGACCGACCCACACTTCCGCGACTACCTGCTGTTCCACGAGTACTTCCACGGCGACAACGGCACCGGGATCGGCGCGAACCACCAGACCGGTTGGACCGCGCTGGTGGCGAAGCTGCTGAACCCGCGGCGCGGCGAGAAGCTGTACGACGAGCCCGCGACCGCGGCCGCGCCGACCGCGGACACGCCCGGCGGCGTCTCGGTGGGCAAGTCGGCGCGCACCGGCGGCTGACTGTGGAAGAGCGTTCCGCCCGACGGGGCGGGGACGTCGCTCACCCCGTCGGGCGCAAAGTGTGTGCGGCGGCGTTGGGCACCCCACCTCCGCACACACTTTGCGGAGGTCCGCACTCATACTTTCCGCTCCGCACACACTTAAATCCGATTCACAAAAACACGTCGAACCGTCCGGCCGCTCACTCCGCGCGCGGGAGCGTCCAGCACGACTCGTGCTTCTGCATCCCGATGTGCGGGTAGTAGCCCACCGCGGCCGGGGCCGCCAGCAGCACGAGCAGCGTGCGCGGTCCGGCCGCTGCGTGCGTGCGGCGGATCAGTTCCTTCCCGATCCCGCGGCGCTGGAACGCCGCATCGACCGCGAGGTCGGACAGGTACGTTGCGAAGTGAAAGTCGGTGAGCGCGCGCGACACGCCCACTAGCAGCCCACCGCACCGCGCCGTGACGATCAGGCTCGCGTGCTTCAGCATCCCCGCGACGCGCGCGCTGTCGGCGACCGGGCGGCGCGCCGCAAGTGTGGAGCGCTCCAGCACGTCGATGAACTCCGCAACCGTGAGCGCCGGTTCGAGTGCGTAGGTGATTTCGTCCGTTGGTGACTTCATGGGAGTAGGCACGCTCCGCGTGCCGTTCTAAAGAGAGCGGACGGCAGAGCGCATCGTTGGTGAGCTGACTCGGCCCGAACACACGGCACGCGGAGCGTGCCTACTACTTTGAAGACACGCTTCGCGGGCGCGCTCACTTCGGGCCGGCGTACTGGTAGGCGTCGCCGAGCAGTGTCCGCGTCATGTGGATGATTTCCTGTGCGTGCCCGCGAAAGTGCGCGAGGCACCGCACCACGGCTTGAATCCCGGTCCAGTCGTTGTTGTTCACGCGCACCACGGTTGCGAGCCGCTCGTCCGTCGCGAGCGCGAGCGCGCTCTTGGCGGCGCTCACCGCGGCCGTGAGGTTCGCCAGCAGTTCGGCCTTCGGCACCGCGTCGCGCGCCGCGAACTCCTGCGGCCGGTTCCGCACGTCCGGCGCGCCGGTGAGGTTGTGCGCGATCATCTGCGTCACGTTCCCGGTGAGGTGCAGCAGCAGGTTGCCGATCGCGTTCAGCCCGTGCGGCGGCCGGTGCCACACCTGCTCTTCGGACAGCTGAGTCACGCAGTGCGCGACGCGCGACAGCGCCGCCTCCAGTTCGTCGCACACCGCGAAGTTCAGCGCCGCCCGCAGTTCGGAAGGCATTGGGGGTTCTCCTGTGAACGAGCCGCGAACGCGAGTGAGCGGCACTACCGGTGCACGAACCACAGGGTCCACAGCGTGAGGCCGAACGACATCCGCAGCGCGATTTGCAGCGACACCCACCACAGGCTCGCGTTCAGCATGCCGCGGGCGGTGTCGAGGCTCTTTTGCAGTTCCGTGTCCACGATCCGCTGCGGGTTCACGATGCCGAGCGTGAAGATGCGCACGAGCCGCCCCTTCCCGCCGAGCCAGCCCTCCGCGTCGTCCAGTTGCTTCTCGGTCGCGTCGCGGTCGAACCGGCCGACGCGCAGAATGAAGTACAGATCGACCGCCAACATCGGGATGAGGGGCACAAGAATGATCGCGTACCACCACCACGCGTCGAGCGTGGCGAACGTGATGGTCGCCTGCGGGTAAATGACGCGCGACACCACGAGCTGCAACACCGTGAGCGCGAGCGCGAGCAGCGCCGGCCGGAAGAACGACCAGTTCAGCAGCAGGCTCTGGTGCTCCGCGAGCCGGCCCATGAGCTTGGGCCAGCGCCCGCGAACGCCGATGAGCAGTTTGATCGCGTCGAGGTACACGTCCCACCGCCGCAACAGGCTGATGAGGAACATGACGGTGACGTAAAAGTCGAACACGCGGATCAAGTTGATCGGCGGTCGTTCGATCGGGTCCATCGGGCGCGCTCGCGGGTGCGTGTGGCGTCACTTCTTCTTGGGGAACTGCCAATTCTCGTCGAACAGCCCGGCGGCGACCACTTCGTATGCCGCCGGGTCCTTCGCGGTGGGCGTCGGCTTGATGACGGCCCAATCGCCGAGCCGCGGGTAGAGGAGCGCGTTCGTGCCCTTCAGGTCCGCCTCCCCGAACGTGTGCCCGCTGTTGATGACGATGTGCCCGCGATTCTCGTTCAGCGGGTTCGGGTAAATCAGCACCGGTAGGTGCGTCTTCGCGTTGTACTCGACGCCATTCACTTCGAGCTTTTCAGCCGTCCACTTGATTGGCAACTTTGGCAGAGCTTGCGCGATGAGTGGATTCGATTTTGGATCGCCAAACAGGACCGCATTGTAGGTCACGCCAGTGAATTTGAGCGTCTCGCGCACCGGAAGCGTACCGCGGAAGTACCGATCCCACAGTGCGGCGAAGCCCGTGAGCGCGGCGATTGCGTGCTTCGCGGTAGCCGGGTGCCACCCTTCCCCCTTCGGCCCGACGACGCGGAAACTCCAAGTGAACGCGGAATCAATTGGGCCATCAAACTTCCCGCGTTTTGCAAGGCGCGTCCGAAACGTCTCGATGGATTGAAGTGTCACATCGTGCCACTTGCCGTCTTTGCGTTCGAGCGACACGTACTGCTTGTTCTCGTGTCCGAGCGCCAACTTCTGCCCATCAATGTCGATGGTAATGTCCCCGAACCCGGCAACCTCGCACGAAAGGAATCGCGCGTTTGTCGTCTTCACTGTGAGCGTGCGGCCTTTGCGTGTCGCGTCAACTACGGCGCGTTCGTACCACTTTTCAACTGCGTACGACAACCAATCGTAGCGCCCCTCGGTGTACGCGACGAGCCGGATTCGCTCCGGGTCGCGGGTGCGCCCCTTGTCCGCGAACTTCTTGTACTCCTCTTCGAGCTTCGCTTGCCACTCTTTCGGTTGTGCGTGTTCGAGGCCCGGCGCGATGATGTGTTTGAAGGTGTGCGGTTCCTTGAACGATTTCAGCGCGTTCTCGATGTTGTCGGCGGCCTTCTTCTGCCCGTCTTTCTCACCGCTGTACGCGATCACTGGGACGTTGAAAGCGTTTTCGGCGTAGCCGAGTGCGTCATAGATACGCAGGCACTTCTCTTGGTGTTCCGGGAGTTCCTTCGGCAAGTTCGCAATGTAGCCGTGCGTTGTGGTGAATCCTGCACCGGGGCCGATAACGCAGAAGTCGTCGGAGTGCTTCAACCCAATGTGCCAAGCGCCCGCGCCGCCCATGCTGAACCCGCGCAACACAACGCGGTTCATGTCGATCGTCTTGTGCTGTTGTTGGAAGTCGTAGAACGCAAATAGTACATCACTTTCCCCGGCCCAGCGGTAGGCGTTGTTGCCGCGGCCGTACACTTCGAGTTGCACGTAGTCCAAATCCTTCGGTGCGGCCCCGGCGTGCGTCGCGATGAACTTGCTTTCGGTCAGCGAACCGTCGCGGCCGTGCAGCACCACGTCCAGCCGCCACTTCTTCTTCGGGTCCGCGCCGTAGTCGTGCGGGAGCAGCACCGCGTAGGGCTGAATGGAGTTGTCGATGTGTGAGCGGTACGCGCGCACCACCCACTTGCCCGGGGCGTCGCGCCACACCGGCTTGCCGCCTTCCGCTTGCTTCGCCCGCGCGAGGCCCGCGTCCACCGTACTCAGCGCCCACTTCACGCTCGCGGCGGCGAGCCACTCTTCAAAGCGAACGATGTTCTCCGCGGCCTTCAGGTAGATTTCCACCTCGACCAGCACGTCGTCCTTCAGCTTCTTTTCCTTGAGCGCCGCGATTGCTTTGCGCAGTTCTTCCGTCTTGTCCTTGATGGTCTTCAGTTGGTCCGCGGTGGGGAGGAACGTCTTCGGATCGACCTTCTTCTTGTCGTCCTTCTTCTTGTCTTGCGCGCTCAGAGGCGCGGGTTCGGACACCGCGACGAGCGCGGCCACAGCCGCGAAGAGACAAACTGCGACGAGAGAGCGCATGGCAGGCTCCGGTGGGTGCGTGCGGTCACGGTACACCGGCGCGCGCGCCGAAGCAACCGCCGCCGGATACAATGTGCCGGTCGAATTCGCGCCGCACCGGCGCACTCAACAGGAGGCGTGCGATGATGTCTGTCAAGGCGGTGGTGCTGGGCTTGGTGGCGGTGTGTGCGATGTCCGGCACCGCGCGGGCCGCGAACCCGGTCGTGGTGATGGAGACGAGCCACGGTACCATCAAGATCGAACTGTTCGAGGAGAAGGCCCCGATCACGGTGAAGAACTTCCTCACCTATGTGGCCGACAAGCACTACGACGGCCTGACGTTCCACCGCGTCATCAGCGACTTCATGATTCAGGGCGGCGGCATGGAGCCGGGCGGCAAGGAGAAGAAGACCCGCGAGCCGATCAAGAACGAAGCGGCTAACGGCCTCTCGAACCAGCGCGGCACCGTCGCGATGGCCCGCACCAACGTCGCCGACAGCGCCACCTCACAGTTCTACATCAACGTGAAGGACAACACGTTCCTCGACAAGGCGAAGGCCCGCGACGGCGTGGGCTACTGCGTGTTCGGCCGCGTGATCGAGGGCATGGACGTGGTGGACAAGATTAAAGACGTGGAAACCGGCCCCGGCGACGTGCCCACCAAGGACGTACTCATCAAGTCGATCAAGGTGGAAATGGCGAAGAAGTAAAACAGTTCAAAAGGAAAAATGCAGAGGAGGAAGAGTGATCGGTTTCCACTCTGCATTTTTCCCTTTTCATTTTTCCTTTTGAACTCCTCACTCGGCGGGTTCCAGTTCGGCGGTCATGCTGCCCTTGCACCGCGGGATGCGCGGGTCCGGGCCGTAGGCGTGAATCTGGTCGCGCTTCAGTTCGGCGCGCTCGAGGCTGGTAGTACAGACGATCGCGCGGCCCTTCGTGTCGACCACCTTGGCGAGTTGGTAGCCCTTCTCCACCGGGTGCCCGAACAGCGCCTTCAGCATCTCGATCACGTACTCGTAACTGTGGTCGTCGTCGTTGAGCAGCACGACGTGGTACGGCGGCTGCCGGCGCGTGCGCTGGTCGGCTTCGGTGTCGAGTTCGGGCAGCACCGCGGGTGCGGGCATGGGAGCGCTCCGGTGCGGGAACGGGGGGGCGGCGGTCACTTCACGGCCGGGTGCCGGCCCGTGTTCGGCCCCCCGCCCGGTTCGAGGAACGGCGCGTCGCCGGTCTCGAGTCGGCCGAACGTCACCACCGCGATGTCGTCGTTCTGGGGGCGGCCGTTCGCGTGCGCGCGGACCGCGGCGACCAGCTTGTTGCCCATCACCTTGGGCAGGTGCGGCCCGGCCACGGCGCTATCGTCGGGCATCAGGCCGGCGTCGGTCTTCTCGTTGCCGAACATCTCGCCGGCGGGGTTCATGGCGTCGGTCACACCGTCGGTGAACACCGCGAGCGAATCGCCGGGCGCGAGTTTGATCGTTGCCATCTCGAACGGGTAGCCGGGCAGCGTGCCGATGGGCAGCCCGGTCGCGTCGAGGGAGATCGCGTCCACCAGTTCGCCGGTCGCGGCCTTGTACAGTTTGGGGCTCATGTGCCCGGCGTTCACGATGTTCACCGTGTGCGCCTTGGGGTCCAGAACCATCAGCGCGAGGGTGACGAACCGGTCGCCCAACCCGCCCTGAATCATCTGCTCGTTCAGCAGGCACGCGGCCTCCGCGAGGTCCGGCACCGTGAGCAGACAGAACCGCACTTCGGAACTGAGTTTCGCCACGAGCAGCGCCGCCGGCACGCCCTTCCCGGCCACGTCGCCGAGTACGACCGCGACGCGCCCGCCGGGCAGCGTGATGAAGTCGTAGTAGTCGCCGCCGACGGTTTGGGCCGGCGAGTAGTGGGAGTAGAACTCGTAGCCGTCCACGGCCGGCAGCGTCTGCGGCAGGAACCCGAGTTGCACCTTGCGCGCGAGTTCGATCTCTTTCGCTTCTTTTTCGCGCGTGAGGACGGTTTCGTGCAACCGCGCCTTCTCGATGGCGACGCCCGCGAGGTTCGCCACGATGGTGAGCAGGTTCAGGTCGTCGAGGACGAACTTCTTGCCGCGGTCTTGGGTGTCCAGTTGGATCGCGCCGAGCGGGTTGCCCTCGTTGCTGAGCAGCGGCACGCACATCACCGAGCGGATCTTGAACTCGGCGATGCTGGCCGACGGGCCGATGTTCGCGTCGTTGGAGGCGTCTTCGCTCAGGTACGACTGCTTCGCGTCGAGCGCCTTCTTCACGACGGTGCGGCTGAACCGCGTGTCGTCGAGCGCGGCGCGGCGGGCCTTCATCACCTTCGGCACCGGGCGACCGGCCTCGTCGAGCATGATGAGGAAGCACCGGTCGGCCTGTTTGAACACGCCCAGCAGCGTGTCGGCGATTTGCGCGAGGAGCGCGTCCAAGTCGAGGGTGCGCGCGAGGTTCACGCTGATGTCCAAGAGCGCCCGCAACCGCTCCTGCGGGGCCACTTCGAGGAACTGTTGGGCGGTGCCCTTCCCCTGCGTGGCCTCGATCGTGGTCATCCCGCTCTCGTCGGACTCCTCTTCGGCGTCGCGCTGCGCGGCCCCTTTGGACATCCAGTCCGGGAGCTTGGCAGGCTTCGCCACGCGCTCGTCGTGGAACCGGAACAGGAAGTCGCAAATCTTGATGCGGTCGTCCGGGTTCAGCGGCTGGCGCACCGGGGGTGACACCTCCTTGCTGTTCACGAACGTCTTGTTTCGACTCTTCAGGTCCTCGATGTAGAACTGGTTGCCGGCGCGCACGATCTGCGCGTGCTTGCGGCTCACCGCGTGGTGCGGGATCACGATCTGGCACCCGTCCTCGCGGCCGATCACCATCAACTCGCCCTTGAGTTCGATGGCCTTGTTCGGGGTGCTCCCGTCCGGGGACTTCATCAGGATGAGCGACGGCATGGCGACGATCCGGGAGCGTGAGAAGGTGGCCGCGGCGGGCGCAACGGACCAAAACGGCCACTAAGGATGGTACCGCGACGGCGCGCGTTCCGCAAGTAACCGGCGCGAGTTTGCGCGCCGCGCGAAAGTTGCGCGAAGCGCGAGCCGTACCGTTGCCCGCCGCGCCGCACCGCGGTAACCTGCCTTCGGTCCCACTTCCCTCACGGAACTGCCGCCATGAGGCAATTCGCGTTCGGCCTCCTCACCGCCGCCATGGTCGGCGGCGTGGTCGCACTCTCGCGCACCGAAACCGCCGCCGACTCCCCGGCCCTCGCCCGCACCGACATCGTGGCCGAGACCGGCGCGAAAAACCCGTGGACCTCGCTCAAGCTGAACGAGAGCGCCGACGAGTACACCTTCGCCATCGTCTCGGACCGCACCGGCGGGCACCGCGAGAAGGTGTTCTCCCGCGCCGTGCATCAGGTCAACTCGCTGAGCCCCAAGTTCGTCCTCTCCGTCGGCGACCTCATCGAAGGGTACACCGCCAAGGACGAAGCCATCAAAGAGCAGTGGGACGAGTTCGACGGCTACGTGAAGCAGTTCAAGATGCCGTTCTTCTACGTGCCGGGCAACCACGACCTCACCAACAAGACGATGGTGGACAAGTGGACCGAGCGGTACGGCAAGCGGTACTACTCGTTCACCTACCGCGGGAGCCTGTTCCTGTGCCTGAACTCCGAGAACCCGCCGGACGGCATGGGCACCATCGACAAAGAGCAACAGCAGTGGGTGGCGCAAACGCTCGCCGCGCACAAGGACGCGAAATGGACCTACGTGTTCCTGCACAAGCCGATCTGGACCGCGAAAGACCTTGAAAAGAACGGCTGGGCCGCGGTGGAGAAGGCGCTGGCGGGCCGCAAGTACAACGTGTTCGTGGGCCACGTCCACCGCTACCAAGTGTTCGAGCGCAACGGCACGCAGTACTACCAGCTCGCCACCACCGGCGGCGGCAGCCGGATGCGCGGCTACGAGTACGGCGAGTTCGACCAAGTGATGCTCGTGAACGTGCGCGCGAACGGGCCGGAGTTCGTGAACGTGGACCTCGGCGGCGTGCTGCCGGCGAACCTGAAGTTGCCGGACAGCGACGAGAAGGGCGTGCCGGTGAAGAAGAAGGCCACGTTCCCGGTGAACGGGAAGGTGACGCTGAACGGCAAGCCCCTCGCCGGCGCGACGGTGGCGCTGCACAGCTACAACAAGACGAGCGAGAAGTACACCTCGGTGAGCGACGGCCTGAGCGACGCGAACGGCCGGTTCAACGTCACGACCTATTTCCGGTTCGACGGCGCGCCCGCGGGCGAGTACACGGTGACCGTGCGCAAGGTGAAGCGCGGCATCGCCGACGAAGAGGCCCCGGACAAGAACACCCTGCCGGAGAAGTACGCGCACCCGGACAAGTCGCCGCTGAAGGTCACGATCAAGGAAGGCACGAACGACATCGAGATCGACGTGAAGGAGTAGCCCTGTACCCCGGTATCCGCCCGTTGCTGTTCATCGTACCGGGCTTCGCGGCGGTGCCGGTGGGCATCGCCGTTTGCCTTGCGTGCGGTCTGGAATCGTGGGCCGCGGCGCTTGTTGCGGGCGGCGCGGCCCTTCCCCTTCTGCTGATCGGCTTCCGGATCGCGGAGAAAGCGCCGGCCCCGCCCGACCCGCCCCCTAACGCACCCCCGCCCGAACCGGACCCACCCCTTCGCACCGGGTTGCGCGAACTCGTGCGTGTGGCCGTGCTCGCGCTGTTCGCGGGCCTCGTCGCGTTCGCGTCCGGTGAGCACCCGTTTTGGGCGTTCTTCGCGGTCACGACGTGCGTGTGCGGGTGGGTGGTGCTGTTCGGCGGCGCGGGCCACATCGCCCCGCACTTGGTGGTGCTCTTCCTCGGCGGCGGCGACGGCCCGGACCCGACCCGAGGCACCGTGCGGTTCACGTTCGGCTTCGTGTGGGCGCTGGTCGCGGCCGCCGCAGTGTACACACTGGTTCGCGGCGCGCGGTGACGAGGGGAAAGCCACCGACCGCGACTGAGCCCATCCCTGACTCGTCATCCTTTCCACACGGCCACTTGCCCGCTTCGCAGTGACCGGTTCGCCAAGTGCGCGCCGCTTGCGGCGCTCACGCCCGCTTCCACCGGGCACGACACCTTCTTCGTGCGGTCGCGCACGCACTCCACCCAGTTCAGCAGGTGCAGCAGTTCGCCGTCGGGCTTGTCGTAGAAGTCCAAACCCTTCTCGCCCGTGCCCAGAATCAGCGACTTCGGCTCCGGCTTCTTCTTCCCGCGATCCGGGATCAGCTCGTAGCGCCCACGGTCGATGTAGAGCGTGCCCTCGGTTCCCATGAACTCGCACATCGAGCCGTTGCGGTTGTTGCTGAACGTGCCCTCGAAATACACCTGCACGCGTTCCTTTTCGTACTTCAGCAGCGTTTGCACGGTGTCCGGCGTCTCCCACACGCCCTTCGCGCTGAAGAAGTCGCCAACGCTCGCCGCGCTCGTGGGGTGGTTCAGGTCGAGGAACCAGTGAACCACGTCGAGCCAGTGAACCATCAGGTCCGTGAAGATGCCGCCGCCGAAGTCCCAGAACCAGCGCCACTGTCGGAACTTGTAGGCGTCGAACTCTTGGGCTTTCGCGGTGCCGAGGAAGCGCTTCCAGTCCACTTTCGCCGGGTCGAGCGCGTCCTTGAACCGCTGCGCGCGGGCCGCGTTCCGGTTCCATGTGCAGTGAACCTTGTGAACGGTCCCGATGACGCCCTCTTTGAGCAGCTTGTACGCTTCGAGGATGTGCGTCATGCTGCGCTGCTGCGTGCCCACCTGCACCACGCGTTTCGCCTTCGCTTGCGCTTCGATGATCGCTTTGCCTTCGCTCAGGTCGTGCGTCAGCGGTTTCTCGACGTACACGTCTTTGCCCGCGGCGATGGCGTCGATGGTGAGCGGGACGTGCCAGTGGTCCGGCGACGCGATCAGCACCGCGTCCACGTCCTTGCGGGCGAACAACTCTTCGCTTTTCTTGGTGGCGAACGCCTTCGGGTCGGCGAGTTTCTGCGCGGCTCCGAGGTTGTCGTCGTACACGTCGCACACCGCGGTGATGGTGACGTTCGGCAAAGCCGGGAACGACTTCACGAGGTGCCGGCACCGGCCCCCGCACCCGACGAGGCCGACGCGGAGCGTGTCGTTCGCCCGAAACCCGCGCGCGGATTCGACGGCGAACGGTACAGCGGCAAGCGTGCCGAGAAAGGCGCGGCGCGAAGGCATGGCGGAACCCCGGAGGAGAGATGCGCCACAGCGTAACGCCGAGTGCGCGAGGAGACACGAAAAAAGTAACCCCCGCGGAAGCCGGGAACTTCCGCGGGGGCCGGATGAAGGCGACCCATCCGTCGAGCGGGGTGTGGCGCGCGCGATTGAGCGGGAGTCAGAGCGTTTCAGGCGGGCAAGTTGGAGGGAGTCTCGGTGGGACAATTAGTAGACGCGAAACGGGTGCGTTAGTTCTGAAGAAACTTGTTGTTCTCAGTATTTTCTCACAAACGACACCGGGAACAAGATCGTGAGGCGCGCCGGGTTGTGACGGTCGCGCAAAAAGTGCGGGTTCCGTAAACTTGCCGACCCCAATTCGCCGACAGTATGACAGGGCGCGCCGCGCCGCCACGGAGGGAAAGTGATGCCACGGACGGCTCTCGTGCTCGTACTGGCTGCGGCGTTCGGTGGTGCGGTCCGCGCGCAGGACGGCCAACTGCCCGCGCCGGCCGGATGGCCGATCGCACCGGAACCGGCGTTCGTGCCCGCCGAGTACGCGTGGAACTTCCAACCCGTCGGCGGCTGGTTCGAAGCGCCGTCGCCGCTCGCGCGCGTGCCGCAGATCGCCCCCCCGCAAACGGGCGGCTGCGAACCGGACCCGCGCGGGTTCGCGTTCGACCCGTGCTTCCCGCACCAGCGCACCGGCCGGCCAAAGGTTCATAACGAGGCGTGGGTGCGCGGCGACTGGCTCTCGTGGTCGTTCCGCGACCTGCCGGTGCCGCCGCTGGTCGTGACCGGCGACCCGACGCGTGCGAACGCGGGCATCCCCGGTGGCGGGAACGAGCGCGCGCTCGTCGGGCCGGCGCGCGACCTCGGCCAGTTCAACGGGGCGCGGCTCGCGTTCGGCACGTGGTTCGACCCCGCGGGCGAACTCGGTGCGGAACTCACGGGGCTGGTGTTCGCGCGCAACGGTACGAGCGATTCGTTCGTCGGGTCCGCGGCGCGTCCGCTGTCGGTGCCCGTGACCGGAACGAACGGGGTGGTCGGCGTGTACGACTTCTCGTTCCCCGGCACCACGGCCGGCGCGCTGGTGCTGAACACCGCGAGCCAACTGTGGGGCGCGGAAGCGAACCTGCTGCGCCGCTGGTACGGCGACGGGTGCCTGAGTGTCGACACCATCTTCGGCTACCGGTTCGTGCAGTTGAGCGAGCGCATCGAACTGCTCGGCCGCGCGACGCCGCTCCCGGGCAACGCGACCTTCGGCGGCGCGCCGGTGCCCGCCGGCGCGAGCGTGCTCACGTTCGACTCGTTCCGCACGCGCACCGAGTTCCACGGCGCGCAGATCGGCGGGCGGATCGAGTACCGGCGCGACATGTTCACGCTCACCGCGTATGGCAAGGGCGGCGCGGGCGCGACCGTCCAGACGCTCCGCGTCGCCGGGAACACGACACTGCTCGGCGCGGACGGCTCGCGCACCGTGCTGCCCGGCGGCGTCCGCGCGCTGCCCTCGAACATGGGCCGCGAAACGAGCACCGACTTCTCACTGCTCGGCGAAACCGGTATCGAGATCGGGCTTCAAGTCACGAAGCACGCGTCGCTCCGCGTGGGCTACAACCTGCTCTATGTGACGGACGTGCTGCGCCCGGCGAGCGCCGTCAGCCCGGTGGTGTCGCTGGGCCAAGTGCCGATCGATCCGTCGTTCGGCACGGGCACCGGCCCGGCTCGCCCGGTGACGGTGTTCCGCTCGGCGGACTTCTTGGCGCACGGCCTCACGCTCGGCGCGGTATTCGACTGGTAAGCCCCTTGACTAAATTGCACACAGGTATACTATTTATTCGGCAGCGCGACTGCGCGGTTGCCGAAGGGGTTTTCGTGCGCGAACGCGTCGCGGCGCGTCAACGAGCCGCGAGCGCGAGTGAGCGGCCCCTTGGAGCAGTCCGAGAACCCGACCTCACGCTCACCGCGACGGCCCCGCGCCGAATCGCGGTAGCGGTGTTTCAATAGCCCGAACTCGGGTCCGCGCCGCGAACCGAGCATTTCGCTTGTTTTTAAAGCCCCGCGCTCCGGAGTAGAATGCCGCGGCCCGTCCCGCTTCGCCGGAGCGCCGCCATGCTGAGCCGCCGCGAGTTGCTCGCCGCCCTGCCCTTCGCCTGTGCCACGTCGCGCGCGGCCGACCCGCCCGAGCCGCCCTTCGGCTTCAGCCTCTACGGAATGAAAGCCCTCGCGCTGCCGGACGCGCTCAAAGCGTGCGCCGAGATCGGCTATTCCGGGATCGAGTTCGCCCTCATGCCGGGCTACGCGGCCGAGCCGAAGGCGCTGACCGCCGACGCGCGCAAGGAGTTGCGCAAGCGGCTCGGCGGGTCCGGTCTCGCGGTGCTCGGGTTGATGGAAAACCTCTCCGAACCCGCGACCGACGCGGTTCACAAAACCAACCTCGAGCGCCTGAAGGCCGCGACCGAACTCGCACACGCGCTCGCGCCGGGCGCGCCGCCGTGCGTCGAAAGCGTGCTCGGTGGCAAACCGGCCGAGTGGGACAACGTGAAGGAGAAACTCGCGGAGCGCCTCGGCGCGTGGGCCGAAGTGGGGCGCGCCGCGAAGGTGGTGATCGCGGTGAAGCCGCACGTTGCGAACGCGCTACACACCGTCGCCGGCGCGAAGTGGCTGTTAAAGGAAGTGAACAGCCCGTGGCTGCGGCTCGCGTTCGATTATTCGCACTTCGAACTGCGCGGGGTGAAACTCGCGGACGCGGTCAGCGAACTGATGCCTGTGTCGGCGTTCGTCCACGTGAAGGACGCGAAGGGCACCGCCGACAAGTTCGAGTTCGTGCTGCCCGGTGCCGGAGCGACGGATTACGCGGCGTACCGCAAACTTCTCGCGGAGGCGAAGTACGCGGGGCCGGTGGTGGTCGAAGTGAGCGGGCACGTGAGCGGCAAGCCGAACTACGACGCCGTGGCGGCGGCGAAGGCGAGCTTCGCGGCGCTCGCCCCCCAGTTCGCGCCCCGCGCGAAGCGCTAACTGAATCGAGCGCGCGCCGCCCGCGCGCGGTTCCGCGCATTATGTTTGTAGCACAACCCACGGCGCACCCGCCATGTCGTCGCTTCCCACACAGCCGACCGTCCCAGTACTCGGGCCGGTGTCCACGCCCGCCCCGCACGACGCCGGCGCGCCGACGCTGGTGAGCGACCGTCCGGTGGCACTCGCCGTGCTCGGCGCGCAACTGGCGCTCCCGGGCTACCGCATTCTGAGCGAGTTGGGCCGCGGCGGAATGGGCGTCGTGTACCGGGCCGTGCAACTGAACCTGAACCGGCTCGTCGCACTGAAGGTGGTTCTGGGCGGACCGCTGGCGAGCACCGAAGACAAGGCCCGGTTCCACATCGAAGCGGAAGCCGCGGCGCGCCTGCGGCACCCGAACGTGGTGCAGGTGTTCGACGTGGGCGAGTGGAACGGGTTCCAGTTCCTCGCGCTCGAACTGATCGAAGGGCCGAATTTGCGGCGCTGGCAGCGCGAGGAGCCGCTGCCCCCGCGCCGGGCCGCGGAACTGGTGGCCCAAGTGGCGCGCGCGATCCAGCACGCGCACGAGCACGGGATCGTACACCGCGACCTGAAGCCGGCGAACATCCTGCTCGCGTCGGTGCCGTCCGACGGCGCCAGCGCGCCGGACCTCGTGCCGAAGGTGACGGACTTCGGCCTCGCCAAGCAGTTGGACGCGGGCGTCGATCTGACCGAAACCGGCGGCGCGTGCGGCACGCCGAATTACATGGCCCCGGAGCAGGTGCGCGGCGGGCCGGTCGGCCCCGCGGTCGACGTGTACGGCCTCGGCGCGCTGCTGTTCGAGCTGCTCACCGGGTGCCCGCCGTTCACCGGGGCGAGCGCCGCGGAGGTGATGAACCAGATCGTGTGCGACGACCCGCCGGACGTGCGCGCCCTGATCCCCGGTGCGCCCCGCGACCTCGCGGTAATCGTGGCGAAGTGCTTGGAGAAGTTGCCCGGCCGTCGGTACGCCACGGCGCGCGCGGTCGCGGCCGACTTGGAGCGGTTCCTCGCGCACAAGCCGATCGCGGCGCGCCCGGTCGGGCGCGCGGAGCGCGCGGTGCGGTGGGTGCGGCGGAACCCGGTGCCCGCGGCGCTGCTGCTCGCGCTCGCGGTCGGCTTCGCGGC
>JALHNS010000004.1:0-4368 GCA_022843445.1 Gemmata sp.
CTGCGGTGCCTGAGCGTGGCGCACAACCCGCTGGGCGACGCCGGCGCGGAGGCGCTGGCCGACGCGCCCGCGCTCGCGGGCCTGCTCGAACTGGACGCGCGCGACGCGCGACTCACCGACGAAGGCGCGGAAGCGCTCGCGGCGTCCCCGCACTTGGGCGCCCTGCTCCGGCTGGATGTGCGCGACAACGAGTTGACCGCGAAGGGCCGCGCCGCGCTGGCGGAGCGCTTCGGGGACCGCGCGACGACGTGACCCGAGACCGGGCGCCCCAGACGGCCGCACGACACCGACACGAGATTGGCGGGGTGAGAGCGAAGAACGGTGACGAACCGCGGGCCCGAACCGAGATGCGCCGGGGCGAACTCGCCGCCCCGGCGCCAGAAGCGCGGTCAGCTCAACAGGCCGCTGACCACTTCGCCCTTCACCAGCTCGCGCGGCTGGTTCAGGTGGTTGTACACGATCGTGTCCGGCTTGATGCCCACCGAGTGGTAGATCGTCGCCAGCAGTTCGGTGGGGTGAATCGCGCCTTCCACCGGGGCGCTCGCGGTCTTGTCGCTCTTGCCGTGAACGTAGCCGCGCTTGATGCCGGCCCCGGCGATCACGCCCGTGTAGCAGTACGGCCAGTGGTCGCGGCCGTCGTCGGAGTTCTGGTTGCCGCTCGTGCTCACGCCGCGCTGCGGGCTGCGGCCGAACTCGCCCACGCACACCACCAGCGTTTCCTTGAGCAGACCGCGCTCGTCGAGGTCCGCGAGCAGCGCCGAGAGGCCCGAGTCGAGCATCGGGGCCGCTTGGTTCTTCATCCGGCCGCTCAGCCCGCTGTGCACGTCCCACGAGTGGTTGTCGCTGTTGGCGACCTTCGGCCACACCACTTCCACGAACCGGGTGCCGGCTTCGACGAGCCGGCGCGCGAGCAGCAGGCACTGCCCGAAGGTGTTCTTACCGTACTTCTCGCGCAGTTCCGGCTTCTCCGAACTCAGCTCGAACGCCTTCTTCGCGCGGCCGCTGGTGACGAGGCCGAGCGCCTTGCCGTAGTACTCGTCGAGGTCGTGCTTCGCGACCGCCTGCTCCACTTCCGGCATGCCCTTGGCGATGGTGTCGCGGAGCGTGGCGCGGCGCTCCATGCGCACCGGCGTCAGCTCCTCGCGCAGCTTCAGGTCGTCGGTGCGAATGCGCTCCATCTTCGCCATGTCCATGTCGTCGCCGGCCGGGTACAGCGTGTACGGGTCGTAGCCCTTGCCGAGGAACCCGGCGCTGCCGCCCTTCCCGACCACGTTCGACTCTTGCAGCGGGCGCGGCATCATCACGAACGGCAGCATCGGCTCGGTCGGCGGCTTCATCTTGATGATGTTCGAGCCGAGCGTCGGGAAGTCCTTCGGCGAGGGCGGTTCGAGTTGGCCGCTCGCGCTCACCTTGTCCGTGGTGTACCCGGTGTGCATTTGGTAGATGGCGGCCGTGTGGTTAAACAGGCCGTAGGGCGTGTAGCTCACGGCGCGCATCAGCGTGGCTTTGTCGATCACCTGCGACAGCTTCGGCAGCAGCTCGGTGAAGTGCGTGCCGGTGAGCTTCGTCTGCTGGTGCTTGAAGATGCTCTTCACCTTGTCCGGCACGTTGTCCTTCGGATCCCACAGGTCGAGGTGGCTCGGCCCGCCTTGCAGATAGATGAAGATGACGCTCTTCGCCTTCCCGAAGCCGGGGCCGCCACCGACTTCGCCCTTGTTCTTCGCGTGCGCTTGCGCGGTGAGCAGGTCGCCGAGGGTGAGGCCGAGCACGCCGGACCCACCGACGCGCAAGAGGTCGCGGCGGGTGACGCGGTCGCAGTCGCTCTTCGCGGCGGCACCGGGAATAACGAGCATTGGCTGAACTCCGATTAGGAGCGTTTGGGAGGGCTGTATGCGGGGCGCAATTCTACAGAACCGCAGTTCTGGCTAGTGTTAGAAGTTTACCGCGAACCGGCCCGCGTCGCAAACGGTTTTTCTCGAAACTGAGGTGCCCCACTACCGCCCCGCGCTCGCCCCCGATCCGGGGCGGTCCCGGCGTGCGAAATTCGCGCGCGGCCGTTGACGCCCCGCGGCGCGCCTCCTACTATGGGTTCTTTCCGATCTTCCCCCAAGCGTTGGGCCGTCGCGGATGGCCGAACCGTCTGTCTCCGCCGAAGCGTTCGCCGCCGCCGTTCGGCGCGTGCGGGCGCACCGCAACCGCCCGGTGGTGGTGAAACTCGGCGGCAGCGCGATGGAAGACCCCGCGGCCACCGCGGCGTGCCTCGAATCGGTCGCGGCGCTGCACGCGCTCGGCGTCCCGGTCGCGGTGGTTCACGGCGGCGGAAAGCCCATCGACCGCGCGATGGCCGAAGCCGGCCTCACACCCAAAAAGGTGGCCGGTCGCCGGTACACCGACGACGCCACGCTCGAAATCGTCGTCCGCGTTCTCAAAGACCACATCAACGCCGATCTGGTCGCACGGCTCGCGGCGCTCGGCTGCCCCGCGACCGGCGTTCACGACGCGCTCTTCGGCGAACGGTTGCTGCTACCGGGCCTCGACCTGCAACCGGTCGATCTCGGGCGCGTCGGGTCCGTGGCGCGCGTCGAACTCGGCGCGCTCGGTGCCGGGGTGCCCGTGATTCCGTCGCTCGCCATTGACGTTCACGACGGCGGCTGGCTGAACGTGAACGCGGACACCGCCGCGAGTGCCGTTGCGGGGGCGCTCAAGGTCGAGCGCGCGATCTTCCTCACCGACACGCCCGGCGTGCTGCGCGACCGCGCGAACCCGGATTCGCTGATCCCGCACCTCACCGAGGCGCGAGCCCGCGACCTCATCGCCGAAGGCGTGATCGACGGCGGCATGGTGCCGAAGGTCGAAGCGTGCTTCGACGCGCTCGCCGCGGGCGCGAGCGCCGCGCTGATCCTCGACGGCCGCGTGCCCTACTCGCTCCTCGACGCGTTCCTCAAAGACACGTTCCGCGGCACCGCGATCCGCCGGTGACGCGCCCTTCGTTCGGTTCCGTTTCCCCATTCACCACACGGTCCCTAGCACTCAGATGACAGACACCGACACGCTTTCCAGCGAAGCGGTCATCGCGCTGGCGAAGAAGCACCTAATCGGGAACTACACGCGGTACCCGGTGTGCCTCGTGCGCGGCGACAACTCGTGGGTGTGGGACGCCGAGGGCAACCGGTATCTGGACTTCTTCCCCGGCTGGGGGTGCGGCATTCTGGGCCACTGCCCGCCGCGCGTGGTGCGCGCCGTGCAGGAACAAGTCGCGGACCTGATCCACGTTCCGAACACGTGGTACACGGAACCGCAAGCGCTCCTCGCACAGGCGCTCGGCGAGCGCTCCGGGTTCGGGGGCGTGTCGTTCTTCTGCAACAGCGGCACCGAGGCGAACGAGGCCGCGATCAAGCTCGCGCGGCTCAACGGCCGGCCGAAGGGCAAGTACAAGGTGGTGACGCTGACGGGCAGCTTCCACGGCCGCACCTACGCGTCGCTCACCGCGACCGCGCAGCCGAAGTACCACGCGGGCGTCGAACCGATGCTCCCGGGCTTCACCTACGCGACGTTCGGCGACCTCGACAGCGTCGCGAAGGCCGTGGACGCCGAAACCGCCGCGGTGCTGTTCGAGCCGATTCAGGGCGAAGGCGGCATCAACGTCCCGCCGGCCGGGTTCGTCGAAGGCGTCCGCGAACTGTGCGACAAGCACGGCATGTTGATGATTCTGGACGAAGTGCAAACCGGCATGGGCCGCACCGGGAAGTGGTTCGCGCACCAGCACTGGAACGTGAAGCCGGACATCGTGACGCTGGCGAAGGCGCTCGCCGGCGGGGTCGCGATGGGCGGCCTGATGGCGAAGCCGGAAGTGGGCGAGAAGCTGAAACCCGGCACGCACGCCGCAACCTTCGGCGGCAACCCGCTGGCCGCGCGCGCGGCGCTCGCCACCATCGAAACCATCGAGCAAGACGGGCTGCTGGACCGCGCGTTCCAGATCGGCGACCGGTTCCGCGCGCGGTTCACCGCGCTGCGCGAGAAGTGCCCGCTCGTCACCGACGTGCGCGTGAAGGGCGCGATGATTGGCGTGGAACTCAGCACCGAGGGCGCGCCGGTGGTGCAAGCCTGCCTCGAGCGCGGCTTGCTCATCAACTGCACTCACAGCACCGTGCTGCGGCTGCTACCGGCGCTCACGATCGGCGACGAACAGATCGACACCGGCTGCGACATCATGGCCGAAGTGCTGCTGGCGCTGCGCCCGTGACACAAGAGTAGGCAACTCGCCCCGCGAGTTGCCATTCGCGCTTGGATCAACCGACGCGCAACACACACCGCGATTGGTCGCTCGCGGAGCGAGCGACCTACACATTGCCCAGTTTGGTATTTATC
>JALHNS010000004.1:4378-59574 GCA_022843445.1 Gemmata sp.
ACTCCCGGGTTTCAAACCCCCCCCCCCAAACACCCCCGGTTTTGGGCCGCGGGGCGCGCGCCCCCCCTACTCTTTGCCGAGTTTGCTATGAAGCACTTCCTGAACCTGATCGACTTCACCGCCGACGAGCTGAGCGCGCTGCTGACCGAAGCGGCGCGGCTGAAGGCGGCACAGGCGCGGCGGATCCCGGCGACGAGCCTGAGCGGGCGCGTGGTCGGGCTGGTGTTCGAGAAGCCGTCGCTGCGCACCCGCGTCAGCTTCGAGAGCGGCGTGGCCCAACTCGGCGGCACCGCGCTGTACCTGCCGGGCAACGAAGTCGGCCTCGGCTGGCGCGAAACGCTCGCGGACTTCGCGCGCACCGTCAGCAACTTCGTGGACGCGCTCGTGCTGCGCGTGTACAAGCACGAAACGCTGGACGCCCTCGCGGCACACGGCACCATCCCGATCATCAACGGCCTCTCGGACTGGTCGCACCCGTGTCAGGGTTTGGCCGACGTGATGACCATTCAGGAACTGTTCGGCACGGTGCAGGGGAAGACCGTGGCGTTCGTGGGCGACGGGAACAACGTCGCGCGGTCGCTCGCGGTGGGCCTCGGGCGGCTCGGCGGGCGGCTCGTGCTGGCGTGCCCCGAAGGGTACGGGTTCGACGACAAGTTCCGCGAGCAGTACACGGCGCGCGTCGGCCCAGACTTCCCAAAAGAAGTGCGCGACCCGCGGGCCGCGGTGCGCACCGCCGACGTGATCTACACCGACGTGTGGACCAGCATGGGCCAAGAGGCGGAGCGCGAGGAGCGCCTGCGCCGGTTCGCGGGCTTCCAAGTGAACGCGAAGTTGCTGAGCGCGGCCCCGGCGCACTGCAAGGTGCTGCACTGCCTGCCCGCGCACCGCGGCGAGGAAGTGACCGACGACGTGATGGACGGCCCCGCGTGCGCCGCGTTCCAGCAAGCCGGGAACCGCCTGCACGCGCAGAAGGCCGTACTCGAAGCGCTGCTGAAGTAGAGGGCGGGAGGCAGTTCTGGTTGTAGCGGCGCGCCCGCGCGCAGTTTTCACTTCGGATCGCCCATTTCTCTTCACCACGCGGTAACATATCCCCAGATTGCCCACCTTGCCTTTCATCCTCCCGAACGGTGCCCACATGCGTACCCGATTCGTTCTCGGCGCGGGACTTCTCGCCGCGCTCGCCGCACTCGCGGCCTCGCCCGCGCCACTCGGCGCGAAGCAACCGCCCGGCTTCCCGAAGGGCGGCATCTTGCCGAAGGCCGGCGAGCTGCGCAAGTACGACGACGTGATTACCAAGGAATTCAAGACGCAACCCGGCGTGTTCGCGGTACACCGCAACGACGACAAGGTGTACTTCGAGTTGCCTGCTTCCATGTACGGCCGGCTGTTCCTGTGGCACGCGGAAGTCGCCAAGGGGCCGGGCGGCAGCAGTTGGGGCGGCGCGGCGCTGGGCCACACGGTGCTCAAGTTCGAGCGCCGCGGGAACAAGATCTACGTGTGGAAGGTCGGGTTCGCGAAGCGGACCGACGGAAAGGCCGTGCAATCCTCCGTGGACGCGTCGGCGACCGATTCCATCGTCGCGGCGTTCACGGTGGAGTGCGAGGGCAAGGACCGGTCGGCGGTCATCAACGTGTCCGACATCCTCATCAACGGCCTGCCGGACCTGCCGCTGAACCGCGCGGCCGGCGGCGGCGGCGGCAGCACCGACCCGACCCGCTCGTACTTGGACGAAGTGCGCGCGTTCCCGACGAACATCGAGGCGCGCGCGACCGTGACGTTCCGCGGCGGCGGCGGTCTCGGCGGGTTGGGCGGCCCCCCGGGCCTCGGCGGGGGCGGGGCGGGGCGCAGCGCGACGGCCGTGATTCACCAGAGCCTCGTGGTGCTGCCGGAAGCGCCGATGACCGGGCGCCTGTTCGACCCGCGCGTGGGGTACTTCACCGAAGAGTTCACCGACTTCTCGCACCCGCGCAACTGGGCCGTGAACAAGGAGTACATCAACCGGTTCCGGCTGGAAAAGAAGGACCCGGCCGCGGCGGTCAGCGAGCCGGTGAAGCCGATCGTGTTCTACCTCGCGAAGGAAGTGCCCGAAAAGTGGCGCAAGGCGCTCAAGCAGGGCGTGGAAGACTGGCAGCCGGCGTTCGAGAAGGCCGGGTTCAAGAACGCGATCATCTGCAAGGACGCGCCGACCCGCACCGAAGACCCGAACTGGGACCCGGAAGACGCCCGCTACAACGTGATCCGCTGGGTGGCCGAGCCGGTCGCCAACGCGATGGGGCCGCACGTCCACGACCCGCGCAGCGGCGAGATCATCTCGGCGCACATCATCTTCTGGCACGACATCGTGAAGCTCACGCAGATGTGGTACTTCGTGCAGTGCAGCGCGCAAGACCCGCGGGCCCGCAAGTTCCCGCTGCCGGACGACCTCACGAGCGAACTGCTCCGCTACGTCAGCGCGCACGAAGTGGGCCACACGCTCGGCCTGCGGCACAACCACCGCGCCAGCCAAGCGTACAGCATCAGCCAACTGCGCGACCCCTCGTTCGTCGCGAAGCAGGGCAACGTCGCGTCGATCATGAGCTACGGCCGTTACAACTACGTCGCGCAGCCGGAAGACAAGATCGACGCGAAGCACCTGATCCCGGGCCTCGCGCCGTACGACTTCTTCGCCATCGAGTGGGGCTACAAGCCGATCGCCGGCATGAAGACCGCCGAGGACGAAAAGAAGACGCTGGACGAGTGGGCCGCGAAGCAACTGGAGAACCCGTTCCTGCGGTTCGGCGGCGAGGACGGCCCCTCGACCGTGGACCCGACCGTGCTGACCGAGAACATCGGTAACGACCCGGTGCAGGCGACCGCGCTGGGCCTCAAGAACCTCGACCGCGTGATGGACCACCTGATCCCGGCCACCACCGAGAAGGGCGAAGACTTCGCGCTGCTCGAAGAAGTGTACGGCGAGATTCTGGGCCACCGGGGCCGCTGGTTCAGCGCGGTGGCGAAGCAGGTGGGCGGCGTGGTCGAGAACCGCACGCTCGGCGGCCGCGGGGGCGAAGCGTTCGTGCGCGTGCCGAAGGAGAAGCAGAAGGAAGCCGTGAAGTTCCTGCTGGACAGCGCCTTCACCACGCCGACCAAGCTGCTCAACCCGGGGATCGTGAACCAGTTCAAGTACACCGGGGCCGCGGCCGGCGTGAGCGGCCAGCAGCGCGGGCTGCTCGGCTCGCTGCTCAGCCCGGCGCGGCTGGCGCGGCTCGCCGACGCGGAACTGCTCGCCCCGGAGAAGGCGTACACCGCGGTGGAGCTGGTGAGCGACCTGCAAGCCGGCATCTTCAGCGAACTGGACAAGCCGGAACCGAAGGTGGACCCGCTGCGCCGCCAACTGCAGCGCGCGTACATCGACATCCTGAAGACCGAGTTCCAACCGCCGGCCGCGGCCCAGCAGACCGTGACCGTCCCCGGGCGCGGGCCGATCGGGGGCGGGGGCGGCGGCGGCAGCAGCGAGCTGCGCGGCGTGGCCCGCGCGGCGCTGGCCCAACTGGCCGCGAAGCTCGGCCCCGCGGCCGGCAAAGCGAAGGACCCGGTGACCGCGGCGCACCTGAACGACCTCAAGGCCGAAGTGGCCGCGATTCTGGCCGACAAGAAGTAACCCGGAACGCGAGTTCCGTCGCGCGGGCGCGCCAAGTGGCGCGCCCGCGTTCGTTTTCCGCCTCGCGCGCCTAACATGACACGAACGGTGTGGCGCGACCCGCGCGTCCGATTCCACCCACGCACGGGTTCCCCATGTCGCACCCGCTGTTCGGCCCGGAAATGAAGCTCATCCTCGCGGAGCACAACACCGCGGCGATGCGCGACTTCTGCGAACAACTCCACCCCGCGACGGTCGCCGAAGTCCTCGACGAGGGCTTCACGCCCGAACAGATTTGGGAAGTGCTCTCGCAGGCCGACATCCGCACGCAGGCGTCCGTGTTCGAGTACCTGCCCCCCGCGGTTCAGGAAGAGATGGCGGTGAAGGCCCGGCCGCAGATGGGGCAGTTGCTCACGAAGATGAGCCACGACGACCGCGCCGACTTGCTCCAGCGCCTGCCGCCGAGCGTGACCGAATCCATCATGCGGCTGGTGGACGAGGCCGACCGTCAAGATATCGCCAAACTCGTGCAGTACGGCGAGAACACGGTCGGCGCGCTGATGACGACCGACTACGCGTGGCTCCCCGGCACGCTCACCGCGGCCGAAGCGATCGACCAGCTCCGCCAGCAGGCCCCGGACCGCGAGACCATTTACTACATCTACATTCTCGACGACGCGACCAAGCGCGCCGACGGTTCGCTCGCCCCGCGGCGGCTGCTCGGCGTGGTCACGCTGCGCGACCTGATTCTCGCGCCGCGGCACGCGCTGGTGCGCGACCTGATGGAAACCGAACTCGCCACGCTCCGCTACGACGACGACCAAGAAGCGGTGGCGAAGCTGTTCGCCCGCTACGACTTTCTCGCTGCCCCGGTAGTAGACGCGCAGTTCGGGCTGCTCGGCATCGTCACCCACGACGACGTGCTCGACGTGGTGCGCGAAGAAGCCACCGAAGACTTGCAGAAGCAGGGCGGCGTCGGCCCCATCGAAGGCGACTACCTCGACGCGCGGTTCGGCAACGTGTGGTACAACCGCATGAAGTGGCTCGCGGTGCTGTTCGTGTTGCAGATGTTCACGATCAACGCGATGGCCTCGTTCGAGAGCGAGTTGGAGCGCGTCGCGTTCCTGCTGTCGTTCATCCCGCTGTGCCTCAGTGTGGGCGGGAACGCCGGCTCGCAGGCCGCGACGCTCGTGATTCGCGCTGTGGCGCTCGATCAGATTCGCACCCGCGACTGGCTCCGCGTGCTGCGCCGCGAAGTGCTGATGGCGCTGGCGCTCGCCAGCACGCTCGGCGTGTTCTCGATCGCGCGCACGTATTTCCTCACCCCGGACAGCATCTTGGAGAAGGTGCCGGAGGGCTTCTTCTGGCACTTGAACTGGGTGGTGACGTTCGCGGTGATGGGCATCTGCCTCACCGGTGCGGTGATCGGCGCGGCGCTCCCGCTGCTCATCAAAGCCGCGGGCCGCGACCCGGCGCTCATGTCCGCCCCGCTCATCGCCACGCTCTCCGACGTGCTCGGCATCGTCATCTTCTTCAACGTGGTCCGCGCCTTCTTTTAGCCACCAACTGCCTAGGGAGGCTCAGCCATGAAGTTCATCGCGCTCGACACGACCATGAATTGGCAGAGCAAGCAGATGGACGTTGTTCATAAGTTGCTCTTTCACGGGGCTGCCATCAGAGCCGACGCGCCAACCGATCCGGCGCATCAAGGACAAGGAAGTTGTGCGCACGATGTCGGCGACGACTTATCACACCCGCTGCTACTGACGCGGAGCGGTGTGTTCGTTCCGCCACTGTTTAAGCCGAGAGTCGCGCTCGTGGCTCGCGACGACCTCTATCAGCGCATCAGCCACTTTCCGAATCTGAGCTTCGCGGACGCGCTCCCGCAAAAGTTGCTCAACTTGTGGAAGCCGATCGGCGACTTCAGTTTTTATGAATCCGCGGACCCGGTGATTCGCCGGAACGTCCGGCGGCCCGACACGCTGTTGGATTGGATGCCCAACGACCCGAGTTTGTTCGCGACGTTCCCCAAGTGCAAAGAACTCGTCGCGTACAACGTTCACAAACCGCAGGGTGAAGTTGGGAAGACTGTGCGCGTCAACTTCGTGATGAACAACGACCGGAAAACTGATGTCGAATTTGAGTGCCCGCGCGCTGTATTCGAGACACACCCGCTGATCTGGAGTTCGGTATTTTTCCTTCGGCACGACTTGTTCGACCTGCTCCAAGACGCCATCGACCCCAATCACTTCGCCATTCGGCCCGTCGAAATCTAGTTTGCTGGCGAATCCGCACCGCGGCGAATCCAATTTCCCGCGTCCGCAATCGAATACTGGTGTGGGGCTTCGCGCCCCGGGAGGGAGACACCATGTTCGGTTCGACACACTTGGGCAAGTTCTTCGGCATCGACTTCCGCGTTCACGGAACGTTCTGGTTGCTGCCGCTATTCGTTCTGCTGACCGGGTTCGGGGCCGGTCTCGATCGTGTCGCGTTCGACCTGTTGCTCGTGCTCGCTGTGTTCGTCTGTGTCGCGCTCCACGAGGTGGGGCACGCGCTTGCGGCCCGCGCGTACGGCATTCGCACGCGGGACATCACGCTGTACCCGGTCGGCGGCGTCGCCAGCATGGAGCGCCTGCCGGAGCGCCCGCGGCACGAAATCGCGGTCGCGCTCGCCGGCCCCGCGGTGAACGTCGCCATTGCCGGTGGGCTGTTCCTCGGCATCGCCCTCGGCGGGTTCGTGCTGCCGTGGGAACACACGCCGGACGCGCTCGACCTGTTCGTGGCGAACGTGTTCTGGGCGAACGTGACGCTCGCGGCGTTCAACCTGCTGCCGGCGTTCCCGATGGACGGGGGCCGCGTGCTGCGGGCGCTGCTCGCGTCGCGCCTGAGCCGCTTGCGGGCGACCGAAGTCGCCGTGCAGGTGGGCAGCGTGATCGCGGGCGCGATGTTCGTGGCCGGCCTCGCGTTCGGGCACATCGGCTTGGCGCTCGTCGCCGTCGTCGTGTGGATGCTCGGTCAAGGCGAGTTGGCCGCGGTGCGAGCGCGAGCGGCGCGCGAGAACGTAGCGCGCAAGGTGCGCGAGTTCTTCGAGCCGCCGGTGCCGGAGCCGGTCATCCCCGGCACGGCGCGCGACCTCGCGGCCCGCGGCTTCACCGGGATCGCGTGGGACGAGGTGCGCGGCGTGTGGGTGCGCTGGGTGCGCGGCGTGCCCGTCGGCGAACTGCCGGCGTAGCACTTCGGCCCGTCGAACCGCCGGCGTAAACCGGTGGGTGCGCTGAGACCCACCGGCTTACGCCGGCGGTTCGACCGAACAACCACCGGTTGGCCTGCCCTTCCCCGCGGCGGCGCGGTACAACCGCACGCATGACGCCTTCCGCGAACCCCGGTATCGCCACCAAACTCGGCGACACGCTCGCCGCATTCGGCGACTGGTGGCTGTTCGCGCTCCGCGCCGCCACCGGCGTGGTGCGGCGCAGTTTCACGGCGCGCGAGTTCTTCCGCGTCGCGGTCGAAGTGGGCGTGAACAGCGTGGGCGTGGTCGCCATCACCGGCGCGTTCATCGGCATGGTGCTCGCGGTGCAAGCATACGGGCAGTTCCACACCATCGGCCTCGAAACGAGCATCGGCGCGGTCATTCACATGTCGGTCGTGCGCGAACTCGGGCCGGTGCTCGCGGCGGTCATGCTCGCGGGCCGCGTCGGGTCGGCGCTCGCGGCGGAACTGGCGACCATGCGCGTGACGGAGCAACTCGACGCGCTCGCGTGCCTCGGCGTCGATCCGGTGCGGTACCTTGTGGGGCCGCGCGTGCTCGCGTGCGTGCTGCTGCTGCCGCTGCTCACGGTCGTGGCAGACGTGATGGGCCTCATCGGCAGCTCGGTCATCTGCTTGGGCGTGTTCGACATCGACGGGCACCACTACTGGCGGCACACGCGCGAGTTCGTGAAATCGTGGGACGTGCTGATCGGGCTGGCGAAGGGGATCGTGTTCGGCGGCGTGCTGTCGCTGATCGCGTGCCACCGCGGGTTCCACAGCAAGCCGGGCGCGGCGGGCGTGGGCCGCGCCGCGACCGAGGCGTTCGTCGTCGCGTTCGTTGCCATCCTCGTAATCGACTTCCTGTTGGCGATGCTCGCCAATTCGCTGTACGCTCTGTTGTGGCCGACGGCCGCGGCGCGGGTAGTGTAGACGAGTGTTGCCCTTCGCACGCGCGAGACCAACCATGAGCACTCCGGCGTACTCCCCCGGCCTCGAAGGGATCGTCGCGGGCGAAACCGCGATCTGCACCGTCGAAGGCGGTCTGAGCTACCGCGGGTACGCGGTCGGCGACCTCGCGGAACACTGCTCGTTCGACGAAGTCGCGCACCTGTTGCTGCACGGCGAACTGCCGAACGCGGCGCAACTCAAGGCGTTCCAAACGCGCGTGGCCGCGGCGCGCCGGCTCCCGCCGCCGCTCAAAGACCTGCTCGCGGCGCTCCCCAAGTGGACGGTCCCGCTCGACGCGCTACGCACCGCCGTGAGCGCGCTGGGGCACTTCGACCAAGACGCCGCCGACAACTCGCGCGACGCGAACCTGCGCAAGGCCGAGCGGCTGCTCGCCCAAATCCCGGTCGTGATCGCCGACTACTACCGCGTGGTGAAGGGGCTGCCGGAGGTGCAAGCGCGGCAGGACCTGAGCCACGCCGCGAACTTCTTGTACATGCTGCGGGGGGGCGAAGCGACGCCGCAAGAGGTGAAGGCGCTGGACGTGTCGCTGATCCTGTACGCGGAGCACGAGTTCAACGCGAGCACGTTCGCGGCGCGCGTGATCGTGTCCACGCTCTCGGACCTGCACAGCGGGATTACCGGCGCGATCGGCGCGCTGAAAGGCCCGCTGCACGGCGGCGCGAACGAGAAGGTGATGGACATTCTGCAAGCCGCGGGCGCGCCGGAGCACGCCGAGACGTGGACCCGGTCCGCCCTGTTCCGCAAAGAGCGGATCATGGGTTTCGGGCACCGCGTGTATAAGACCGGCGACGTGCGCGCGGGCATTCTGAAGGCGTACGCGCGCGCCGCGGCCGAGGCCGCCGGCGAAACGAAGTGGGAGGACACCGCGGACGCCATCGAGCGCGTGATGGCCGCCGAGAAGAACATGTTTCCGAACTTGGATTGGCCCGCGGGCCGGCTGTACCATGCGATGAAGTTGGAGATCCCACTGTTCACGCCGATCTTCGCAATGTCCCGCGTGGCCGGGTGGTCGGCGCACGTGATCGAGCAGTTGGACAAGAACCGCCTGATCCGCCCGCGGGCGCTGTACGCCGGCCCCGCCGCGCGCGCGGTAACGCCCCTCGCGCACCGCGCGTGACGCCAACGGAGCACCCCATGCGCGCGAAGCGCGGGTTCACACTGATCGAATTGCTCGTGGTCATCGCCATCATCGCGGTGCTGGTCGGCTTGCTGCTGCCGGCGGTGCAGAAGGTGCGCGAGGCCGCGGCGCGCGTGAGTTGCTCCAACAACTTGAAACAAATCGGGCTGGCGCTTCAGGCACACCACGACGCGCGCGGCGCGTTCCCCGCGGGCTACGTGTCCGGCACGGACGCGGCGCTGAACGACACCGGCCCCGGCTGGGGTTGGGCCGCGCTCCTGCTGCCGCACATCGAACAAGACAACCTGTTCCGCCAACTGAACACGGCGCTTCCCATCGAGCACGCGACGAACGCCGCGGGCCGCGCGCAGCTCGTGAAGCCGTACCTGTGCCCGGCCGACGGCCCGGCGGCGGCGGTGAGCGCCGGCCCGCGCTCCGCGACCGGGCAGTTGCTCTCGGTCACGTGCACCGCGGCCCCGGCGAACTACACCGGCGTGTACGGCACCGGCGAACCGGGCGTGGACGGCAACGGCACGTTCTTCCGCAACAGCGCGATCCGCATCGCCGACATCACCGACGGCACGAGCAACACGCTGGTGGCGGGCGAGCGCTCGTTCCGCTTCAGCGAAGCGCTCTGGGCCGGCGCGGTCACGAACGCGCAGTTGGGCGCGACGCCCAACTCGCCGCTCCCGAACGTGCCGGAAAACGCCTCGAACTACGTGCTCGGGCACACGGGCGAGATGTTCGACGGCCCGACGCGGCCCCGCGAGCTGAACCACTTTTCGAGCGCGCACACCGGCGGCGTGACCTTCGTGTTCGCGGACGGACACGTGCGGCTGCTCACCGCGTCCGCGGATTACGCCACGCTCCGCGCGCTCAGCACGCGGGCCGGCGGCGAACCGCTTTCGGGGGACCACTAATGCGCCGCTTCGTTGTCGCGCTGGCGCTGTGCGCCGCGGTCGGGTGCGGGGGCGCGCCCAAGATCGAGAAGACGCCGTTGACCCTCGCCGACGTGCCCGCGGACGTCCTGAAGATCGCGAAGGAGAAGCTGCCGGACGTGACCTTCACGGAAGCGTACAAGGAGGACGGCAACTTCGAGCTGCGCGGCAAAGACAAGCGCGGCAAGTTGCGCGAGATCGACATCACGCCCGACGGCAAAGTGGTGGAGTTGGACTGAACCCGCACTTCCGGCGCGGCCGCTTGGGAATTACGTTCGCGCGTCCACTCTTCGACCGTACCCCGCGCCCGCGGCAGCACGGAGCGGACGCCCACGGCGCGAGGACCGGCGCGTGGCGCGAACGAACCGGTCACGAGTGAACCCGCGCGCGACGCGGCGAGAGAGCGGCGAGAGAGCGGCGAGAGAGCGGGTTCGCGCTCGTTCGCGCGCTATTTGAAGGTGTCCGTGTTCGCCCACCGGGTCGGGAACGCGACCCGCTTGCCGTACTTGGCGCGAAGGGCGGCGCGCACCTCGCGCGTGAGCCACTCGGCACGATCCGGCAAGCGCACCTGCAACTCGGGCAGGTCCGGCGCGGCGAGCAGCGCGTCCGCGAGCGATGCGGCGGTGAAGTCCGGGGTGATCCACAGGAGCCGCAGCCGCGCGGCCCGCGGGTCGGCCAGCACGCACGCGAGCGGCTGCGCGATGTCGGTGAAGTCCGTGTCGCCCTGAATCAACAGCCGTTCGACGCCGCGCACCGACTTCGCGAGGAGCAGCGCGGCGAGCGCGGCGCTGTCGGTGCCACTGGAGCTGAACACCACGTCGCGCAGGTTCAGCAGGTGCGGCGACTTCGCCAGCGCGCGCAGGATGCCCGCGTCTAGCGTGTACTCGAAGAACGAGACCCGCCGCACGCGCCGCGCGACCGGGTGCTTGGCGAGCCGCTGCGCCTCGTCCAGCGTGGGCCACTCGTCGCCGTAATCACAGCAGTCCACGAACAGCACGCGGTCCAGCGGCACGTCGTCCAGCTCGTTCACCGGTCCCTCCGGACCGACACCGCCGGCCGCGTACCGGGCCTCGGTGACGAACCCGCGCTCGAACGTGTTCCCGCGCTCGATCAGGACCGCGTTTTCGGGCCGATTGAGCAGCTCGCGCTCGCGCGCGCCCGGCTTGCCCTTTTTCGCGGCGCGCGCGCACTGCAAGCGGATCAGCTCCGCGTGCGCCTCGTCGCCGTGCTCCTGTTGCCAGTCGGCGTACACCAGCCGCGCCGCATCGTCGGCCGGGTTATCGAGAATCGTCTGAATCAGTACTTCGCGTTCGTCCACGGTTCGCTCCGGTGGGGGAAAGGGTGAAGCGTACCGCGGCGCGCGGGGCGCGGCAATCTCGGTCGCGCGTCGGCACGGTTACAACGAGAACACTTCGTTCCAGTCCTCGAACGCGATTCGCGCTCCGTACCGGCTCACCAGCGCGGCGCGCACCGCGGGCGTGAGCCAATCGGCGCTGGCCCGCAGTTGCACGCGCAGGTTCGGCAGGTCCGGTGCGGCGAGCAGCGCGTCGGCCAGCGACGGCGCGGTGAAATCCGCCGAGACGTTCAGCACCCGCAGCCGCGCGGCACGCGGGTCGGCCAGCACGCGCGCGAGCGGCTCGGCCAGTTCGTACCAGTAGTTGTTCTCGCCGCAGATCCTCAACCGCTCCACGCGCACCCCGGGCGCGAGGAGCAGCTCCGCGATGGCCGCGGGGGCCGTGCCGCAGTCGTTAAAGAAGACGTCGCGCAGGTTCAACAGGTGCGGCGAATTGGCGAACGCGCGGAGCACGCCCGCGTCGAGCGAGCACTCGAAGAACGACATGCGGCGGACGCGCCGGGCCACCGGGTGCGCCGCGACCCGCGCCGCGGATTCCGGGTTCGGCCAGCACGAATCGCCGTAGTCGCAGCAGTCTACGAACAGAACGCGGTCCAGCGGCACTTCGTCGAGGGTCCGCACGTCGTAGCCTTCGGCCGCGGTGAAGCCTTCGAGCGCGCCGAACCCGTCGAACCCGCCGAACCCCTTAGCGCCGGTCACGAACCCGCGCTCGAAGGTGTTGAACTCGGTGAGCGCCGCGAACTCGGGCCGCGCCAGCAGTTCGGCCGCGCGCGCGTTTCCTTCCGGCGTGCCGGCGAGCTGCGCGCGGATGAGTTCGGCGTGCGCTTCGTTCCCGTGCTCCTGCTGCCAGTCGGCGTACACCAGCCGCGCCGCGTCGTCCGTGGGGTTGTCGAGGATGGTTTGGATCAGGGCTTCGCGCTCGTCCACGGCTCACTCCCGATGTGGAAAAAAGGGAGCGTACCGCCCGGCGCGCGGCGCGGCAATCTCGGTCGCGCTCACTTCACCGGGAACAGGTGGCCCCAGCCCACGAGGTGCGGGTTCTTCGGGAGCGGGTCCGCGACCTGCACCTTCCCGGCGAGCACCAGCGTGCCGATGTGGAAGAAGCACGCGTCCGCGTCCGACGTGCTGCCGGGGTAGTGCCCGAAGCCGCCGTCGGCGTTGCGGCAGGTGAGCGCCCACTTCGCGGCGCGGTCGAGGCACTCGCGCGCCGCGGGGGTGTTGCCGCCGAGTTGCTTCACGATGAAGCACGCGTCGAAAGTCGCGTGCCGGTCGCGGGCCGGCGGGTTCAGCAGCCAACTACCGTCGGCCTTTTGGTCGCGCAGAACTCTCTTGAGCATCGCCTCGGCCTTCGGCACCGGTTCGCCGATCAGCCGGTAGTAGTGCGCCGCGTGGAACGTCGCCGCGACGTGCTCGTTGATGTAGCCGTCATCGGCCTGCACCATCACGGCCTTGATCTTCTTGTCGGCTTCGGGCGGAATCGCCTTCCCGCTGCACAGGTACGCGAGCGGGAAGAAGCTCGTCATGTACAGCGGCAGGTCCTTCACGTCGGCCTTCAGCACGCCGTCGAACACCGGCAACGGGTCGCGTTTCGGTTTCGCGCCGAGCGCGTGCAGCGCCATCACGGCCATCGTGGTGTTGTACGCGCGCCCGGCCGCGGACTTGGGATCGACGGTGCCCTTCACGTTCACGAACGCGCCGTCTTCTTGCTGGCGCGAGTGTAGAAACTCCAGCGTCTTCGCTTCGTGCGGCAACTTCCAGCCGAACGTGCGGTGAATGACGACCGCGTACGCGGTGGGCGCGAGGTCGCTGAACGCGCTGTCGGACATGCCCTCGTACTTCGGATCGATGCCGGGGCGGAACGAACCGTCTTCGTGCGCGATCTTGGCGAAGAACTCTTTCAGCCCGGCAACGGCTTCTTCTGCGGGCACCGGCTTCGGGTCCGCGGCCGGCGACAGAGCAACGCAGAGCGCGAGCGAGCAAGTGACGAGCGTTTTCATGCCGTCTAGCGTACCCGCGCCGCGCGCCGTAGGACAGGCTTCTAGCCTGTCCCGTGGAGGACCGTCCGATGCTCCGCCTCTCCGCGTTTCTACTCTGCTGTGCGACCGCGAGCGCCGCGCCGCCCGAACCGACGGTGCTGAAGGCGCACGACGGGTGGGTGAGCGCGATCGCGTTCAGCCCGGACGGCGCGCGGCTTGCGGTGGCGAGCGCGGACAAAACCGTTTCCGTGTGGGACACCGCCACGTGGAAAGAAACGCTGCGGCTGAAGGGCCACACCGATTACGTGAGCGCGGTCGCGTGGTCGCCCGACGGCAAGCAACTGCTGACCGGCAGCTTCGACCACACCGCGAAGTTGTGGGACGCGAAGACCGGCGCGGAGTTGCTCGCGCTGAAGGGGCACAAGGGCGTCGTGATGGCGGTGACGTTCTTTCCTGATGGCAAGAACCTTTGCACCGCGGACGTAAGCGGCCGGCTCACCCTGTGGGACCGCGGCACCGGAGAGAAAGTGCAGTCGGAACCGTTTCACAAGTCGTGGGCGAACGCGCTCGCGGTTGGGCCGGGCGGTACGGTCGCAATGGCCAGTTCGGACAACGTTGTGCGCACCGGCGGCGGCGCGTGGCGCGCGCATACCCTCGAACCGAAAGCCGCGGAGATTCGCAGCCTGTCGTTCGAGCAAGAAAAGCTGCTCGCGGCCGGCACGCGGTACGGCCTTACGAAGGTGTGGAACGCGAAGGGCGAAGAAGTCGCGTCGCTGAAGGGGAAGCACACCGGGGACGTGTGGGGTGTTGCGTTCGGCGCGGGCGGCAAGGTGCTCGCGGTCGCGGACGGCGACTGGAACAAACCGAGCGACGTGGTTCTCTGGGACACGGCCACATGGAAGGAGAAGGCGCGGCTGAAGCACACGAACGAGGTGCTGTGCGTGGCCTTCCACCCGACGAAGCCTCTGGTGGCCGCGGGCGCGTGGGACAAGACCGTGCGCGTGTGGGACGTGAGCGAGTTCGTGCCGGCGAAGTGACTCACGCCCGCGGTGAGACGCGCACCGCGGAGCCGACCGCGAACACCGCGCTCGCGGGCGCGGTCCCGTTCATCGGTGCCCACTCCGGGCCGTACAGCAAGCCCCAATCGATATCGATGTGCAGGTCGCGAATCGGCCGCACGTCCCATTCGGGGTGTTCGACGCCGTAGCGGATCAGCCCGCCGCGCCGCCCGGTCCCGAACCCGTGTTCGTGCTCCTTGAACCAGTGTTCGAGACTGTCGGCGGCGGGGCGCACCGGCGGCGCGGCACTTTCGGCGCACATCGTGTGCTCACGGCCGCCCCACCGCACGCGGTACTCCGCCCGCGTCCCGGTCGGTTCGTCGCGCACGTCCATCGCCATCCGCGCCGCTCGGTACGGCTCGTTGTACAGCACGCGCGCGATCGTCGCGACCGTCCACTGCGGTACGAACTCGCGCACGAAGCACACCCCGCGCTCTTCGCCTCGGCGCACGTAGAACCGTAGGTTCCATTCGGGGAAGTTGCGAAACCCGGGCCACGAAATGCCCAGCACGCGCGTGTTCAGGAACTGGAACGCGACGAGGCTCGCCCAGCACGCGCCGTCGCGCCGGTCGAACTCGCACCCGGGCGGCAGGTGCGGGCGCAGCAGTTCTTCGGGCACGGCGAAGTTCGCCAGAATCAGGTTCCGCCACTCGGCGGTGAGGAACGCGCGGCGCACGGGCTTCACTCCGACTTGAGTTTGTCCGCGAACACCTTCTTTAACTTCTCCACCTTCGGGCCGATCATCACGCGGCAGTAGCCGTCCCCCTTGTTGTTCGCGTAGTAGTTCTGGTGGTACGCCTCGGCCGGGTAGAACGTGCTCGCTTTCGTGATCTCGGTCACGAGCGGCTTGGCGTATACGACCGCGGCGTCGATCTTCGCCTTGTACCGCTCCGCGAGTTCGCGCTGCTGCTCGCTGTGGTAGAAGACGGCGGAGCGGTACTGCGGGCCGCGATCGTTGCCTTGGCGGTTCAACGTGGTCGGGTCGTGCGTGCGCCAGTGTACTTCGAGCAGTTCCGAGAACGAAATTACCTTCGGGTCGAACACGATCTGCACCACCTCCGCGTGCCCGGTGTCTCCGTCGCAGATGTCGTCGTAGGTCGGGTTCGGTAGGTGCCCGCCGGTGTAGCCGCTCGTCACGGTCTTCACGCCGCGCAGTTGCAGGAACACGGCCTCGGTACACCAGAAGCAGCCGCCCCCGAAGGTCGCGGTTTCGGTGTCGGCGGGCGCGTCGGCCGCGGGCGCGGGGTCCGGCGGCGGGAAGTTCTCCGGCATATCGGTGGCCTCGTAGTTCCCCATGAGCAACAGCGTGAGGGCGAACGCGAGCGCGGACAGCGCGAGTAGCACGACGGCGGTCTTCATGCACGGCCCTCAGAGGAGTGAAGCGGCTACCGTTCCGACGCGGCGGTGCGACCCGGTCTTACGAACGCGCGCGCGACCGTGTCGCTCGGTCACTTCACCTTCTTGGCGAACACCTTTCGGATCTTCTCCACCTTCGGACCGATCTGCGCCCGGCAGTAGCTCTTCGTCGGGTTGTTCGCGAAGTAATCTTGGTGGGAGTCCTCGGCCGGGTAGAACGCGTCGAACTTGCTGATCTCCGTCACGAGGGGGCGCAGGTACACGCGCGCGGCGTCGATCTTGTCGCGGTACTCTTCGGCCGTGTCGCGCTGTTCGTCCGAGTGGTAGAAGATGGCGGAGCGGTACTGCGGGCCGCGGTCGATGCCCTGCCGGTTCTTCGTGGTCGGATCGTGCGACAGCCAAAACACTTCGAGGAGTTCCGCGTAGGAAATCACCGAGGGGTCGAACCTGACCTGCACCACCTCCGCGTGCCCGGTGTTTCCGCGGCACACCTGCTTGTACGTCGGGTTCTTCACCGCTCCACCGCTGAAGCCGGAGACGACCGACTTGACGCCGCGAAGCTGTTCGAACACGGCCTCACTGCACCAGAAGCACCCGGACCCGAACGTGGCGACTTCGTGCGCGACGCGCGGGGGCGGTGCGACTTCGGGAACCGGTACGCTCGCGCAGACGAGAGCAACGACGGTACTCGTGGTGCAAGTGAGAATCGCGGACATGGTTCACCTTTGATTAGCGCCCGGCGGGGCGCGTGTGCCACCTCTCTGCGTCCGTTCGCGGGGGCACAGAAGCCCCGAAATGCGGGTAATTGGGCATCGCACGAAACGGCAGCGGCCCAACCTCCATACCGGTTACTGTGGTTGACGACGTATCCTTACAGTAACCGCGGGTTTTGAGCACAAACGTGCGCTCGAACCCCGGCGGCAGCGCGGGCAGCTTCGTCGCGTCGAAGCGCACCGTGATCTCGTCGCCGGGGCCGCACAGCACGTAGCGGTCGTCGTCCGCGGTTAGCAGGTCGGTCACGTCGCCGAGCTTCGTCAGCTTGCCCTTCCACTTCGCCACGAGTACCGGTTCGGTCTTCGCGTCGTCGTACGCGACCGGCGGTTTGCCGTCCGGGTACACCTCTTGCATGAAGCCGCGGGCCGCGAGGTCGGCGCGCGACACCTCGAGTTCCACCGCGTTCGTCACGGGTTGCGCCTGCGCGAGGTAAATCTGATCCCAGAAGATTTGCATGTTGGTGCGGATGCGCAATTCGCACGCCCCGGGTTTGACGCCTGCGGGAAGTGGCCGCGTCATCACCCGCGGGAGCCCGGCCGGGAAGCCGAGGTCGCACACGGTTTCCCATTTGCCGCCCGGTGTGCGGCGCTCCAACACCGGCGGCACGATGTTCACACCGGCGCGCGTCGCGGCGAACATCGACTCGGGATACGGGTACTCCGTCCACCCGGCGAGCACGAGCACCCACTCCTTGCCTTCGGGGATGTCGCCGAAGTCGAGTGTGAGCGCGTGATCTTCGGCGTAACCGAGCCACGAGCGCACCGCGAAGGTATCAACCGCGAGCCGGTCGCGCTTGGTCACGCGCGAAGTCACGTCCGCGCCGCGGTGATCGGTCGCGCGCTTCGGGAAGTGCTTCGTGCCGAACGCCATCAGCTTCTCGGTCGCGTTCGGCAGCGCGAACACGAACCGCTCGTCGGGGAACACCTGCACGCCGACCGGGTGGTCGATCGCGATGAGTTTCAGGTGATCGAGGTACAGCACTTCGTCCATCGGCTCCGCGATCTTCAGCACGTACTCGCCGTTGCGCGGCACGAGCTTGCCGGGTTCGATCTTCACGCTCTCTTCGCGGCGCGGCGGGCGGATGCTGCCGTCCGGCCCGCTCTCGCCGAGCGCGCCGCCGCCCAAGAAGTCCGTGACGAACGCGAACTTCTCGCCGTCCCACACCATCAGCACCGGGCACGACGTGCCCTTGCGATTCGTCTCTTCGATGCGCACGACGCGACCGGTGTCGAGGCCCAACTCCGCTTGCAGCACGAGGTCCGGCCAGTGAATCCGCACGAGGTCGGCCTTCGCGTGCTTGCCCATGCCGAGCGCCGTGGGAAGCAGCGATTGCGCCGGCCCCGCGCTCATCGTCGCGCGCTCGGCCGATGTCCAGTGCGTCCCGGCGTGCGCCGACATGCGCGCCCCGAGGCCGTCGTTGCTCGTGCGCTCGTTCTTGCCCTTATTTCGCTTGCCGGTCGGGTTCAGATACAGCGTGTGATTGCCGTTCCCGTTGTTCTTGTGGAGTTGCACGCCGGCATCGGTGAGTGTGAGCAAGTCGAGGTTGCCGTCGCTGACGAGGTTAGCCACCGCGAAAGCGCGAACGCCGGTCAAGATGCCGAAGGTGTCGATCTTCGCCGCGAGTTTCCCGTCGCCCTGATTGTGCAGCAGCACCGGTTTGCCTTCCCCCGAAAGCCCGACCACATCGGCCCAACCGTCGGCGTCCACGTCCGCGACTGTCGCTTGGCGGAACGCGGGCGCGTTCACTTCGCTCGCAGTGAAGTCGCGTTCGCCGGTGGAAAGTAGTAGCACCGATGCGCCGCCGGCGCGCGTCAGCAGCACGTCGGAGCGCTCGTCGCGGTTGGCATCGAGCACCAGCCCGCCGGTCCACGCCCCGGTGTGTTTCAGCCACGCCGGTTGCGGGCGCTTGAACCGCATCAGCCGGTCGTTCTCGATGAACACCGGCTCCGCGCCGTCCGCGAGCAGCAAGAGGTCGATGTCGCAGTCGCCGTCGAGATCGGACGCGACGAACCCCACATACGCGCCCGCGGGCACCAGCGGCGCGAACACGTCGTTCCGCTTGAACGCGGTGGTGAGCGCCGGCGGCGCGCCCTTCCCGTCCGACGGCGGCGCGACGCCGACGTTTTCGTACAGCAGCACCGTGCCGCCGGCTTGCTTCGCATCCAGCGCCGCAGTCGAATCGGAGTACTTGCACAGCACGAGGTCGAGGTCGCCGTCGGGGTCGAAGTCGTACCAGCCGCAACCGAGAAACAGCCCGGTGAGCTTGTCGAGACCGGCCGCGGCGCTCACGTCTTCAAAGGTGCCCTTCCCCGTGTTGCGCAGCAGGCGCACGCCGAACGCGCCGGTGAGCGCGAGGTCCGGGTGGCCGTCGTTGTCGTAATCCGCGGGCGCGGCACCGAGGCTCGCGCGCGACGCGCCGAGCGCGGTGCTCGCGTCGGTGAAGGTGCCGTTGCCTTCGTTCTTCAGCAGAAGGTCGCACAGCTTCCCGTCGCGGACGCCCGCGGAAAGCGCGAGCACGTCCGGCTTGCCGTCGCCGTTGAAGTCGAACAGCACGATGCCCGCACCGAAGCGCTCCCGCGCGGCGCGAGTTAACGCGTCGAGGTCAGTGTCGGCCGCCCAGCGCGTGCCGGCCGCGAGCGTCACCTTCCCCGACGGCGCGAACATCGGCAGCACCCCGACCGCGGGCTTGGCGAACGCTGGGTCGCGCCCGATGGCTTCGGCGTACGTGCCGATTTCCGTGTATTTCGAGCCGGATTCCGTGTAGTGGTCGGAGTTAGCGAGTTTGACGTGCTCCTCGAGCAACCGCCGCCGCAGCTCGTCCTCTTTGTCGCCGAGCGATTGCGACAACCGGTACCGCGCCTCGGCGAGGTACGGGTTCAGTTTCAGCGCCTCTTCGTAGCACGCCCGCGCGCGCGGCGCGGTCGCCCCTTCGGGATCAGTGGCCCCGAGCCGGAGCCACGTGAAGGGATCCTTCGGGTCCAGTTTGTTGACCGCCGCGAACCGCGGGTGCGCGGCCCTCACGTCGCCCGCGTAGAAGTCGAGGTAGCCGAGACAGTAGAGCGCGTGCTTGTTGTTCGGATCGGCCGCGAGCACCTGCGCGAACAGCTCGCGCGCCTCTTGCGATTTCGTGCTCAGTTCCTTCGAGTTCGGATCCTGCTGGTTGAACTTGGCGATGGCGAGGTTCACGCGCGCCGGCAGCCAGTCCGGGGCGAGGTCCGTCGCCCGCTGGAACTCCGGTTCGGCCTTCTTGAACTCGTGCTGCTCCATGTAGCCGACGCCGCGCAGGTTCGCGGCCATCGCCGCATCCATATCGACCGCGGGTTTCGGCTTGGCGCGGAAGAACGCGAAGTACGCGCCGACACCCGCGCCCACCAGAACCAATAGAGCGAGTGCGGCGAACAGCGCGCGGCGCGGCGCGGGAGGCGGAGGTGCGGACATGAGAGAAGTTCCGTTTTCGAGATTTGGCGAACGGCCGGTGTGAACCGGCCGGTGGCAGGGCGCGATCAACGCACCGGCAGGTTCACACCGGCCGTTCGCCGCGCTACTTGTTCCCCTGCTTCAATTCGTGCGGCTTACCGGCATCGAGGTTCGTCCACACCTCGGTGCCGCCCGCGGTGCCGGGCCAGCGCACGGTCACCTTGTCCGCTTTCGTCGCGGTGCCGATGCCGACCGTGAGCACCAACTCCGATTGGCTCAGGTAGCCGCGCCCGCTGGTGACGGTGCGCGTGTAGGTCTTCCCGCCGGCGTCCACTTGCACCACCGCGCCCAGAGCGGAGCGGTTGCTCTTCGTGCCGTCGCCGTGCAGGTGCAGGCGCACGGATCTGTTGCTCGCGGGCGCGTCGTTGCGCAGCACGCGGGCCGGGCCGCCGTTCGCCACGAGGATCACGTCGAGGTCGCCGTCGCCATCGAGGTCCGCGAACGCGCTGCCGCGCCCGACCATCGGCTTGAAGAGATCAGCGCCGCCGCGCGCCGCGGGCACCGGCTCGAAGTAGCACTCCGGGTCGCCGGTGTTCCAGTACAGTTGCGCCGGCTGCGCGTAACTCTGGCTCGATTGGATGCTCTGAATGTCCGGGTCGATGTGGCCGTTGGCGACGAGCAAATCCAAGCGCCCGTCGTTGTCGTAGTCGAAGAAGAACGTGCCGAACTTGAGCGCCGCCCGCGTCGGCCCGGTGAGGCCTACTGAGAGCGCCGTGTCCGAGAACGCGAGCCGCTTCGCGTCCTTCTCCATCACCGTCACGGGTTCGTTGGCGAAGTTCGCGATGACCGCAGCGCAGCGGCCGGGCGCGAACTCGCACCAGTCGATGCCCATGCCACCGCGCGGCACGCCGCCGTCCGCGAACGCGGCCCCGATGTACACGCCTTTTTCTTCAAAGCGCCTTCCACCGTTCCCGTCCGGCACGTTGTGAAAGAAGAAGTTCCGCGTCATGTCGTTGGCGACCATCAGGTCCGGGAAGCCGTCGCCGTCCGCGTCCCACGCGGTCACGCCGAGCGACTTGCCGACGGCGCGCAGGCGGTCGGCCGCGCCGACGCCTTCCTTCTCCGCGACGAGCACGCCCGCGGTTGCGGTCACGTCCTCGAACTTCTTCCCGTCCACGTTCCGGTACAGCGCGCACTGCGCCGCGTCCATGTCCTTCGGCTGCACGTAGGTGCGCTTCCCGCCGACCAAACTGGAGACGATGCCGCGATCAATGCTCGGCGACCACGTGACGTAGTGGCACACGAACAGATCGAGTTTGCCGTCGCCGTCGTAATCGAGGAACGTCGCGGAGGAGCCGAACGGGATCGGTTGCTTCCAGTTGTCGAACTCGTCCTTCGTCGCCTTCGGCAAATCGCCCGCGCCGCCGACCCCGGCCGCGTCGGTCGTCTCTTCGAACCGCTCGCCGTTCACGTTGCGGAACAGCCGGTGCTTGCCGACGCACGACACGAACACGTCCGGTCGGCCGTCGTTGTCGTAATCGCCGACGCACGCGCCCATCCCGTAAAGCGAGACGGCGAGACCGGCCTTCGCGGTCACGTCCTCGAACTTACAGTTGCCGAGGTTGCGGAACAGCTTCAGCGCCGGTTTCGCTTCACCGTACCCCGGCCACGCGCAGCCGCTCACGAAGAGTATGTCGGGTTTGCCGTCGCCGTCATAGTCCAGCACCGCGACGCCGCCGCCCATCGTTTCGGGCAGCAGTTTGTGCCCGGACAGCCCCTGTTCGTGAACGAAGTTGATCCCGCTCGCGGTGGTCACGTCGGTGAACGTGATCGCGGGCACTTCGCGCGATTGGCGCTGTTTCGGCGCATCGGGGACGATCGGTTTCGGCGGTTCGGGCGGCTTCTTGAGGAACGCGTACAGCGCGTACGCGCCGCCCGCGAGTAGCGCGAGCGCGACGAGCACAATGATCGCGCGCTTCCCGCCCGGCGCGGGCGCGTCGGCGGCGGGCGTTTCAGCGGCGGGCGCGGGTTCTTCGGAAGCCATAGAGAGGTTCGTCCACAAGTGTAGGTCGCTCGCTCCGCGAGCGACCATTCCCGGTGCATTTCAGTTCAAGGTGTTTGCGAGCGCCAGTGGCAACTCGCGGAGCGAGTTGCCTACTCTTGAAATCACTTCGGCAGCGCGCCGGTGGCGACGATCGCGTCGCGGTGCGCTTGCGTTGTGGGGTAAATCACGCGGTCGCCGGCGGCGTAGTTCGCGGCCGGGTTCTTTTTGCGGTAGATGCGCGTCGCGTTCGCGCGGGCCAACTCGTCCGGCTTGTACAACAGTTGCGATTCGCGGTGGTAGCGGGCCAGCGCGAACGCCAACGCACCCTGCACTTCCGCGCTTTGCTCAGCGTGGTACGACGCGCGCAACTTTGCAATCACTTCGCGCATCGTCGCGAGTCGCGGGTTCGCCAGTTTCGGAAGCCACCCGGCCAGCTTCGCGCACGCTTCGGCGCGGCGCGCCGTAGGTTGCTTCGCGTCGGTAGCTATAGCGACTTCGGCGAGCAGCACGTCGTGCGAAACCTTCTCCGGCGCGTCGGCCGCGGGCAGCGCGCTGGCGAGTTCGCCGTAAGCGAGCGCGAGCGTGTCGTGGGCGGCGAAGTCTTCCGCTTCGAGGTCCAGCACACGCTCGGCGGCCTTCACGGCGCGAACGAGTTGCGCACGCCGCTGCTCGGAACCGGCGGGTTCGGGGCGGCTCTTGTAGAGCAGGTTCGCCACCGCGTTCCAGACCACATAGTCCTTCGTGAAGTCGAAGCCGCGGGGTTGGTTCGCCGGGTCGAGCAACTTCTCCATTTCGGTTACGGCCGCGATCACGTCCTCGCGGCGGGTCGCGTTCAGCGCGTTCACTTGCGCCGTGAACCACGTCCGGCTCCACGCGGGCGCGGGCGGGTCACACTTCCCGCTCAGGTCGAGTTGCCGCGCGGCTTCGTCCAAGCGGCCTTCGTCGAGGTACACGCGACCGAGGTTCAGGTGCGCGTGCGGCACCGCGTCTTTCGCACCGAGCGTGAGCATCTTCTGGAACGCGGCTTCGGCCTCCTTGAAGTTGCCGCGCTTGCCGCCGCCTTCGAGGTACGAACCGATGCCGTAGTCGTTCCACCGCTGCCACGCGGGCTTGATCGGCGACTCTTGCGGCGACACCTGCGCCGCGCCGATGGGAAGCGTGACGCGGTCTTCGGCCATGTCAATGATCGGCAGTTTCGGCGGTTCCTTCCCGCCGTGAACGAGCTTCATGTACTCGTAATCGAACTTGCGGTACCGCACCTTCGCGGTGAGTTCGACCGGGCCGGTCGCGGTCGGCGGCACGTCGATGCGGTAGTGCATTACGGCCGCGGCCCCCGGCGGAATCTGCTTGTCGTAAAGCGGCGTGAAGATGTCTTGCGGGTTGCGGCGGTTGATGCGGTTGCCGTCACGGTCCAGCATGTGAACGTTGATGTAGTGCGCCCAGCGGTCCACCTCACCGGCTTCGTCCGGGCCGCTCACCGCGCCGTTGCGCGCGAACTCTGCGCCGTTCGCGGCCGCGCGGAAATCGACCCAGATTTCGTTCGAGTCCACGGTGCCTTGCGAGAAGTGGTGCCCGAGGCCGAGCGTGCGCACCACGACTTCCACCACATACGACTTGCCCGGTTCCAGCTTCGGCAATTCCGGTCGCAGTTGGGCCAGCGAGCCGCCCTCGGTGGCGGGTCGCACGCCGAACAGGTCGATGCGAACCTTCTTGTCGCTCCCGTCCGCGGCGGTGCCCTTCAGGTAGTTCGCGTGCATGTCGCTGGTCTGCTGGAACCCCGACGCGAACTGCTTGTAACGGTCTTCGCGCTTCAGCAATTCGAACAGGCCGGTGTTCGACCCCGGGAACCGGTGGTTGTGGACCGTGCGCCTTCCGCTCTTGTCGAAGTCTTGCGCGCCGAAGTCGCCGCTCTCCTTCAGCGGCATGTGGCACGCCGCGCAGTTCTCTTTCGCTTGGGGTGGATAGTAGAAGCTGCGCACGCCGTGCCCGGACACGCCGCTGAGCAGGTACGAATCGTAGTGGTTCTGCCCGCGGAGGAACTCTTTGTAGCTGTTCAGTTCCACCGGCAGCGACACCTTGTGACAGGTCGCGCAGAACTCCGCGGTCTTGTGGAACGGCTTCAGGAACGTCTGCTTGTGGAAGTCCGGTTTGGCCTTCACGAGCTGGTTGTTCATCCACTGCAGCGCCTTATTTTCGCTGCGCGCGAACGGGTAGTGTGCCGGTTCCTCCATCGTGTACGCGCCGTTGCCGAACGTACCGTTCACGTGCGTGACCGCGTGGCACACGGTGCAGGTGATGCCCGCGTGCGCGGTCTTGTGGTTCACGTCGTCGAAGTTCGGGTCGTCGAACGCGCCGCTGAGGAACGGCACCGGGTCGTGGCAGCCGGCGCACCACCGCGACGACTTCACGCTCCCGGCCTTCTCCAGCCCCACTTTGCGCGTCTCGCGCACGCTAAAGAGGTACGCCGGATTGTTGAACGAGCTGAACTTGTGCGCGCTGTGGAAGTGGTCGTTCGCCACGTCTTGGTGGCACTTCGCGCAGTACTCGTCCATCATCATCACGTCGGCGCTAATGAACTTGCCGTCCGCGGTGCGCGTCATGCTCGGCTCGAAGTATTGCGCGCCTTCCTTCGGCCCTTCGCGGAACCACTTCTGCGGGTCTTGGGAGTGCATGACCGCCATGCCGCCGGTGAACAGCACGACGCCCGCGCCCCACACCTTCGCCAAGCCCCACTTGATGCGCGGCCCGGCGCGCCGGTGCGCGATGTACGCCCACGCCGCGCCGAACGGCAACACGATGTGCAGCCAGTACACCACCGAGCGCCCGACCGAACCGGTGGGCAACTGCGGCAGCCCTTCGAGCTGCACGAGCGCGAACCCGGTGAGGCACACCAGCACGCCCGCGAAGAACACCACGATGCCGAGCCGCACCGCGGCGCGGTTCGGGCGCTTGCGGGCCGTCGCCCAGTGGTAGCCGCCGAACGCGAGGAACGGGACCGTGCCGAGCACGCCGATGACGATGTGCGCGAGGAACACCCACAGCGCGAACGGCGTCGTGTAGCTCTGCGGCTGGCGCGCGTAGTTCAGAAGGGACACTACGCCGAGGTAAAAGCCGGTCGCACCGAGGAACGCGAACAGCCCGAACACCGCGAGCAGCAGCACGCGCAACTTCGGCCCGATGGCCGGTTGGTACGGCGCGGGCCGCGTTACGGTTTTGCGCACGACGACCGGTTCGGCACCGGGCAGCGCGTTGGGATTGGCAGCAGGGTTCATGGTTGCGCCCGCACGCGGGAGAGTGACTTCCGGGGCAATGTCTCTAAGGATACCGCACTTCGACGGACCGACCAACAGGAGCCATCGTGCTAACGCGCTACCTCGCCGCCGCGTGCCAAACTGACTTCCCCAACCCCACCGACCGCAGCGCGATCCCGGACCGCGTATCGCACATGCTCGGGATGATCGACCGTGCCGTGATCGGCTACAAGCCGTTCGGCGACGTGAAGCTCGTCGCGTTCCCGGAGTTCGCGCACGCCGCGCCCGTTTACGAAACGGTACAAGAACTGACTGACAAGCTCGCGGTGCCGGTGCCGAACGAGCACACCGACCGCTACGCGCAGAAGGCGCGCGACCTCGGCGTCTACATTCAGACCGGCAGTTTCCTCGAAGTAGATACGAAGTACGCGAGCTGCGTGTTCAACACGACGTGCCTCATCGGGCCGAACGGGTTGCTGTACAAGTATCGCAAGGTTCACCCGTGGCTGCCGTGGGAGGTCCACGCCAGCCCGCACGACATCCCGAACTACACCGAGAACCCGTTCCCGGTGGCCGAAACTGAGATCGGCCGCATCGGTTGTGCCATCTGCTACGACTGGCTGTTCCCCGAAGCGATTCGCGAACTCGCACTCCAAGGCGCGGAGGTGCTCGTGCGCGTGTCGGCGTACATGGACCCGTGGGGCGCGACACCGCCGATGGACTGGTGGACCGTCGTGAACCGGTGTCGGGCCATCGAGAATTGCGCCTTCGTTCTGGCGTCCAATCAGGGCGCGAGCGCGAAGCACTACCCGCCGTTCTCGTGGCCCGGCGGCAGCATGATTGTGGATTACGACGGGCGCATTCTGGCCCAAGCCGACCCCGGCCCCGGCGAAAAGATCGTGGTCGCGCCGATCGACCTGAGCGCCGTTCGGCACGAGCGCGAGCGCCGCACCGGGCACTGCGTGCTGGCGCACCGGCGCCCGGAAGCGTACCGGCACGCGGCGCGACCCGCGTACCCACCGGGCGCGGCGGCCGACGGCCCGATCGCCGTCGCCGGGAACGAAGAGCGCACGCGGGCCGCGAAGGCGCGCACCTCCAGTTCGTAGCGCCGTTATCGTGGTGCGACGCTCTGCGTCGCATTCGAGAAGCGATTCGCAATCACCGGTCGCGCTCGGTGCTTCGAAGCGAAGAACGACGCGGAGCGTCGTACCACGATATCGGCGCGCACCTCGGCTTGACGGCGCGCGGACGTTCGGCAATAGCCCGCCCGTCACGAACGGCGGAGGTGCGCCGTGAGGCGTCTCGTTTTCGCGCTCCTGTTCGCGCTGGGTTTCTGCGCCACGGCGGACTCGGCGCGCGCGTTCTACTGGTTCGATTGGCCCGGCAGCAACATCCCGCGCGCGCCCACGCTCATCGACTCGCCGCGCCCCGGCGATCCGCCGCCGCCCGCGGGCCGCGTGGAACCGGGGCCGACCGGCCCGGAAGTGCCCATCGACAGCCCCGGCGGGCCGACGCCCGGGCCGAACCACGTGCCCGAACCCGGAACGGCACTGCTCGCGCTCGCCGGCATCGGCGCGCTGGCCGCTAGCAGGCGGGCGCGCCGCCGGTGAGCGGCAACTCGAGCCGGCAGCAGCCGAGGTTCAGCGCGCCCGGCGGCACGCCGGCTTCCACGGCGTCTTCGAGCACCCCGGGGCACAGCGCGTACCACACGAACCGGCCCTTCTTCGTACCGGAAATGAGCCGCGACTGTTTCAGCACCGTGAGGTGATGCGACACGTTCAGCGGCTTGACGCCCACCGCCTCGACGATCTCCGTGACGGTGTGCGGGCCGTCCGCGAGGAACCGCACGATCTTCAACCGCTCCGGGGCCGCGAGCGCGCCGAGCACCTCGGCGCACCGCTTCGGGTTCATCGGGTCTCGCTTTGCCACGCTGAAAGCCCCCGCGCGGAACGTGTGCGGTCATTATCCGCGAACCGCGCCGCCCCGCCAAGTGCGCGCTCAGCGAGACCGCGCGTGCCGCGCGTCCGTTTGCTTCACCCGCACGCGAGGCGCACGTGACCAACACACCGCACGGCTACCGCTACGAACCGGTACTCACCGTCCCCGCGGCCGGGCCGCACCCGCCGCACCTCGTCGCGCGGTCGCGCGAGTTGCTCCGCGCCACGCTCGGCATGATGGCCGAATTCGGCCTCGGCTCGGACGCCGGGCGGCGCGCCTTCGACACGTACCCGGTTCACGCGGAGCGCGCGATCCGCGCCGCGGCCGAAGTGGGCGTGTCGCCGGTCGAACTGCTCGCCGCGAACCTGTGCTACGACGTGCTTATGGGCGCGGGCGCGATGGGGTGCTCCACGCTCGCGCTCGCCGGAACCGACGGCCCGACGCTCGCGCGCAACATGGACTGGTTCCCGGCGGAGAAGGTGGCGAAGGCCAGTTGCCTCGTTGTCGAAGATTACGGCACGAGCGCCGGGTTCGTCGGCATGATCGGGGCCGTTACCGGGCTGTCGCGCCGCGGGTTCTGCGTGTGCCTGAACGCGGTGTTCGGCACCTCCGACCCCGCCGGCTACCCGGTGCTGCTGTTCCTCCGGCACGTCCTCGACACCGCGACCGACTTCTCGCACGCGCTCGAACTGGTGCGCACCGAACGGCTGATGACGTGCGGTATCGTCACGCTGGTGGGCACGCACAACGGCGAGCGCGCGGTCGTGGAGCGCTCGCCCACACGCGCGCTCGTTCGCGCCGCGACCGACGATTCGCCGCTCGCAGCAACCAACCACTTCCGCGCGTTGGCGCAACCGGGCGAGTGCTCGCGGTACGACCACCTGAAGCGGCACGCCGGCCGCACGCCGGCGCTCGAAGTGCTCACGCACCCGGCGGTGTTGCAGAGCATCACGGCGCAGCACGTCGAACTGCACCCCGCGACCGGGCGCGCCGCGATGCACGTTCCCAGCCACCTGTTGCCCGACGACGTGCGCGACGAAGTGACGCTCGCGGACCTCATGGGCTTCGTGGGGTGAACCCGCGGAGCGGGTTCGTAGCTCGTAGTAACCCGCTTCAGCGGGTTCCCAAACACCGAAACGAAAAGTTGAAAAGTTCCAGAAGCGAACGCGGCACACCATCCGCGTTCGCTACCTCATTTCCATTGCTCGTTGCTGCGGCGTTTGCGAAACCCGCTGAAGCGGGTTACTACCAACAACCCCGCTCCGCGGGTGAGGAGAAACGAAAAAAACCGGCTCGCGCCGGTAACGACCCTTCGCGCTCGCGCGTGCGTTCAGTTCACGCGGCGGTCGAAGTCCGGGATCTGCGTGAACGCGATCCGCGTCGGGGCCGCGTCCTGCATCCCCCACATCGCGCCCAAGTGAATCACGCTCGCGCCGAACTCCGCGTTCACGTCGTCCATCGCGTCGGAAATCTCTTCGGCCTGCCGGTCCTCCTCGAACAGCGACGGCGTCGCGCTCCGCGCCGGCACGAGGTCGCTCAGCACGGTGCCGACCTTGAACGGTGCGCCGTGGTCGCGGGGCCGGCGCTCCCACAGTTGCGTCGCGGCCGTCACCAGCGCCGGCGTATCGCGACACCGGGGCACGCGGGTGCCGTCGCCCCACCAGTCCGAATCGCCGCGCTCGGTGCCCAAGAAGGTCGCGCCCACGGAGATCGCGCCGCACCAGTAGTTCATCTTCCGCAGCCGGGCCGCGGCCTTGTGAACCATGCGCATCAGCACGCCGAACGCGCCCGCGCCGGTGCGCAGGTCCGGCGGGAGCACGTGCGAGTGGCCCACCGTTTGGCGGCGCGTCGGCGCGTCCGGCACGTCTTCGCCGCGCAGCACGCGAAACCAGCGCTCGCCCATCACCTTGCTGCCCCACACGTCCGAAAGCACGCGCATCGGCGCTTGGCAGAACTGCTCGGTGGTGAAGATGCCGTACAGTTTCAGCCGCCGCTCCATGCGCGGGCCGACGCCGGGGAAGTCGGTGAGCGGCAACCGGTACAGCGCCACCGGCAGGTCCGGGTCCGCGAGAATCGTGAGACCGTCCGGCTTGCGCATGTCCGCGGCCACCTTCGCCAGCAGCGCGTTCGGCCCCGCGCCGATCGAACACCGCATGCACGCGCCGCACAGCTCGCGGATCGCGCGCTTGATCGCTTCGCCGGCGCGCTTCGCCGCGGCCGGGGCGCGCTCGGCCCCCGTCAGGCGAATCGCCACCTCGTCGATGGACCGAACGCTGTCGATCGGCAGCACGCGGTTCACGGCTTCCACCACGCGGTTGTGCATCGTCACATAGCGCCGGTGATCGGCCACTTTGAACACGATGCGCGGGCACAGCTTCCGCGCGGCCCACACCGGCGTGCCGGTCTTCACGCCGAACGCCTTCGCCTCGTAGCTGGCGGCGATGCACGCGGTGGTCGGGGCGTCGGTGGGAATCACCGCGACCGGGCGGTCGCGGAGGGTCGCGTCGTGTTGCTGCTCGACCGACGCGAAGAACGCGTTCATGTCCACGAACAGGTGTCGGAGCGGCACGGTTCGGCCTCGCGATCAGCTCGCCCGTTCACATTGAATGGGCGTATACTACAGTAGATGCGCGCGGGCGCGGGGAATGCAACCGCAAAAGCGCGAAAAGTGCGCCGCGGCTTTGTCTTGAAGCCCTGAAAGGGCGACTGTTCGTAGCCCGCGGGCGCAAGCCCCGGGCAGGCGCGGCACCGAAACCCCGGGGCTTGCGCCCGCGGGCTACCGACAGCCGCCCCTCCGGGGCTAAAGACCGAACTACTTCGGGAAGTCGAGGTGCTTTTTGAGGAACGCGAACGTCTCCTTCGCGTTGACTTGGTGGCCGCCGACGAACCACTCGATGGTCGTGCGCTCCGGCAGTTTCAGCCGGTTCGCGTACAGGTAGCGCACCTTCGCGAACTCGTAGGCGACCATTTCGTCGGTGCCCACGCCGTCGTCGTGCCCGCGTTCCACCATGAACGGGCGCGGGGCGATCAGGTGCGCCATCTCCGCGTAGTTGAACGTGTTCCCCAAGTCGAACTCGTACATCTCGTACTCGCCGGTCCACATGTACGATCGGTCCAGATCGACCGACACGTTCTTGCCGATCCACTCGTTGAAATCGCCGGAGCAAATGCTCAGGCAGTAGCGCTTCTCGACGGCGGGCACGCGCATCGCGGTCTTGCCACCGTAGCTGAGGCCGTAGAACGCGATCCGCTTCGGATCCACGTTCGGTAGCGCTTCGAGCCAATCAATGGTGCGCTGGTGCTGCCGGATGATGAAGCTGAACAGCGAGAGCTTCAGCGGGTTCGCCTTGCGCTGAAGTTGGCGGAACGTGTTCTGCCCGTAGTACGGGTTCTGCGGGGCGTACACGATGTAGCCCAACTCCACCAAGCGGCGCGAGAAGTGGTTGTACACCGGGCGCTTCTCGACTTCGATGGTGTCGCGGGGCGTGCCCTCGAGCCCGTGCTGACACACCACCACCGGGCGCTTTTCGCCGGGTTTCATGTCCTTCGGAAGCAGCAGAATGCCGTAGGCGAACACGTCTTCGTAGCAGTCGATGACGACCTCGTGCCCGGTCCACGCCTTCTCGTCGTACACCTGTCGCGTGCGGACGTTCGGGGGCACGGTCATTTCCGGGAGCTTCCCGATTACATCGGTGTGGAAGTAGTCGCGGAGGGCGTCGCACGACTTCTCCCACGCCGCGGGCGAACTCGCGTCGGCCTTCGCCCAGTACGCCTTGCGGGTCGCGTCCGAATCGCGCCACAGCTTCTGCGTGTAGCTCACGAGTTGATCGAACTGCCGCTTGTGCCGGGCCGCGGGGTCGAAATCCTTGCGCGCGTCTTTCGGCGGCGCGAGGTCGTCGTCCTTGAACTGCCCTTTCCAGTTGGTGAGGCCGTCGATGGTGCCCGAGAGAACGATGCCGAGGTCGATTTCATCTTTCGTGCCGCGCTCGGAGAAGCCGATGGTCAGTTCGCCGCCGATGCGCTCGTGCTCTTTCGTCCACGCTTCTTTCGTCGGCCGCTTGAGCGCGCCGGGGGCCGCGCCGCCGCGCCCGGGCCGCGGGGCCACCGGGCCGCTCACTTCCGGCACCTTGCAGTTGGACGTGAGGAACAGCGCCCGGCCGAGAACCGGTTTGTCGTTGTCCGCGTGATAGAACCGCGGGTGCGGGGCGAGCAACCGGCACACTTCCGCGTCCCCGAACTCGGTGAGCAGCCCCCACACGTTGCGGTAAATCGGTTCCTCCGCAAGTCCCTCGCGCGGTCCGAACTGCCCCGCGGTGCCGCACACGCCGATGCGCGGGTCACACGCGGCCGAGTACAGGGCGATCAGCCCGCCCTCGCCGTAGCCCACCGCGCCGATCATCGCGCGGGGCGAGTCCGCGGCGAACCAGTCCACCGCGGCGAGCACCTTCTGCACCTCGTAGCCGATGACGTGCCGGCCCATCTGGTAGGCCATGCGGTAGACGAACTCGCGGTGCGGTTGGTTGGTCGCGCGCTTCAGCTTGTCGTTGCCGGAGAGGTGGTCCTTGCGGTCGATCAGGGTCGGTACGAGTACGCGCGCGCCGTTCTCGGCGAACAGCCGCGCGAACTGGCAGTCCTTCGGAACGCCCGGGGCGAGGCCGACGATCTGCTCCGGCGTCTGGTCCGCGTCCGGCAGCGCGACCACGCAACCGATCGGCTTGCCCTTCGGTTCCAGTAACAGCCCTTCGCCGTCCACGCCCGGCAGCACCGCCCAGCGCACCGCGAACACCTTGTACTTGCCGGTTTCTGCGACGAGCGCCGGCTGATTCGGGCCGCCGACGTGTTCGAGATTCGGCGCGACCCGCTTGTCGACGACGCCGATCAGCTTCTTGAACCGCTCGCGGTTCGGCGCGACCGACTTCGCGTACCCTTCTTCCGTCTTGTCGTCGATCTTCCACAGCGCTTGCCGCTTCTGCACGGAGGCGGCCAGTTCGCGGTCGAGGTACTTGTGCATCCCCGCGACCTGCTTCGCGGAGAGGTTGCCCTCTTCGGTGAGCGCCTTCGTACCGGGCAACTCGGCGGAGTTCACCGCGAAGACCGCCGAGAACGCGGAGAAGACAAGAGCGAGGCGGAGAAATGTGCGCATGTCTTCCTCTGCGTTCTCAGCGGTCTCTGCCGTGAAATGTCTTGCTCAGAACAGTTCGCTGACCGGGTTCGCGGGATAGACGCTCACCGGCGCGCCGTCGGGGCCGGGGATCGTTGCGTCGCGCGCGATGCCGAGCGCGTGGAAGATGCTCGCCACCAGTTCTTGCGGCGACACGGGCCGCTCCGCGGGTTCGCTGCCGGTGCGGTCCGACGCGCCGACGATGTGCCCGCCCTTCGTGCCGCCGCCCGCGACCAGCGCGGTCCAGCAACCGGCCCAGTGGTCGCGCCCGCCGTTGCTGTTCAGCTTCGGCGTGCGCCCGAACTCGCCCGTCGCCACCACGAGCGTGCTTTCGAGCAACCCGCGCTCTTCGAGTTGCGCCAGCAGCGCCGAAACCGCGGTGTCGAAACTCGGCGCAACGATGTCGCGCACGTCGTTCAGCGTGGTGCGAAGCGAACCGCCGTCCGCGTGGCAGTCCCACGAGGGCGCGTCGAACACGGTGGAGAACTGGTTGATCGTGATGAAGCGATAGCCGAGTTCATCGCTGGCCGCAGCGAGCGAGCAGCACTGGTCTAGCGGAAGCGCCGAATGCCAAGCCGGGTGGAGGATAGTCGGCGTGTGCTCGCTGAGTTTTAGCCAACCTGTGCTCTGCCCGCGGCCGACGGCGATGCCCGTGTTGATTGTGGTATTTGGCAAGACTCCCCAACACGACATATCGGACCACTTCTTGTTCCGGCCGAAGAGGTGTTCGACCACCGCGCCGGCGCTCGGCCATTCGGGGCCGTCGCGGAACAGGCGGCCGGTGTTCAGCAGTTGGAACCCGCACTCGTGGACCGGCGGGGCGTCGTGGTGCATCGACCGCACCAGCGCGAACTTGTCCGCGTGCGCCGCGAGCTTCGGGAACAGCTCGCTCACTCGCACACCGGGCACGTTCGTTTGGATCGGCGCGAACGGGCCGCGCACGTCCGAAGGCGCGTCCGGCTTCGGGTCGAAGGTGTCGAGGTGCGCCGGCCCGCCCACCATGTTGATGAAGATGCAACTCTTCGCCCGGCCGAAGCCCGCGAGCGGTGCGGCGGTCGCGCGTGAAGGCGCGGCGAGCGCGAGGCCCGCGGCGGCGGCAGCGGAGGTGCGGAAGAAGTCGCGGCGCGAGGGTGTGTGCATGGCGGGCACCGGTGCGGGTGAGGGCCGAGGTTGGCCCCATCGTACCCGCACCGGGCGCAGTTCCAAGACGGAAGTTGCGGAACTTCCGCGACGAGCGCTAGTACCGCAGGATCAGTTCCACCAACAGGCGCTGGTTGAGGATGTCGTTGCGGTTGGAAAGCGGCACTTCGAACGCGAAGCCGGCGGTGGCCCACGGGCGGAGCAGCGCCTTCGCGCCGAATGCGGCGGTCACGAGGTGCGCCCCGGCTTGGCCGCGGGTGCCGAGGTTCAGCAGCCCGTCGCCTTCGCCGAACGCCGGCGGCAACCGGTTCCCGCCGCTCGTGTACCAGAACCAGTTCAGTTCCGCCAGCGGTACGAACCAGCCGATCTTCCGGTCGATGTGGAACGTGTTGTACAGGAAGCTGGAGCCTTGCGAGTTCTGGAGCGGGAAGTAGTAGCCCGCGGTGTTCAGCACGTGCCAATTGTCGCCCACCTGCCGCGCGCCGGTGAGGAACAGCGCGAACGCGCCCGCCCCTTGGTTCTGCTGCACCTTCGCCTCGCCGCTGGGCACCTCGTACTGGAACCCGACGGCGGCGATGCGCTGGTTCTCCACGTCGCGCAGGAACGCGTACTTGAACCCGGCCGCGATGTTCAGGAACCCGGTGGTCGAGGGGCCGTTGCGCGGCGCGATCCGGGCCGCGCCGTCTTTGTCGGCGATGAAGCTCAGCCGCTCGTTGATCGCGACGTTCACTTGCAACCCGTACGCCTGAATGTTCCCGTGCAGCGGGTGCCCGGCCGGCACGTTGTTGTTGACGAACAAGATGCGGGCGTAGGTGTTCGACCGCGGGTCTTTGCTCAGAATCGGATTCGAGATCGGGCCGACGAAGTTCTCGAACTCGCGGTCGCTGCGGAACAGCCCGCGCACCGGGGCCGTGCAGGTGTCGCACAGTTGCGGTTGCGCCGCGGGGCTGGGCACCGACGCGCGCGGCGCGGCGTCTGGCGCGCCGTCGGGGAGGAGGTCGGGACGGTACGCCGCGGCCGGGGCGTAGGGCGCGAGCGCGGGCGCGAAGTACGGGTTCGCGCCCGGTGGGGAGTAACTTTGGTGCGGCGAATACGGCTCCGCCGCGGGCGCGCCCGCGAGCAAGAGCGTGACGGTAAGTGCGTTCATCCGTGAACCTCGTAGCACGTTCGAGGAGTGCGAACCGGTGGGGCCGGGCGTTCCGTGCCCGACGGTGCGTGAATCGGCTTCAATTGTGGAGAAGTGCGCGCAGCACAGGCACCGCGCCGGGAATTGGCGCGGTTCGCGTTCCGAGCGTGCGGGCTGTAACGGCGAAGCGGAAGGGGAAATGGCCCGGTTCGCGTGCCGAATCGCGCGCGAACCGGGCGTCTGGCAATCTGGGCAACTACGCGATCCGCGGGAACAGGGGCTTCACCTTCCCGTCGGTCAGTTCCGCGGTCACTCGCAGGTCGTCCGGTTGCGCCTTCAACTCGGCCGCGTCCGCGTACTTCACCTGTTCCCACGGCGTCGGGAAGTTGAAGCTCTTGTAGATCGTCTCCGCGCTGCGCGGGATGAACGGCTTCAGCAGAATCGCGGCCACGCGCAGCATTTGGGTCGCGTTGAACAGCACTTCTTTTGCCGCCGGGAGATCGGTCTTCACCAGCGTCCACGGTTTGCACGTTTCGAGGTACGAGTCGGTGGGAATCAGGATGTCCCCAACGACCGCCGCGAGCGCCAAGTTGTAGCGGCACCCTTCCACGTGTCCCCGAACCGTATCCACGAGGCGCGCGAGGTCGAGCGCCGGCGCAACCGGCGCGGGGGCGCGCCCGGCCGTGCCGGTCAGAACGCACTCGTAGTTCTTGACCGTGAGCGTCGAGCAGCGGCTCAGGAGGTTGCCCAACTTCCGCACGAGGTCGGATTCGTACACCTCTTCGTACCGCTGCCCGCTGTAGTCGCCGTCGCTCGGGTACGGGCACTCGCGCAGGAAGAAGTAGCGGTACGCGTCGGCGCTCGATTTCGCGATCAGTTCCATCGGGTCGACGATGTTGCCGAGCGTCTTGCCCATCTTCTGGCCGTTGTTGTTCACGAACCCGTGGCTGAACACCTTCTTCGGCGCTTCCTCGCCGGCGGCCCACAGCATCGCGGGCCAGATGTGGGTGTGGAACCGCGTGATGTCCTTACCGATGAAGTGAACGTCCGCGGGCCAGTGCTTGCGGAAGCACGCTTCGTCGTCGCCGTAGCCGATGCCGGTGATGTACGTCAGCAGCGCGTCGAACCACACGTAGATGGTGAACTCCGGGTCGAACGGGAGCCGAATGCCCCACTCTTCGCCGTGCCGCGAGATGTTCAGGTCTTGAAGCCCCTCGGCCTCAATGAACCCGATCATTTCGTTCCGCCGGCTCTCCGGTTGCACGAACTCCGGGTTCTCTTTCAGGTGCTTCAATAACCGCTCTTGGAACGCCGAGAGGCGGAAGAACCAGCACGGCTCACTGCGCCGCACGAGCGGGCGCTTGTGGTTCGGGCACTGCCCGGCGTGCTCGGCGTGAACCTTGTCGCTCTTGAACTCTTCGCAGCCGGCGCAGTACCAGCCCGAATACTCGCCCTTGTAGATGTGGCCGTTGTCGTACACCTTTTGCACGAACTTGCGGCAGCACTCCTTGTGCCGGTCGTGGCTCGTTTGCACGAAGGTGTCGTAACTGATGTCGAGGGCGTCCCACACTTCGCGGAACTGCCGGGCCATGTCGTCGCAGTAGGCGCGCACCTCTTGGCCGAGTTCCTTCGCGCGATCGGCGACCTTGAGCGTGTTCTCGTCGTTGCCCATCAGGAAGAAGACGTCAAAACCCTCCATGCGCCGGTAGCGTGCCTGCACGTCGGCCCCGAGCTTCTCGAACGCCGTGCCGATGTGCGGCCGACTGTTCGGGTAGTCGATGGCGGTCGTCTGGAACCAGCGCGGTTTGTCGCTCACGTCTCTCTCCTGTGTCTTGCTCCTTCCATTTTACGGACGCGCCCCGAGCGCAACAGGTTCAGCGCCGCGAACCACCCTTGATTCAAATTGATCGCGCGTATACTATTCAAATGTGAGTCGCGCCGCGTGCCGGTGTGGGGTCGTTCGTTCACACGCGCGAACTCAGGGCGAGCGTCGAACGGCTCGAAACTCGGTCTCTGGAGGCGTAGGGGGGTATAGCGCGTGAGGGGTTGGCCAACTCGGTGGCCGGGACGCGCGAAACGCTAGAATTTCTAGTGAATTAAGCGAGTTGGCCAACTGGCCAACTCGGGTGGCCAACTTGGGCCAACTCGGGGCGTCTTGGCCAACTCCGATTCGGAGGCGCGGCGAGTCAGAAGGGGATCTCTTCGCCGCCGTACACTTCGGGGCCGAAGAGGGCTTCGAGCCGGGCTTTCACCGCGGCCGAGACGGAGGGCGTGCCGCGTGTCAGTTCGAGCCGCGCGCGCTTCAGGTTGGTGAGGTGCGGCGAATCGAGGAGTGCGAGCACGGTGCGGTCGTTCAGTTCAACGTACCGCGCGTCGAGTTCCACCAGCCCGCGGAGGGCTTCGCACCCCGCGAGCAGCGCGAGCGCGTCCGGCGAAACCGGGAGCTGCCAGTAGCCGCTGATTTGAAGTTCGCGCACGGTGTGCAGACCGGGCCACGTCACGAAGTCCGCGACGCCCGCGTCGGTGAGTTCGTACGCTTCGATGCGGCGCACCGGGATGCGGTGCGCGATCCGCGGCCACGCGGCCCTCAGACGGACGACGGGCCGAGTCGCGGTTGCCGGGAAACCGCGGTCCCAGTCGTTCCATCCGAACACATCGCACCCGATGCGGTCGAACAACCAGTACCGACCGTAGTACGAGCGGAACAGCAGCGGGCGGCCCTTCAGCGGGTGATCGGGCAGCCCTTGCGCGTCCCAGATTTGCGCGCGGATGGCGTTGGCCCACGCGGTGTTCACCGGGCCACCCTGCTCGGTGAGCCAGTCGGCGAACACGAGCCGCGGCGTGTCGTCGTCCGGGTGGTCGCAAATCGCGCGCAGCAGCGCGGCCTCGTCGCTCATGTGGCACCCCGTCGCGCCGTCAGGTGGTGACTCGCACGTTCTTCCCGTATCGCTGGAACAGTTCCTGTGCCGCGAGTACCACCTGTTGCAGCGCTAGCACCGCCAGTGGGAGGTCGGGCAAGTGCAGGGCCTCGTGCGACTCGATCGTTAGCGGCCCGAGCGCGCCGGGTGGCCCGTGCGGGGCGTCCGGCGCGCTCGGGTGCTCGTGCGGCGGGAAGGCGATTTGGTAGTTGATCGTGACCTCTTGGAGCGAACCGAGGTGCGGCGAAGCGGCCAGCGCCTCCAGCCCGCGCGCCGTGATCGGGTTCGCGGACAAGATCAGGTGCCGCAACCGACTCAGCCGCGGGCACGCGGCCGCCGCCTCCATGCCCGCGTCGCTCACCGCGTTCATCGAGAGGTTCCAGACGCGCACCAGCGAGAACAGCGGCCGGGTGGTCAACAGTTCGGCGAGGCGCGCGTCGGTGAGGCCGCACCGGGCCATCGACACGGTATCGACGAACCCGCGGTCGAAGGTGTAGCCGTTGGGGCGCTCGGCCGTCGCGCCGGGCCAATCGGCCGCGACCCACTCGCGCCCGTACTGCTGGACGAGCTGCATCGACCGCTTCAGCAGTTCGGTGCGCTGTGCCGGGGGGTCGCCCCCGCGGGCGCGGGCGCACTGCACGCGGATGAACTCGGCCCGGTGGGGCCGGTCGTGTTCGTCGAGCCAGTCGGCGAACACGAGCCGCGGCGTGTCGTCGTCCGGGTGGTCGCAGATCGCGCGCAGCAGCGCGGCCTCGTCACTCATCGCGGTCGCCCGTAGATTCCGCGCCCCGGGCGCGGTACGCTCGTCATGCTACCACACCGCACCCACGGACGCAGTCATGCGCTGTTCGCTTCGCCTCGCCGCCCTCGGTTCGCTCCTCGCCGCCTGCGCGCTCGGGTCCGCCGCCGACCCGCCCCCGCTGCTCAAGCCGGTCGCGGGCACTAGCGCCGCCCCGCGCCTGCGGTTCCCGTTCGCCGTGCCGAAGAACCAGACCCCGGACGCGCAGTTGAAAGCGCGGATTCCCAAGCCGAAGGGGAAGAAGGGCGAGTACACCGAAATTACGCTGTGGGTGTCGCCGTACGTGGCGAACACCGGGCACAGCACGCAACAGTGGAAGGCGTGGGGCTTCGAGGTGCCCGCGGACCGCGTCGGGGTGCTGCCGGAACTGGTGATTCCCGGGGCGCAACTGGGCGCGGCGAAGGGGGCGAAGGGGCGCGACGCCGAGTTCCGCGTCACCAACCTGAAGGTGCAACTGGGCGAAGCGCCGGGCGGCGAGAAGGCCGGGATCAGCAACGCGCTCACGGTCCCGCTGTCCGCGCTCACCGGCGGCGCGGACCGCGCCGCGGAACCGCGGTTCTACATGAACGACCGGTTCCTCGAACTGAGCGCCCCGGCGAAGGCGGTGAAGCGGCTCGACACGTCCGACGTGCCGCTCGGCGAGGTGACCGGGACCGACGACGCCAAACTGAAGGCCGCGACGATCCCCATGACCGGCCCGGCGTTCAACTACGTCTCGGTGAACGGGTTCACGCAGTACCAGCGGCCCAACGGCACGCCGGAACGCGTCGTGGGGTACCTGTTGGTGGGCACCGGGGGCGGCGACATCGTGATGACCGTACCGATGGCCCGCGGGTGCGGAGCGCAGTTGGACAAGGAGATCGAGCCGACGAGTGCGATCGTGAAGGAACTGCGCATCGGGCCGATCACCGGGCCGGACCTCAAAGGGCAGCGCGACTTCGTGCTGCGCGACGTGAAGGTGACCGTCAGCAACAACGAGTCCGCGTCGGTGGTGTACTTCGGCCCGGTGTTCGTGGAGAAGTACTTTAAGGACGGCATCAACGCGTGCGGCCCGGACGGCGTATGGCGGCTGCACGGCCGCGTGAAGCCCGAAGAGACCGACGACGTGAAGACGCGCATCGTGCCGAAGGTGCCGAAGAAGCCGTGACCCGGCGCGTCACGCGCGCGGGATCCCCAACGCCTTGCGCGCCCAATCGCACACCACATCGGTCACGGTTTCGAGTTGCGCGAAGAACAGGAAGTGCGCCGCGGTCGGGTCGCGGTGTTGGGTCACGCGCACGCCGTCGGCTTCGAGTTGGTGAACCGCGGCGTCCACGGTTGCGGGCCGCACGTTCCGGTCGCGGTCGCCCTGAACGACCAGCACGGCGCGGCCCTTCCATCCGCTCACGAACGCTTCGGAGCCGAGCACCGGGAGTTCCATGGTGGCGGAGACGAACACGAGGCCGGCGTAGCGGTCCGGGCGGTCGGCCGCGGCGCGCCCCACGCCCGCCCCGCCCTGCGACAGCCCCGCGAGCAGCACGCGCGCCGGGTCCGGGTTCCACGCTTCGTAGCCGAACCGCGCGGCGCGCTCGATCGCGGCGCTGCCGCCGGGCGCTTCCCAGTTGCCGTAGCCGAAGGTGGGCGCGACGAGGCACAGCCGGAGCCGGTCGCACAGGGGGCGCAGCGCGTGAACGACGAACAGCATGTTCGTGCCGTGCCCGTGGAGGAACACGAGCATGCCGAACCGCTCGCCCGGTTCGCGCGGTTCGGGGCGGTAGGTGTAGCAGTGCTGCGGGTCCAAGATGCCGCGCAGCAGGCGGTTGCCCTGTAGGTCGGTGACGAGCGCCAGCCCGCGGTAGTCCGGGTGCGCTTCGGTGGCGCGCATCAGTTCGTGAATGGTGCGGCGGGCGGCGCGGCCCTCGTCGGCCGGGATGAGGAACGGGAGCCGCGTGACGAGGACCGCGACGAGCCACGCGTACTCGTTCTCGATGTCGGCCCAGCCGACCGATTCGGGCGCGGGTTCGTCGCGGAGGAAGTGCGAGCCGACCGGCCCGGTGCCGTCGCCCGCGGCGCGCATGCCCCACACGGCGACGCCGCACAGCGGCACGAACAGCGCGAGCGCGCCGAGCGCGACGCAGCCCGCGAGCGCGCTGTCGGTAACGAGCCACACGGTTCCGGCGACGAGCAGCGCCTGAATGACGACCCCGAACAGCCCTTCGAGCCGGCCGCGCAGGGTGCGCCCGAACGCGACGAGCCACGGCGCGAGCGCGATCACCACCACCCACCGCCCGAGCGCCACGCCGACCGCCTTCACCCGGTACATGGCGCGCTCACTTCTTAGCCGGTTCGATGACGCCGCCGTTCCACTCGATCTTGCACTGCGGCAGCGCCTTCGCGAGCTTCTGAACGCCGGCCGCGGTCACTTTCGTTTCGCGAACACTCACTTTGCCCAACCGCAAGAAGCCCACGAGGTGCTCCAACCCGGCATCAGTAATCGCAGTTCCGGTGAGGTCCGCGGACTCGAGATGCGGACGGAACGGTTGGAGCCGCACGAGATCCGCGTCTGCGACCTGTTGCCCCCGTCCACCGAGCCGGACCGCTTGTACGCCGAACGTCTCTGGCAGTTCCGCACGAGTGCTGACGGTAGCCTTCCCGCCGAGCAGTTCGAGCACGCCCCCGACGGACAGCACCCACTCGGCCGCGGCGCGATCCTCAATGGCACTCGCGCGTTCGAGCAGGTCGTTCAGCCGCAGCACGTAGACGGTGTTGAAGCTGTTGATGACGAACAGGTGCCGGCCGTCCGGTGCGAACTCGATCTTCTGCGGCGGGTACTTGCCCGCGCCGTAGGGGATCGTGCGCACCTTCGCGAACGTACCCGCGTGGTACACGGTGATTTCGCCGCCCGCGTACACCGCGAACAGCTTCCCAGAGGGGTGAACGTCATAGGAAAGGTTGGCATCAACGGGGCCGGTCCAGACGACTTCCCAACCGCGCTCGTTCAACTGCCAAAGCCTCATCCCGACACCGATCTGGCCGAGGACGCGCTCGGCATCGGGGAACACGCGCCCGCCCGGCACGAGACCCATTTCCGAAAGCAGTTTCGGCTCCTCGGCGGTCACATCGAGGAACACCACGCTCCCGCCCGATTGGATCGCGAGGACGGTTTCGTTCCGCAGCAGTCGGAACCACCACGTCGGGTGCCCGCCGGGAGGCACCTGCACCTGTGCGAGTTGGCGCGCCTCGTTCTCGGTGAGATCCCAAGCCGTCACTTGCCGCCCGAGTTCGGCACCGCGCCACGCGGTTTCCGCCCAATACTTTTGCCCGTTCGCCGACAGCACCCCGACACTCGACGGTGGTGCGAGCGCCGGGCCGCGCTTGCTGTCGGTCCAGCGCACGGTCCCGACGCCGGGTTCCCACGCGAGCACGGTCTTGAAGTTCGGCGTGTGCGCGATGGGACTCGCGGGCAGTGCGTCGGCGGTGGGCACCGGTTTCGCGCCCGCGAAGTCCCACAAGTGGAGCCGCCCGTCACTCGCGCGTTTCAGTGCCACGCGCCCGGTGATGCCGTCGATGCGCAAGTCCGTGCCCGCCGGCTCGGTCGGCGCGATCTGGTTGAGCACCTTCGGTTCTTCGCCGCTCACATCGATGAAGTAGAGAAATCCCAGACCGGTGAGCGCGACCAGCGTGTTGCCGTCCGGACCCGCGAACCCGACCCGTGCCCCTGCGGGTGTGGCCCCGTGCAGTGCGAGTGGAGCTTTCCACAACTGTTCCGGCTCGGCCCCACTGGTGTCCCACAGGCGCAGCGCGCGATCGGCGTCGTGCATGACGAGGCGCGTGCCGTCCGCGTTGAACGCTGTAGTGCCGAACAGGTGCGGTGCGACTGGGGCGAGAGCGCGAGGGGCCGCCTTGCCGTTCGTGAGATCGAAGTACTTGAGGCGATCCGCCTCCCACGCGACCATTTTCTTGCCGTCCGGGCTGAGCGCGAGCATCGCGGAGTTGGCCCCGGTGACGAGAACTTCCTTCACTCCGTCCGCGGTCACGTCCCAAACAACCGACGACTTCTTCTCGTTGCTGTATGCCGCGATACGAGTACAGTCGCGGCTGACTCCGAGGTCCCACCGGTGCTCGTAAGGGAACTTTGCCAGTTCATTCGGCTTAGTTCCGGTCATGTCGAAGACGCGCGCCGCGTTGCCCGATTGGATCACAAGGCGGCTGTCGTCGGGCGCGTGCCACAGGCCCGCGGCGTGGCTGTCGATCGGAAGGCCCTTGCCCCAATCGGCCGGATCGCGGTTGAGCGCGTTCAAATCCCAACGGTGATACCAGCGCCCCGGGTGGTGCGTGTAAACGTTCAGTGATTTGCCATCCGGCGAGAAGCTGACAGCGTGTTGCAAATGATCCGTCCGAGGCGTCCAAACGGACTCAACCATGTGAGTCTTCACATTCCAAATCTGCAGCGGGCGCGCGACGCCGCAACCGGTTACCAATCGACTACCGTCGGGGCTGATTGCAAAGAGTCGCCGTGCGTTCTCGTCCAGAATGATCATCTCTGTGCGTGACGAGTGCGTGCCAGCGACCGCGACCAGTTCCTTCGGGTGCCAGTCCAGCTTGTCTTCCGCCGGGATCGCGTTCGGGTCGAGTTTGTCGAACGGCGACGCGCCTACCGGCACCGGGGCCGGCGGATTCCACGGTTTCGGCGGTTTCCGCGCCGGCGGCTCTTTGGGCGGTGGAGGCGGGGGTGGAGGCGGAGGGGGCGGCGGTATTTGTGAGCCAGTCCGCTTTACGCTGCCCTGTGGTGGCGGCTCCGCCTTCGCGGTGTCGTCCGGCTTCGCGCCGCCCTTGAGCGCCAGCAATAGCCCGACCGCCAGCGCCGCGAGTAGCACCGCGACGCCCACCGCGATCAGCGGCCCCTTCCCGCTCTCCGCGGGCCGCGACACGTGCGTCAGCGCTTCCGTGCGTTCCGCTGTGGGGTCGGCGTCGAGGTCCGCGAACACGTTCTCCGGGCTGGCGCTCACCACCATCACCGGCGGCACCGGCACCACCACCGGCGCGCTCGCGCTCGGTTCCGGCGCGCCGCCCGCCAGCGCCAGAGGCAACAGGCGCGCCACCTCCGCGGCACTCTGCGGCCGCGCGTCCGGGTTCTTCGCCAGCATCCGGTGAATCAGCACCGCGAGCGGTTCCGGCACGTTCGGGTTCAGTTCCCGAATCGGCGTCGGCTCGTCGCTGCCCAGCGCCATCAGCACTTCCATCACGTTCGCGCCGGCGAACGGCGTGCGCCCGGTCAGCAACCGGTACAGCACCGCGCCTAAGCTGAACACGTCGCCCCGCGCGTCCACCTTGCGGCCGCGAGCTTGCTCCGGACTCATGTACGCGGGCGTGCCCAGAATCGCCCCGCTCTTGGTCAGTTCGGACTGCTCATCGACCGGGCGCGCCAGCCCGAAGTCGAGCACTTTCACGCGCCCGTTCGGCGATTCGAGCCACAGGTTCGCGGGCTTGATGTCGCGATGAACGAGGCCCAACTTGTGGGCCGCGGCGAGGCCCAGCGCGGTCTCGGTGGCGATGCGGACGACGTGGTGCAGGGCCGGCGTGCCCTTCTTCTTGAGGAACTCGTCGAGCGAGCACCCGGAAAGCAGTTGCATCGCGATATACGGCACGCCGGCGCGCTCGTCGGCCTCGTACACGGTCACGACGTTGTCGTGCGTCACCAGCGCCGCGGCCTTCGCTTCGCGGATGAACCGCTCTTTGGCGTCGGCGTTCGCCGCGAACTCCGGGAGCATCACTTTGAGGGCGAGCTTGCGGTTCAGGCGCGTATCGACGGCGAGGTACACCGCGCCCATGCCGCCGCGCCCCAACTCTTTCACGAGCCGGTACGGGCCGAGCGCGCCCACTTCGCCCGGGGCGAGCGGCGCGGACAGGTTGAACTCGCTGTTGGTGGCGCGATCGGTACCGGGCGCGGTAGCGTCGCCGTCGGGCGCGGGCCGCGGGGCGGGAACGGTCTTCGGTAGGTCGTTCGGGTTCGGCGCGGGCATAGGCGGGTCCGTAGCGCGTTACGATGTGCCTATTGTGCCGTACCGGCGGCGCGAAGCCAAGCACTACTCCCGCGGCTCGATCGTGCCGCCGTCCCAGACGATCTTGCACTTCGGTAGCGCCTTCGCGAGTGCCGCCACGCCCGCGGGCGTCGCCTTCGTGTTCGTCACCACCAGTTCGGTCAGGAACTTCTTCTCTTTCAGGAACTCCAACCCGGCGTCGGTGACCGCGGTGTTGTACAGGCTCACCAGTTGCAAGTTCGGGCACTCCTTGAACAGCGCCAAGCCGGTGTCGGTGACCGCGGTGCCGCCGAGGAACAACTGCCCCACCCCGCGGCACCCGGCGAAGTTCTCGAGCCCCTTGTCCGTTACCCGCGTGCGGCTCACGTCGAGGTTGTACACGCGCGACACGCCCTTGAACGTGTCGAGGCCCTTGTCCGTGACGAGCGTGCCTCCGAGCCACAGGCTCACGACGCCCGTGCAGTTCTGCAGGTGCGCGATCCCCGCGTCGCCAACCGGGCAGTTGTTCAGGTCGATAACGGTGAGCCGCGAATAGTTCGCGAAGTGCGCGAAGCCGGCGTCGGTGATTTGCGTGTTCACGAGGTCCAAGTGAACCACGCTCTGGCACCCGCGGCACGCGGCCAAGCCCTCGTTCGTGACGCGCGCGTTGCCGCGGAACCACAGCTTCGTGACCGTGTACGGCGGCGGCGGCAGGTCGGCGCGCTGCGCGATGTCGTTCGCGCTCGTCGAAACGCGCACGATCCCGCCCACGCCCAGCGCGTACTCGGCCGCGGCGCGGTCGGCTTGTAGCGGTTCCACGGTGCCGCCGTCCCACACGATCTTGCACAGCGGTAGCGCCTTCGCCAGTTGGTCGATCCCGGACACGGTCGCCGTGGTGCCGCGCACGTCCAGCAGTTCGAGCGCGGTGAGCGCGTGCAACTTCGCCAACCCGGTGTCGCCCACCTTCGCGCTTTCGACGGTGAGCGCGCGGAGCCGGTTGCACGCCGCGACCGCGTCGAGGCCCGCGTCGGTGACGGTGCTCTTGCGCAGGTGCAGGTCGAGGAGTTGGTCCAGCCCGCGGAACTTCGCGAGGTCCGCGTCGGTCACCTTGTCGCCGCAGTTGGGGAAGTCGACGCCGCTCACCGCGAACGCGCCGCGCGGCAGTTGCGCCACCGAACCGAGGGCCGGGTTGCCCGCGGCGTCGAGGCGCACCTTGCCGCCCGCGCCGAGCACCCACTCCGCGGCGCGCCGATCCGGCGTCTGCTTCGACGGCGGTGGCGGCTTGTCCTTCTTCGCCGGCTCCGGCGGATCGACCTTCGCGTCGGCCACGGGCTTCTTGGTTAGGAGCACGACGACGCCCCCGACGATGAGCGCCGCGATCAGCAGGAACCCGCCGGCGATGAGCGGCGCGTTGGAGCGCTCGCGGCGGGCGTCCTTCGGCCCGTCGGCGCGCTCGAGTTCGGTCTCGGCGAAGGTCATCATTTCGAAGGCGCTGTTTTCGGCGTGAACCGGCACCGGCACCACGACGACCGGCGCGCCGAGTCCGAGCGGCGGGGCCGGTTGCGCGACGTACTTGCCTTCGGCAATGGAGCGCGCGGCCGCGGCCACCTCCGCGGCGCTCTGCGGGCGCGCGTCCGGGTTCTTCGCGAGCAGGTGGTGAATCAGGACCGCGAGCGGTTCGGGCACGTTCGGGTTCAGTTCCCGAACCGGCGTCGGCTCGTCGCTGCCCAGCGCCATCAGCACTTCCATCACGTTCGCGCCAGCGAACGGGTTGCGCCCGGTCGCGAGCTTGTACAGCACCGCGCCGAGGCTGAAGAGATCGGCGCGCGCGTCCACCTTGCGCCCGCGCGCTTGCTCCGGCGACATGTAGGCGGGCGTGCCGATGATCGCGCCGCTCTTCGTGAGTTCGGTCTGTTCGTCGACGGGGCGCGCGAGGCCGAAGTCGAGAATCTTGACGCGCCCGTTGGGCGCTTCGAGCCACAGGTTGCCGGGCTTGATGTCGCGGTGAATGAGGCCCGCGGCGTGCGCGGCGGCCAGCCCGGCGGCGGTCTCGCGGGCCACGCGCAGCACCTGCGCCGGGTTCAGCGCGCCGTGCTTCTTCACGTAGGCGTCGAGCGGCGTGCCCTGCAAGAACTGCATGGCGATGTACGGGACGCCGGCGCGCTCGTCGGCCTCGTACACGGTCACGACGTTGTCGTGTGTCACCAGCGCCGCGGCCTTCGCTTCGCGGATGAACCGCTCCTTCGATTCGGCGTTCGCGGCGAACTCCGGCAGCATCACTTTGAGCGCGAGCTTGCGGTTCAGCCGCGTGTCGACGGCCAGATACACCGCACCCATGCCGCCCCTGCCCAGTTCGCGCACGACGCGGTACGGGCCGAACACACCGAGTTCGCCCGGCGCGTGCGGCGCGCCGAGGTTGAACTCGCTGTTGGTGGCGCGGTCGGTGCCGGCCGCGGTCGCGTCGGCGGAGGAGAGGGCCGGGGGTGAAGTGACCGCGTTCGGGTCGTTCGGTGCGGGCATGGGCACAGCTCCGTGGCTCCCCACAGCATACCTCCGCGCGGGCGCGAAGGGAAACGCCAAGAGCCGGCCCGAGGGCCGGCTCGAATCGCGAAGACGGGCGGATTACCAGCGGCGGCCGTAGTTGTAGAACCCGTTGTTGAAGCCGTAGCGGTAGCTCGGCACGGTGTAGAACGAGGGCACGAACGCCGGGCGCGCGTCGAACGTGCTGAACCCGAAGCTGAACCCCGGGCGCGCCACGCCGAACGAAAACGAGTTGCCGCCGAACCCGATGCCCGGTTGCGCGATCACGATCGGCGGCGGGGGCAGGAACACCGGGGCCGGCCGCACGATCACCGGGCCGCCGTAATAGTAGCCCGGGGGGTGCGCCGACGCGGTGCCGCTCGTGAGCGCCAGTGCCGCAACCGCGGCCACACCGAAGAACGCGGACTTCATGGTGCATCTCCTGTGGTGAGTCTTTCCGCACAGGAAACGCGACCGGTCCTCAGACTTGCGCCCCGCGACCGGCAGAACCGCTCTCGCTGCACTCGACTCACGGGCGCAACGACCCGCGGAACCCGCCGTTAAACGTCCCGAGGTACGAGCCGTTGAAGCGGCCGAACTGCGGTTCCGCACCGCGCGCCGGCGGCGCGCCGCGGTACACCGGGTTCGCGTAGGGCACGCCGTAGGTGGAGAACGCGCTGCCGGGGTGCGCGTGCGGCAGGAACTCGCCGTACCGCGACTCGTCGTAGAACCCGGACGCGCGCAGCGGCGCGGTGTTCGTGCCGTTGATGCGCGGCGGGCGCGCGTCGGCGGCGGTCGCACACGCGAGCGCGACCACAGCGGCCAGTATCGCTTTCATCGCTCAGGCTCCTTGCGAAGTGGGCGAACGTTGCGCGCCAGTATACGCCGCGGCGCGCGCCGGCGCGCGCCGCGTTCGGGCGGAGCGCGGGCGAATGGCGCGCGGGGCGTAACGACGGTGCGGGTGAAAGCGAAGCGACCGCCGGCGCGCGGCCGGCGGTCGCGGGGCAAGCGCGGTGGTGCGGGTTACGCCGCGCCGAAGGCGTGTTGCAGCTTCTTGATGGCCTTGTACTTCTCGTCGCTCACGCGCTCGACGGTGGTGCCCAGTTCGGTCGCGATTTCCGGCACCGCCCAGCCGTCGGCGGTGAGTTCCAGAATGCGCCGCTGCCGGGCACTCAGGTGCTCGGCGGAAGCCCTCGCGACGGCCTCGCGGTCGTCGCGCGCGGCGTTGTTCACCGCGCGGCCGGGCAGATCGGGCGAGAGCGCCGCGAACTTCCGCGCGCGCTGCGTGCGCTTCTTCACGGCGTCGATCGCGCGGAGAAACTCGCGGCGCTCGGCCGTTTCGTTATCGACCAGCACCGCGCCCCACTTGTCGGCTTCCACGCGCTCGAGCAACCGCACGAAGACGGCTTGCGTGCAATCCGGCCACTGGTCGGCCGGGAGCCGCGCGTTGCGCCAACAGGTTTGGCAGTACTTGGTGATGTCCGTAACGGCCTTCGCGCTCGGCTCCTTTGCGGCGGTGCCGGCGGCGGCGCGGGCGGGCGAGGCGGCGAGCGCCGCACCCATCACCACGGCCACCATCACGTTGCGCGACGACGCGGCCGACGGCAGCGAGGGCAAATAGCGGGTCATGCGAAAACGGTCCTCCGTTCCGAAGGTGCGGACCTTCCTTCATTATACCGACACCGGGCACCGTGTTTCTCGTTCCGCGGCGCGGAAAATCCCCATTTCGCGAACCGCGACCGCGCGTAACATCCGCGGCCCGCCGGCTTGCGACACGGGCGCACCTTCCGGACAATGCCCGCATTCCCCGGAGGCTCACCATGTCGCGCGCACTCGCGCTCGCCGTTCTCGCGCTCGCCGTACCCGCGAGCGCCGCCGAACCCAACCCGAAGTTCCGCGTCGGCCGACCCACCGACTTCACCACCACCGTGATGGCGTTTTCGCCGGACGGAAAGACGGTCGCGGTGACCACCAACCGCGGCTACACCGGCGGCACGGACGCACCGGTTCAAGTGTGGAACTGCGAAACCGGTAAGCTCGTTCACGAACTCAAGTACCACACGGTCGGCGTGATGGCCGTTGCGTTCTCGCCGGACGGCAAGACGCTCGCCACCAGCGGCATCGACAACAAGCTGCGCTTCTGGGACGCCGCAACCGGCAAAGACGCAACGAAAGAGCGCGAGATCGCGCTCACCGGGCACGGCTACAACCTGAACTTCGCCCCGGACGGCAAGAGATTGCTCGTCGGCAGCACGAAACTTGAGATGTTCGACGCGGAAACCCAGAAACCGGTAAAGAAAGACTACTTCGCCGAAACCGGTACGAGCCAGTTCTTCCACAGCGCCGCGTGGTCGCCGAAGGGCAAGTGGATCGCGGCCGCGGCCGATGGCACCGCGGTGACACTCTGGGACGCCACGACCGGCGCGCTGGAGCGCACGATCGACGCGCGCCTCACACCGGGCCGCACGCGGTTCGCCTTCAGCCCGGACGACGCGCTGCTGCTGGTCAGCAGTTGGCCCGACGGGATGTTCAAAGTGTTCGACACGAAGACCGGCAAGGAGCACCTCGCGGTGAAGCCGCCGCAGGGCGAAGCGCCACCGGAGCACCTCCAGTTCGCGCGGCTCGTGGGTCGCACGGCCCGCGTGGTGCAGAAGCCGAACGGCGTGACGCGCGAGCTCGCGCTCACCGACGGCACCGGCACCGAGGGGAAGCGGTTCGAGGTGCCCGCGGGCGTCGCGTCGCACAAGCTCAGCGACGACGGCGCGCGGCTCGCGGTCGGCGGCTTCGACGGCTCGCTGCGCCTCTACGACGCCGAGAGCGGCAAGCTCGAACGCACGGTCATCGGCCCGTGGTCGGAAGTGTTCCGCACCGTGTACGCCGACGCCGGGAAGGTGCTGCGGGTGATCCACGCGAACGGCACCATCGGCGACTTCGACGCGGACACCGGCGCGCGGCTGAAGGACCGCTCGCTGAAGCTCGGCACCAGCACGTTCCCCGTGACGGTGAGCGCCGATGGTAAGCTGTTGGTGACCTGCACCGGCGCGGGCGAACCGACCGTGTGGGATTTGGCGACCGGCGAAGAGAAGACGAAACCGAAGGCGACGCTCTTCGGCTACCGCGAGCCGCAGTTCGGGCGCGGCGGGCCGTTCCCGCTTCCGCCGGGAGGCGCGCGGCGCGGGAACGCCGCCGCGTTTCCGCCGCCCCCGCCGTTCGAGGCACAGCCCGGCCCGCCGACGTTCTGCGCCGCGTTCAGCGCCGACGGCGCGCTGCTCGCCGCCGTGACCGGCAAAGAGGAAGACGGCGTGACCGTGTTCGATGCTAAGACCGGCGCGGAGAAGTTCCGCATCAAGGCCCCGAAGGGCGCGGGCGCGATCGCCTTCGGTGCCGATGGCGCGCACCTGTTCGTCGGGCAGTCGCGCCCGAGCGACGACGGCAACGCCGACCCGATACTCGTTCGCCGCTACGACCTGAAGACCGGGAAGGACGTGCAGAGTTGGAAGGCGCTCCCGATCGAGAAGGGCGCGGCGCAACCGGACAGCCGGTCGGTGGGTGCGGTGCTCGCGCTCGCGAACGGCAAGACGCTGGTCGTCGCCGAAGAGCGCGCGTTCGCACCCAACCAACCGCCCCCGGGCGCCCCGGGCCGCCCGGGGCGCGTGGGGGAAGCGGTGGAGCGCGTCGTGCGCGTGATCGACCTCGCCGGGCGCGAACCGGAGCGCACGGTCCGCACCGGGCGGGTGGCACTGGGCGCGGACGCCGACGGCAGGTGGGTGGCGTACGGCGAACTCGACAGCAGCAACTTGAACGACATGCGGGTCGTGGTGCGCGCGCTCGAAGTGGCAACCGGGAAGGTGAAGAGCGCGCCCCTCGGGAGCGCGCGGTTCGGCGTGGTCGGCGCGCTGCCCGTGGCGTTCCGCCCCGGCGGCGCGGAGTTCGCGGTCGTCACCGGACGGGGCGAAGTGAGCGTCTTCGCGGTCAGCGCCCTGAAGTAGCGCGGCGGTCTCGACGAACCCCGCCCGCAAGGGCGGTGGGTAGCGACACACGAAACGCGTGCGGGATCGAGCGCGCCACCCGTTGCCCTTGCGGGCGAGGTTCGCCAACACGCGGCACTTACCGGTACTCGTCGCGGATCGGGTAGAACACGTCGAGCGCTTGCGCGGGTTCGGCACCGGCTTCGACGCGGTGCCGCACGCCGCCGGGGATGAAGTAGAAGTCGCCTTCGCGCAGGACGCGCGTTTCGTCGCCGATGTGGAACGTGAGCACGCCGCGCGTGACGACGCCGAGTTGCTCGTTCGCGTGGCTGTGCCACTCCACGACGCCGTTCGCGGGGATGTCCACGAGCGACAGTTGCAGGTGCTCGCCCGCGTAGGTGCGCGCGAGCACGTTACCGAAGAGGGTGTGCGCCCCGCACTCCGCGGGCGTCGGGAAAAAGCGGGACATGGCAGTTCCGCAAGAGTGGGCAACTCGCTCCGCGAGTTGCCATTGGCGATTGCAATCCGCAATCCGGTCCACGGAGCGAGGGTGGTCGCTCGCGGACCGAGCGACCGACACTTGAAACCAACGACCCGTTACCGCCCCGGGCCGAAACTGCGGCCCAGCGCGTGGTGCACTTCCGCCGAGTTGCGCACCACGATGCTCAGGCTCGCGTAGTCGAACGACACCGTGCCGCCGCCGCCGCCGTCGCCGGACCACGACAGCGGGTCGACCTTCTTGATCGCGTCGATCAGCGCCTGCGCGTTCGCCTGCGTCTGCTGAAGGTTCGCCACCGGGCCGAAGCGGAAGTCGCCGAACGTGCCGGTGCCGCGAATCAGGTCGCCCACGTAGTACACCTTCGTCGCCATCAGGGTGCGGCTCTTTTCCACCGTCACGATCTGAATCACCTCGTCGCGCACCACGAACGTCAGGCCGTGCGCGCCGAGCACCGAGCGCAACACCGAGCGCGCCGACAGCCCCTTCGCTTGGAGCGTGCTGCCGCGCTTCAGGTCCAAGCCCAAGTCTTCGAGCGACTTCTTGTCGATGAGCAGCGGTTGGTCGAGCGTGTTGGACAGGTCTTGCAGCGCTTCCTCCAGCGGGCGGTCGGCGAAGTTCACGCTGATGACCTTGTCGAGCGATTCGACGATCTTCTTCTCCTTCGCGGTCAGTTCCGCGCCCTTCAGCCGCCGCGCCGTCAGTTCCTTCCAGTTCGCGGGGAACTCGATGTCGTTTACCGCCGGCAGCGCCGACTTTGCGAGGTTCTTTTGCAGCGCGAACATGCGCTCGTCTTGCATCTTCTGGAACGCGAGTGCGTCCGCGAGCCGCGCCTTCATCGAATCGGTTTGACCCAACACGATCACCGACGGGTTGTTCGGGTACTGTCGCTGAAGGCGCGCGATCTCCGCGTTCGCGCGGGCCGTGTCGTTCGCGTCGATCGCGCGGGTGACCGCCGCGACGCCCTCGCGCACGTCCTTCAGTTCGGCGAGGTACTTCTCCACCTTCGCCATCTGGTCCGCTTTCACCTCGGCCCCTTTGGGGTCGAGTTTCGCGCCCGGACCCGGTGCGGGCAGCGCGCGGCCCTCGACCGCGGCGAGTTTCGCCTGAAGCGTCGCGGTGAGCGCGCGGCGCGCCTCGCCGCTGACCGCGGCGGAGAGGTCGATGCTCGATTGTGCCGCTTTGAGCAGTTGTGCGGCCTTCGCGGGGTTGCTCTTCGCGAACCGGTCGGCGGCGGCGAGCGCGTCGGCCACTTCCGCTTCGGCCTTTTGGTCCGCGACCTTTTGTCGGGCGCGGGCCAAATCGATCGGGTCGGCCTTCGGCGGCTGCGCGGCCCGTGCGGTCGCGCCGGTGAGCAAAGCGAGTGCGGCGAGCGCCAGCAATCGACTGCGGGTGAACTGCGGCACGGCCCAACCTCCGTTCGCGCGGTGCGGACTCCGACCCTTTAACGTACCCGCCCGGCGCGCCGTTTGCCAACACTTCACGAATCGAACCGGGCCGCGCGGCGCGCGCCGGGGCGCACAACCGCGCCGGTCGCGTGCGGGCGTCACAACCGCGCGCCGCGAAGGGGCGGGCGCGACGAACGCGCGACTTTTCCGCAAGTTCGCCGCGCGCCCCCCGGGGCCGGTTCACGTTGACCCGGCTTCCCGAACACGCTATTCCGCTCCCCTCACAGTGAGGGTGAACAGATGCGCCTGCGCCGGTGGCGGCCGTTTCTGATCGCGGTCGCGCTGCTGCTGAGTGCGGCGGCGCTGGTGAGTGCGGGAGTACTCGCCGCGGCCAAGCGCGCGCCGGCGTTCTACACCGCCGCCGAGCGCCCCGCGGACTTCGACGCGCTCGAGCGCGCGGCCAAGTTGCAGACGCGCGTGACCGACCTGCAGAACGACATCCGCTCGCGCGAGGCGTGGGGCGACGCGTTTACCGCGGACGACCTGAACGCGTTCTTCGCCGAAAACCTCGGCCCCGGCGGTCGGTTCGTGGACGCGCTGCCGCCGGGGTTCCACTCGCCGCGCGTTCACATCGAGGGCGACCGGCTGTTCCTCGGTGCGAAGTACCGCGAGGGCTTCTGGAGCGGCGTGGTGTGGACGGAACTGCGCGTGTGGCTGGTCGCGGACCAAACGAACGTGATGGCGGTAGAGGTGCTGGGCCTGCGCGCCGGGCGCGTGCCGTTCGGCTCGCAATCGATCCTCGACAAACTCGGCGACGTGGCCCGCGACGCCGGACTGGAGGTGACGTGGTACCGGCACAACGGCAACGCGGTGGGGCTGTTCAAGTTCTTCCCGAAGCAGCAGCGCGCCACCTCGCAGATTCTGACGCTCGAGATCGGCGACGGCAAACTCACGGTCGCGGGCAACTCCGCGCAAGACGCGCCGCTGGCGGTGCCGCGGAACTGAACCCGCTTCGCGGGGTCAGTTCCGCGTCCAGATCGTGACCGGGTGGTCGGTGGTCGGCGAGCTGAAGTTGCCGATCACGAGGTCCGTGCGCCCGGAGCCGTACAGGTCGGCCGCGGCGCACACCACCGCGTCGCAGGTCACTTTCGCAAGCGCGTGCCGCTCGAACGTGCCCGGGGCCGTCTGCTTGAAGAGCACCACGGCGTCCGCGTTCCGCGCGGCGCGATCGGCGAACTTGTCGCCCGGCAGGAAGCTCACCGCGAGCACGTCCGGCAGCGGCCCGCCGGTGACGCGCGCCGCAACCGCGTTGTGGACGCCGTACATGTCCGCGATCCGCCGGTGCTCGAACTTCAGGTCGCCGCGGTTCTCCAGCCACTGCACGCCGTGGTAGGGCTTCCACAAATACGGCTCGTCGAGGATGTCCCCGTTCGTGTACAGCACGTCCAGTTTGCCGTCGCCGTTCATGTCGACCAGTTGGATGCCGCTGCTACCCCAACCGGGGTGCGGCGCGCGGTAGATGGTGCGCTTGGCGAACTTCCCGCCGCCCTCGTTGAGGAACGCGACCACGACCTCGTGCTCTTGCGCGATCAGCGCGACGAAGTCCGGCTTGCCGTCGCCGTTCAGGTCCGCGACCGGGACGTGAATCGGCCCGTGCCGCTCGTCCAGCACGCGCGGCACGAACTTGGGCTTCGCCCAGTCGGTCGTCTCGTTTTCCAACAGGATCGTTTCGCCGACCGCGTGCAGGCCGAACACCGCGACCACCAGATCGAGCTTGCCGGTGCCGCGGAAGTCGGCGGCGCGCACGTCCGCGACGCGGCCCACGTCCTTCAGCAGCGTGATCGGCTCGAACGTGCCGTCGGGCTTGCCGCGGAGCCACACCACGCTCCCGCACTTGCGGTCGGTGGGGCCGAAGCTGCCGAGGTCCGCGACAATCAGGTCCGCGATCCCGTCCGCGTCGAGGTCGACGACTTCGGCGTGGGCCGGCGCGGGCACCTTCGCCAGTTCCCGCCACGCGGGCTTGGCGTCCGCGGGGCGCAGCGCCAGCACGCGCCCGCCGGCCATGTCGCACGCCAGTAGCGTGACCGGCTGCGCGCGCCCCCCGGGGGCGTCGCGAACGCCGGGCGGCGGCAGGCGCACCGGGTTCACGTGCGACACCATCGGTTTCACCGCGCCCGGCGGCGGCGCGTAGCTCAGCGTCTCGAACGCGACGCCGAGCGGGGCCGTCGCGTAGGTGATGTCCGCGGGCTTGTAATCGACCGGCGCGCGGTCCTCGTAGTACTTCACGACGTGCGCGAGTTTGGGCGGCGCGAGGCCGAGGCCGGAATTGTCGAAGAACTTGAACCCGCGCTCCACTTCGGAGCGCCAGTGCGACCGCGGGAACGACTCCGCGGGCGGGTAGGCGTGGCACGCGGCCCCGCAGAAGGTGCGCACTTGGTCGTCGATGTCGTGGGGCAGCGCGAGCGCGCCGGAGGGGTCCGTTGGAGCGGGCGGCGGCTCCTTCGGCGCGGGCGAGCACCCGGCGAACAGCGCGAACAGCGCGACCGCGCCCGCGAATCGGAACGGAGTCATGCGGAACACCTCCCGCGCGCCGCGACTAGCGGCGCAGCGCACTATCG
>JALHNS010000005.1:0-29088 GCA_022843445.1 Gemmata sp.
CCGCCGACGCCAACGACCTGACGCGCCTGAGCGGCGAGGCGCCCGCGGTCGCGCCGGCGGGCCCGCCGGCCGTGCCCGGCTACGAACTGCTCGGCGAACTCGGGCGCGGCGGCATGGGCGTCGTGTACCGCGCGAAACAGAAGGGCCTGAACCGCGTGGTCGCGCTCAAGATGCTCCCCGGCGGCACCTACGCCGACGCCACCGAACTCGCGCGGTTCTTCGGCGAGGCCGAAGTGGTCGCCGCGGTGCGGCACCCGAACGTCATTCAGGTGTACGAGTACGGTCAGTACGACGCGCGCCCGTTCCTCAGCATGGAGTTCCTGCCCGGCGGCTCGCTCGCCGATTTCCTGCGCGCGAAGGGCCAACTGGACACGCGCGCCGCGGCCGAACTGGTGCAGAAGGTGGCGCTGGGCGTGGGCGCGGCGCACGAGAACGGCATCGTGCACCGCGACATCAAGCCCGCGAACGTGCTCTTGGACCAGTGCGGCGAACCGAAGGTAACGGACTTCGGCCTTGCGAAGCGCGGCGGCCGACAGGACATGACGCGCACCGGCGCGGTGATGGGCACGCCCAACTACATGGCCCCCGAACAGGCCGCCGGGCGCACCAAGTTCGTCGGCCCCGCGGCCGACATCTACGCGCTGGGCGTGATCCTCTACGAGTGCCTCACGGGCCGCGTGCCGTTCGTCGCGGACGACACGATGAAGTTGCTCACCAAGGTGGTGGAAGACGAACCGCCCGCGGTCCGCGAGTTGGCCCCCGCGGTGCCCCGCGACCTCGAAGCGGTCTGCCTGAAGTGCCTGAAGAAGAACCCGCACGACCGGTACGCCAGCGCGCACGACCTCGCGGCCGACCTCCAGCGCTTTCTGAGCGGCGAAGCGGTCGCGGCGCGCAGCACGGGCGTCTTCGGCCTCGTCGCGGGGGCGCTGGAGCGCGAAGGGAAGGACATCGAGTTCACCGGCTACGCCCACGTGCTGTTCGGGTTCGCCGTGCTCACGCTGATCGCCGACGGCCTGTACACGATGATCTCGCTGAAGCACCTGTCGCTGTGGTGGGGTGTCGGCATCCAGTGGGCGCGCGTGGCGCTCATGGGCGCGCTGGTGGCGGTGGCGCGCCGGGGCCGCGTGCTCCCGCGCACCGCGACCGAGCGGCAGTTGTGGTCGGTGGGGTGCGGGTACGCGGTCGCGTGTCTGTTCGGTTCGCTGGCGCTGCGCATGAGCCACGGTTGGCCCGAAGACGGCAGCTTGGAGCCGCTGATGTACCAAGTGTTCGCGGTGCTGGCGGGGCTGGCGTTCTTCGCGCTGGGAAGCGTGTTCTCCGGCCGGTGCTACGCGTTCGGCGCGGCGTTCTTGGCGCTGGCGTGTGCGATGTCGGCGGCGATGGAATACGCGCCGCTGATGTTCGGCTTGGTGTGGGCCGGCGTGCTGACGCTATTCGGCTGCCGCTTGCAAATGCTGGCCCGCAAACAAGCCGCGGAAACCGTGAAGTGAAAGCGCTCACGCGGCCCGCGGGAGAACGAGTTCCCAGTTCGCGACGCACGGCGCGTGCTCGCGCAGCTGGAGGAACCGCTCGTGTTCCGAAGGCGTCGCGCCCGCGGGCGCAAGAGCGTTCTGGAACAGGGTACGCAACCGTGCGGCCCGTTCGCTCGCGCCCTCGGCGCGCGCGTGCGCGAGCGTCAGTGTCACCACGCGGTGTTTGGCGTCCTGCGCGACGAGTTTCAGACCGCTCCCGCCGAGCGCGATCTCAATGTCGCTCAACACCGTCAGTGCCGCACCGACCGCCCGCGCCAGTTCGAGTAAGTCCGAATCGCCGAACGCGCTCGCGAGGTGCAATTTCAGTTGGAACGTGGGCAGCGGCGGAATCACCTCGAACCGCTCCGGGGCGCGAACCGCGATCCCGCGCTTTGCCCGCTGTTGGGCCGGCGCGAGGTGCGCGGTGGGCGGTGAAACGAGCACCTCGAACCGCTCCGGGGCGCGCACCGCGATCCCGCGTTTGGGTTTGTCGCTCACGTTACGCCTCCCGAACAAGGAACGACGTGCGCGCGAGCAGGTCGCGCCCGCACCACAACCTCAACTCGTACTCTCCGGGCGCGTCCGGCGGCAAGTGCGCCAGCGCCCACCCGCGACTTTCGATCCACGCCCCCTCGGAAATCAAGAGCGTCATCGGCCCCCATGTCGTCGCCTCATCTGCGTCTTCGCCTTCGTCGTCCAGTCGAACGAGGTCGAGCATCAGATCGTATGTGCCCGCGTCCCCCTGAGCTTGAAAGAACAACCACGCTTCGGGCAGTTCGAGGGGAAACGCACTCCCTTCCGCCGGGATCAGTTCCGCGAGCACGTTCTCGAGCGTGTACGCCGCGTTCGGCGCGTTCGAGTCGTAGCGAATGTGGTCGCACACCAGCAGGCACCGCACGACCGGCGGCGTCGTTTCCTGAAACCCGCCGGAACTCATGCACACCCCCGCGAAGTATCATTACCTTACCACGCGCGGCGCCCGCGTCACAGGTACTTCTTGAACTCCGCGGTGAACCGCTCGGCCAGTTCCTTCGCGCGGGCGTCGTAGGCGGCTTTGTCGGTCCACGCGTCGCGCGGGCGCAGCACGCCGTCCGGCACTCCGGGGCAACTCGCCGGCACCGCCAGCCCGAACACCGGGTCCGGCGCGAACGGCACCTGCGCCAGTTCGCCCGTCAGTGCCGCGCGCAAGAGCGCGCGCGTGTGCGCGAGGCTCATCCGCTTACCCACACCGAACGGCCCGCCGGTCCAACCGGTGTTCACCAGCCACACCGGAACGTTGTGCCGTTCGAGTTTCTCTTTCAGCAGCGCCGCGTAGCGCTTCGGCGGCAGCGGCAAGAACGGCTTGGCGAAGCAGGTGCTGAACTCCGGCACCGGGTCGGTCACGCCCACTTCGGTGCCCGGCACCTTCGCGGTGTAGCCGCAGAGAAAGTGCTCCATCGCTTGCGCCGGCGTGAGGCGCGACAGCGGCGGCAGCACGCCAAAGGCGTCGCACGTTAAGAAGAACACGTTCTTCGGGTGCCCGCCGACGCCGCTCAGTTCGCACCCCGGAATGAAATCGACCGGGTACGCGGCCCGCGTGTTCTCCGTGTACTGCTTGCTGTCGAAGTCCGGTTTGCGCGACGCCGGATCGACCGGCACGTTTTCGAGCACGCACCCGAACCGCAGCGCGTTCCAGATTTGCGGCTCGCCCGCGGGCGAGAGCTTGATCGTCTTCGCGTAGCATCCGCCTTCAATGTTGAAGACGCCCGAATCGCTCCAGCCGTGTTCGTCGTCGCCGATCAGTCGGCGCTCCGGGTCGGCGCTGAGCGTCGTTTTGCCGGTGCCGGACAGCCCGAAGAAGAGCGCGACGTCTTGTTGCGGTCCGAGGTTCGCTGAGCAGTGCATCGAGAGCACACCCGCTTGCGGCAGCAGGTAGTTCATGACGGTGAACGCGGCCTTTTTGATTTCGCCCGCGTAGTGCGTGCCGCACGCGATCACCAGCTTCTGCTCGTAGCAAATGGCGACGCACGCTTCGCTCTTGGTGCCGTCGGTCGCGGGGTTCGCCTGAAAGTCGGCGGCGTGGAGAATCGTCCAATCCGGGGCGAACGACGTGAGTTGCTCGGCGCTCGGGCGCAGGAACAGGCACCGGGCGAACAGCGAGTGCCACGCCTTCTCCGTGACGACGCGCACGGCTTGCCGGTGTCGCGGGTCCGCGCCGACGTAGCCGTCGAACGAGTACAGTTCGCGGTTCTGCAAGTAGGCGCGCACGAGGTCGCGCAATCGCACGAACGCTTCCGGCGTCATCGGCTGGTTGGCGGTCCAATCGATGTGATCGCTGACGAGCGGTTCTTGCACGGTGAACTTGTCTTTGGGCGAGCGCCCGGTGCGCTTGCCGGTGAGCGCCGCGACCGCGCCGAGGTCGGTGAGCAGCGCCTCGCCGCGGCGCACCGCGTGTTCGGTGAGTTCGGCCGGCGACAAGTTGGCCCACGTGCGCGCGACACCAGACATGCGAAACCTCCGGCCCCGCGACCCGCAGGGCAAGAGGGAATTATAGGCGGCGCGGTTCACCGTGCGGGCGCAACGAAACGGAACGTGCGAATCACCACGAGTCGCCGTTCGAGGTAGATGCCGAAGTCCACAGCGAGCGGCAACACGACACCCACCTTGATTGTGAGTTCGAGCGCCGGCAGGTCGAAGACTTCTTCGCCAAAGTCGCTCGGAGCGGTTTGCAGGCGGCGCTCGATGGTCCGCAGTGCCGTCAGAAATTCGGCCCGCAAACCGTGCGCGGCGGCACGGTCGTGAAGGTGGACGAGCAATTCCCGCGTGGCGTCCGAGATGCTGAGGGCGAACGGAGGCAGGTTCATTCCCCACCCGGCACGTGGCGCGCTTCGAGTTCCGCGATCACGTCCGAAAGGGAATGGTCGAGTTGTGGGTTCAGGTATTCGGCGAGTTGCTCCAACGTAAGCCGCGAGCGATAGAGTTCGGCTAGCGCCTTGGGCGTCGCGCCCCGTCTGTGTGCGAGTGCGAGGAGCGCGTCGGTAATGTCGCCCCAACTCGCGCCGTCTGGGAGCGACTTCACGGTTTCGAGGAGCAGTTGCACGTCGGTCATGTTCGCCTCCGCGTCGGGTCGCGCGCATTGTACCAGCGCGCGGCCCGGCGCGGAAGCGAGCTCACACCGCCGGGGTCGCGGCGAAGGCGAGGGCGTCGCGCGCGGCGTCGTAGTCGGCCGTCACCGAACTGCCGTCCGGCACGTCGCCCTTCAGCATGAGGCGCGCCAGCGGGGTTTCGATCTCCTTCTGGATCGCGCGCTTCAGCGGGCGCGCCCCGTACGCCGGGTCGTATCCGGTGCGCACCACGAACTCCTTCGCCGCTTGCGTCAGCGTCAGCGCGATCTTGCGGTCCGCGAGCCGCTTCCGCAGGTTCCCCAGTTGGATGTCCACGATCTTCGTCAGGTCCGCCTCGGTGAGCGAGTGGAACACCACGATGTCGTCCACGCGGTTCAGGAACTCCGGGCGGAAGTTCTTGCGCAGTTCGTCCAGCACCGCGTCCTTCATCCGGTCGTAGACCTCGCCGATGTGCGAGCCCTTGAACTGCAAGATGCGCTGGCTCCCGATGTTCGAGGTCATAATCACGATCGTGTTCTTGAAATCGACCGTGCGGCCCTGACCGTCGGTGAGCCGGCCGTCGTCCAGCACTTGGAGCAGCGTGTTGAACACGTCCGGGTGCGCCTTCTCGATCTCGTCGAACAGCACCACGCTGTACGGCCGGCGGCGCACCGCCTCCGTGAGTTGTCCGCCCTCCTCGTAGCCGACGTAGCCCGGCGGCGCGCCCACGAGCCGCGACACCGTGTGCTTCTCCTGATACTCGCTCATGTCGATGCGGATCATCGCCCGCTCGTCGTCGAACAGGAACTCCGCGAGCGCGCGAGCCAACTCGGTTTTGCCGACGCCCGTCGGACCGAGGAAGATGAACGAACCGATGGGCCGGTTCGGGTCTTTGAGGCCGCTGCGTGCGCGAACGACCGCCTCCGCGACGGCGGTCACAGCCTCGTTCTGCCCGATCACGCGCTCGTGCAGCTCGTCGTCGAGGTGCAGCAGTTTGTGCTTCTCGCCTTCGAGCAACTTCGTGACCGGCACGCCGGTCCACCGGCTCACCACCGCGGCGATTTCTTCTTCGCCCACCTCTTCCTTGATGAGCTTGTTCGCGCCGTCGCGCGACGACGTTGTTTCCGCCGACGCCAGTTGCTTCTCGAGCGCCGGAAGCTTCCCGTACTTCAGCTCCGCGGCCCGGTTCAGGTCGTAGGCGCGCTCGGCCTTCTCGATCTCCACCTTCACCTGTTCGATCTGCTCGCGGAACTGCTGCACGTGCTGAACGGCTTGCTTCTCGGACTGCCACCGGGCGCGCATCGCGTCCGCGTCGGCCTTCAGATTGCCGAGTTCGCCCTCCAGCTTTTCGAGCCGGTCCTTCGAGGCGCGGTCGGTCTCCTTCTTCAGCGCCTCGCGCTCGATCTCCAACTGCATCACGCGCCGGCTGATCTCGTCCAACTCGGTCGGCATGCTGTCGATCTCGGTGCGCAGCTTCGCCGCGCTCTCGTCCACGAGGTCGATGGCCTTGTCCGGTAGAAATCGGTCCGAGATGTACCGATTTGAGAGCACCGCGGCCGACACGAGCGCGGCGTCTTTGATGCGCACGCCGTGGTGAACTTCGTACCGCTCCTTCAGCCCGCGGAGAATGCTGATCGTGTCTTCGACCGACGGCTGATCCACGAACACCGGTTGGAAGCGGCGCTCGAGCGCCGCGTCCTTCTCCACGTGCTGCCGGTACTCGTCCAGCGTGGTCGCGCCGATGCAGTGCAGCTCGCCGCGAGCGAGCATCGGCTTCAGCAGGTTGCCCGCGTCCATCGCGCCTTCGGCCTTGCCCGCGCCGACGATGGTGTGCATTTCGTCGATGAACAGAATCACGCGGCCGTCCGAATCCGCGACTTCCTTCAGCACCGCTTTGAGGCGCTCCTCGAACTCGCCGCGGTACTTCGCGCCCGCGATGAGCGCGCCCATATCGAGCGCGACGATGGTCTTGTCCTTCAGCCCTTCGGGCACGTCGCCGCGCACGATGCGCTGCGCCAAGCCTTCAACCACCGCAGTCTTGCCGACGCCCGGTTCGCCGATGAGCACCGGGTTGTTCTTCGTGCGGCGCGAGAGCACTTGCATGACGCGCCGAATCTCTTCGTCGCGCCCGATGACCGGGTCGAGCTTGCCGTTGCGCGCGAACTGCGTGAGGTCGCGGCCGTACTTTTCGAGCGACTGGTAGGTTTCTTCCGGGTTCTGCGTGGTGACGCGCTGGTTCCCGCGCACGTCCTTCAGCGCGCTGAGAAGCCGCTCGCGGGTGAGGCCGAACTCTTTGAGCGCCTTCCCCGCGGGGCCGGAATCGCCGACGCACGCGAGCAGCAGGTGCTCGACCGAAACGTACTCGTCGTTCAGTTTCTTCGCTTCGCTCTCGGCGGCGTCGATGACCTTCACGAGCCGCTGCGCGAGTCGGGCCTCCACGTCACCGGTCACGCTCGGCAACTTCTCCAACTCGCGATGCAGCTTCACCGAGAGTGCATCGACCGGCACGCTCGCCTTCTGCAACACCGCGGGCGCGAGTCCCTTCTCTTGATCGAGCAGCGCGAGCAGCGCGTGTTCGACATCAATCTGCTGGTGGTTGAATCGGGCCGCGATTTTCTGCGCGCTCGCGAGCGCTTCGCGGGCCTTATCGGTGAAGCGGTTCAGGTCCATTGGGTGTCTCCGTACGGGGTGCCGGAATCACATTTTAGAGGGGGGAAGCCCGCGAAGGATTCGCCCGCGACCGGGCTTTACATCCCCCCGCGCAGTTTGCGACAATCCCACACCCACACGCACGGAGGCGAAAGCGTGGCACTCCCGCTTTGGCTCACGAAACTTCTCATTCGCACCCGGTTCGCGGGGTTCTCGTGGCGCGCGCGAGCGCTCACCGACAACGATACGGCGGCGCTCCGTTTCTACTCGGATCGCGTGCTGGCGGCACCGCACGAAGAACTGCTCGACGCGGCGCTCGTGCCGCACGCGCCGCCGCAAGACGCCATCGACCTGAACCAACCGACGCCGGACGCGCCGCCGAGTCGCGGGGCGATCAGCGTGGGCCGAACGGACGGGCTGTGCGCGCCGGGCCGCGTACCGGTGGTGCTGCCGGAGCTGCGCGCCGCGCTCGGTTCGCGCGCGACCGGTGAAGACCTGCTCGTCACGCACGGTGCGACCGGGGCGCTGGCCGCGGCGCTCGACGCGTTCGTGAACCCCGGCGATCGCGTCGTGCTGTTCGACCCGTGTTCGCCGCTGTTCGCGCTCGGGGCGAAGTCGCGCCGCGCGGTGGTGCGGTGGGTGCCGACTGCCACCGAAGACGGCCGCACGCGGTATGCCGCGGCCGATCTTGAGCGCGCGATGCGCGGCGCGAAGGTGCTGCTGCTCGCGGACCCGGCGAACCCGACCGGCGGCACAATTTCGGACGAAGACCGCGAGCACCTCGCGTGGATCGCGCAGCGGTTCGGCGTCATCGTGTACCAAGACGAATCGTTCGGCGCCTTCCGCGAAGGCCCGCGCCCGAAGGCGCTGCCGGGCCTCGTCGCGGGTTCGGTGTCGCAGGAGTTCGGGCAACCCGGGCTGCGCGTCGGTTGGCTGAGCGGGCCGAAGGCGCTGGTTCGCGCGTGCCAACTGTGTGCGAACTTGAACGCGCCGCAAGTGTCGCCGATCTTGCAGCAGGCCGCGGCGCGCCTCATGGCGGAACCACTCCGAGAGCGCGAGTCGCGCACGCGCGCGAAGCGCCGCTACACGCTGGACCGCCTGAGCGGGATGGGCCTGAGCGCGAGCGCACCAGCCGGTTACTTCGCGTGGGTGCCGGTCGGCGAACTCGGCCTCGACGGGCGCGCGTTCGCGGAGCGCCTGATGCGCGAAGAGAGCGTGTTCGTGGGCGCGGGCTGTGCGTTCGGGCCGAGTGGAACGAACTGCGTCCGAATCAGTTTCGCGGGCGACGACGGCCGGTTGCGCGAGGGGTTGCACCGCGTCGGCACGTTCGTGGCGCGCGTGCGGAACCCCGACGCCCCGCCGGTGCCGACGCTCATCGGCGAACCGCTCGAACCCGGCACCGAAGCGGCCGCCGACGCCCGCCCCGCGTTCAGCCGCTCGTGAGGACCACCATGCCGCCGCGCGTCTCCGCGTTCCCGAAGTGTTATCTCGACCGCATCGCGGGCGGGCGCACCATGACCGTGTTCGACTGGATCGAAGAGTCGCGCGGCCTCGATTGCGACGGCCTCGAAATGTACGAAGGGTTCTTCACCTCGCTCGAACCGGGCTACCTCGATTCGGTGTCCGACGCGATCCGCGCCACCGGGCGCGCGATGCCGATGCTGTGCTGCTCCCCGGACTTCACCAACCCGGACGCCGACGCCCGCAAGCGCGCCGTCGAGAAGGAAATCCAGATGGTGCGCGCGACGCGCCGCCTCGGCGGGCCGGGCACCGTGTGCCGCGTGCTCAGCGGGCAGCGCTACCCGAACGTGCCGCGCGCACAGGGTATCGCGTGGTGCGTGGAGTGCATCGAAGCCGTGCTCCCGGTCGCGCGCGAGTGCGACGTGATTCTGGGCTTGGAGAACCACTATAAGGACGGGTTCTGGCAGTACCCGGAGTTCGCGCAGAAAGCCGACGTGTTCCTCGAACTGCTGAACGCGATCCCGGAGCGCACGCACTTCGGCGTGCAATACGACCCCTCGAACGCGACCGTCGCGGGCGACGACCCCATCGAGTTGCTTCGCGCGGTCGCGCCGCGCGTCGTAAGTATGCACGCGAGCGACCGCTACTTGGTAGACGGCGCGACGCTCGACGACCTTCGCGCCGCGGACGGGAGCATCGGTTACTTCGACAAACTGCGCCACGGCGTGACCGGCAAAGGGCTGAACGACTTCGACGCGATCTTCGGCATCCTCGCGCAGCACAACTATCGCGGGTGGGTGAGCATCGAAGACGGCATGAACGGCTTCGACGAAATGGCCGAATCGCTCACGTTCCTCCGCCGCAAACTGGCGCAGCACTTCCCGGCGCGCGGCGAACCGCCGGCGTAAGCCGGTGGGTGCGCTCAGAAGAGCCCACCGGCTTACGCCGGCGGTTCGGCATTTCCATTCAATGCCAGCATGAAACCTCTTCGCGTTGCGGTCGTGGGGTGCGGGAAGGTCGCGGGCATTCACGCCGAGGCGCTCGCCGCGGTGCCGGAAGCGGAGTTCGTCGCGGCGTGCGACATCAGCGCCGACCGCGCCGCCGCGTTCGCCACCAAGCACCGCGTAAGGCCGTTCACTGATCTTGGAGTGATGCTGCGCGACGCTTCGCCGGAAGCGATAATCATCGGCACGCCGCACCCGCTGCACGCGGAGGCAGCCGTGCGCGCGGCGGAAGCCGGCGTTCACGTGCTCGTGGAGAAACCGCTCGCTGCGACCCTCGCGGACGCCGACGCAATGCTCGCCGCGGCCCGCAAGAGCGGTGTTACGCTCGGTGTGATTAGCCAGCGCCGGTTCTACGAACCGGTGCAACGCATGAAGCGCGCCATTGACGAAGGGAAGATCGGCGCGCCGGCGCTGGGGGTGTTCATTCAGTACAGTTGGCGCGACGCCGCGTATTACACATCCGACCCGTGGCGCGGGAAGTGGGACACCGAGGGCGGCGGGGTGCTGGTGAACCAGTCGCCGCACCAGTTGGACATTCTGCTGTGGCTGATGGGGCCGGCGGCGGAAGTGAGCGGCTACTGGGCGAACCTGAACCACCCGACCGTGGAAGTGGACGACACCGCCGTCGCGTCGATCCGGTTCCGCACCGGCGGCGTGGGGAGCATCATCACGAGCCTCTCGCAGAAGCCGGGCATCTACACGAAGGTCCACATTCACGGCGCGACCGGGGCGAGCGTGGGCGTCGAGACCGACCGCGGCGCGACGTTCATCGCGGGCGTGTCGCAGATCGCGGAGCCGCCGCTGACAGACCTGTGGACGGTGCCCGGCGAAGCGGACCAACTCGCCGCCTTCCAAGCCGAAGACCGCGCCGCGTTCGCCCGCGTGAACGGCACGACGCACTACCACGCGCGGCAAATCGCGGACTTCGTTCGGGCGATCCGCGAAAACCGCGCACCACTCGTGACCGGCGAATCCGGGCGGGCGGTGGTGGAGTTGTTCAGCGCGATCTACGAATCGCACCGCGAGCGCCGACCCGTTGTGCTCGAAAGCGGCACGCGATAGCGTGGCTGTAGCCAATCGGAGGGTTCGCCATGCTCGGGGCCATCGCCGGCGACGTGATCGGTTCGGTTCACGAAGGCAGCGGCACGAAGACCAAGGCGTTCCCGCTGTTCGTCGAAGACAGCCGCTTCACAGACGACACCGTACTCACGGTCGCGGTGGCCGAAAAGCTGCTGCGCGGGGGCGACTACGTCGATCTGTTCCACGCGTGCGTGCGCGACTACCCGCTCGCCGGCTACGGCGGCACGTTCATCCGCTGGGCTGGGCACGAGAAGCGCGAACCGTACAACTCGTGGGGCAACGGCTCCGCGATGCGCGTCAGTGCCGTCGGCACCATCTTCGACACGCTCGAAGAGGTGGTCGCGGAAGCGGCACGCAGTGCGGAAGTGACGCACAACCACCCCGAAGGCGTGAAGGGCGCACAGGCGACCGCCGCAGCGGTGTTCCTCGCGCGCACCGGGAGCAGCAAGGCCGACATTCGCGCGCACATCGAGAGCGCGTACGGCTACAATCTGAGCGAACCGCTGGACGACATTCGGCCGCGGTACAGCTTCGATGTGTCGTGTCAGGGGTCGGTGCCGCAGTCGCTGATCGCGTTCCTCGAATCGACCGATTACGAAGACGCGGTGCGCAACGCGATCTCTCTCGGCGGCGACGCGGACACGATGGCGTGCATCGTGGGCGCGGTGGCCGAAGCGTACTACGGCGGCGTCCCGAACCACATCGCCGACGCCACTCTCGATCGATTGGACGCGCACCTCACCGGCGTGCTGGACGAATTCACGGAGCGCTACGGCGCGCGCCTGCGCCGCTAACGGAGTCTTCCCATGCTCACGCGCCGCGAACTGCTCGCCACCGGTGCCGCGCTCGCCGTCGCGCCGGTGCGCGCCGACGAGAAGAAACTGCCGATCATCGATTCGCACACGCACTTCTACGACCCGACGCGCAAGGAGGGCGTGCCGTGGCCGGGCAAGGGCGACAAGGTGCTGTACCGGCCCGTGCTGCCCGCGGAGTTCGAGAAGTTCACCAAACCGCACGGCGTCACCGGCACCGTGGTCGTGGAAGCCAGCCCGTGGGTGGAAGACAACCAGTGGCTGCTGAACGTGGCGAAAGACAACCCGATCATCGTCGGTGTCGTCGGCCGGTTGCTCTTTTCTGATGCGGAGTTCGGCGCGCACCTGAAGCGGTTCGCCAAGAACACGCTGTTCCGCGGCATTCGCGCGAACGCGAGCGAAGCGAAAGCGGCACTCGACGACGTGAAGCAACTCGACCGCATCAAGGCGCTCAGCGACACCGGGCTGACACTCGACCTGAACGGCGGCGCGGATACGTTCGTCGTCGCGGCGCGCGTGGCCGAGAAGGTGCCGAAACTGCACGTAGTTGTGAACCACATGGGCAACCCGCTGATCGACGGCAAGGAACCGCCCGCGGAGTGGCTGAAAGCGCTCAAAACCTGGGCCGCCGCCGGCGCGAATGTGTTCTGCAAGTTCTCCGCGCTCGTGGACGGCACGCGCAAGCGCGACGGCGCGCCGACCGACGCGGCGTTCTACAAGCCCGTCGCGGACGCGGTGTGGAAGGCGTTCGGGCCGGAGCGCCTACTGTTCGGCAGCAACTGGCCGGTGAGCGACCTGTACGCGAAATACGAAACCGTCTTCGCGCTCGCCTCGAAGTACGCGGACGCGCACGGCGCGAAGGCCCGCGCCGCGGTGTTGGGCGCTACCGCGGCGAGGGCGTACCGTCTCGAAGAAAGGTGAACGCGATGGGCGATACGCTCGTGGTGTCCGTGCGCGGCGGGCGCGCGTCTGACGATCACTCGATCACGCTGCGGCTGCTACCGCACCTCGACGCGCTCTCCGCGCGGTTGAAGGTCGCCAAGTTGAGCGCGTTCCAAGACGGCAGCGCGCTGGCCGCAGAATTCGCCGACGAGTTCGCGGAAGCCGGCGTCGATGTACCGGCCGAAGCGCTACAGGAGCGGTGGTTCGACCCGCGGCCGGCGCTCGAAGCGGTGCGTGCGATCGTCACGCACTTGGAGAGTAACTTCGGCGCGCTCGGGTTCCGCCCGGACGAAACGCGCGCGCACTGGCCCAACGACCTGATGGACGAACTGCGCGAAACCGCCGCGCTGCTCGAAGAGGCCGTCGCCGCGGGCGCGCGGTTCCGATTCCTGTTGCTGATGTGAGGCTCAGTACCCCACGGCCGCGCCGTCTTTGCGCGATTCGCTGCCGCCGTGCAGCACGCCGGTTTTCGGGTCGATCAGGATGCCCTGATAGCCGCCGCTGTTCGTGCGCACGCGTTCCACCACGTGCCCGCGGCGCTCCAGTTCCTTCACCACCGCGTCCGGGATGCCGTACTCGGCCTTCACGGTGCCGCCCTTCGGCTTCTCCGGTTCGCCGCGCGGCGTCGCGCTGCCGACGTGCTCCACGCGCGGCGACTCGCCCGCCGCTTGCACGTTCATCCCGAAGTCGATCAGGTTCACGAGCACCTGAACGTGCCCTTGCGGTTGCATGTCGCCGCCCATCACCCCGAACGTGAGCCACGGCTTGCCGTCCTTCGTCACCATCGCGGGAATGATGGTGTGGAACGGACGCTTGCCGGGTTCGAGCTTGTTCGCGTGGTTCGCGTCGAGCGCGAAGAGGCACCCGCGGTTCTGGATGCCGAACCCGGTGCCCGGCGCGCTCAGCCCGCTGCCGAACCCGGCGTAGTTGCTCTGAATCAGCGACACGCAGTTGCGGTCTTTGTCCACCACCGTGAGGTAGATCGTTTCCGAGGTGCTCAGTTTCGGGTCGCCCGCGGGCACGTCGGTGAGCGCCTTCTGCGCGTCGATTAGTTTCGCCCGCTTCGACGCGTACTCTTTGGCAATGAGGTCCGCGACCGGCACTTTGGCGAACGCCGGGTCGGCGTAGTATTTCGCGCGATCGGCGAACGCGAGCTTCTTCGCTTCGATGAGCAGGTGCCAGTAGTCCGCGGAGTCCGGCCCCAACTTCTTGATGTCGTGCGGTTCGAGCGTGTTGAGCATTTGCAGCGCCGCGATGCCCTGCCCCGGCGGTGGCAGTTCCCACACGTCGTACCCGCGATAGCTCGCGCGCACCGGCTCGATCCACTCGGACTTGTGGTCTGCGAAATCCTTCAGCGCGAACAGCCCGCCGACTTTATCGGAGAGCGCAACGATCTTCTCGGCGATCTCGCCCTTGTAGTAGGCGTCGCGGCCGTTATTCGCGATGAGTTTGTACGAGTTCGCGAGCGCCGGATTCTTGAACACCTCGCCGGCTCGCGGGGCGCGCCGCTTCTCGCCGTCCGCGATCAAGAACGTGTCGCGCATACCGGCGTCTTTGTACTTCTCGGCCGACTTCCAATACCCCGCGATCACCTCCGGCACCGGCACGCCCTTCTCCGCGTACTCGATCACCGGCGCGAGCAGTTGCTTGAAACTTTTCGTGCCGAATTTCTGCCTTAGCTGGTCCCACCCGTCCACGCACCCGGGCACGGACCAACTCAGCGGCCCGGTGAGCGGGATGTCCTTCAGCCCCTTCTCTGCGAAGTACGCGAGCGTCGCCTTCCCCGGCGCGCGCCCGCTGGCGTTCAGGCCGTACAGCTTCTGGGTTTTGGCGTCCCACACGATGGCGAAGAGGTCGCCGCCGATCCCGCAACTCGTCGGCTCCATGAGGCCCATCGCGGCGCTCGTGGCGAGCGCGGCATCGACCGCGTTCCCGCCGCTCTTCAGCACATCAACCCCGATCTGCGCCGCGAGCGGGTGACTGGTGGCGACCATGCCGTTGGTGGCGACCGTGACCGAGCGCCCGGCCTTGCCCGCTTGCGGTGTGGGCCGTTCCGCCGGGAGAAGTGGCGCGAAGGCGAGCGCGAGCGCGACGGCGCATAGTGTGCGAGTGAGCATCGTGGCACCGAAAGGCGAAGAGTGTTGATCCGCAGATTACGCAGATAAACGCAGATTAGAAGAGCCGGTGTGAGTGCTGTCTCCTGTTTTCAAATCTGCGTTTATCTGCGTAATCTGCGGATCAACCTCTTCGCGTTTTTACTGTTTGGGTTTGGGTACTTGTTCCTTCGCGCGGAGGTACGCGACTAAGTCGCGCACCTCGTCCGGTTTCATCGCGTCGAACAAGCCTTCGGGCATTATCGACAGGTTCGTCGGCTTGCGGGCCGCGATGTCGGCCACCGGCAGCACGAGTTGTTCGTTCGTAGTGCGGACCGTCACCGCGTCCTTCGTTTCGTTCACGATGATGCCCGAAATCACGCGGTCGTCGGTGGTGGTGAAGTTCACCAACTTGTATTCGCGCGGAACCACGGCGCTCGGGTCGATCACGTTCTCAAGCACATAGTCGAGGTTCGCCCGCTGCGAGCCGGTGAGTTCCGGCCCGACGGCTTGGCCTTCGCCGAACATCTTGTGACAGCTCGCGCAGCTCTTGGTAAACACCGCGCGGCCGTTCGCAAGGTCGGCCTTCTTGAGCGCGTCTTCGGTGAGCGCGTCCTTCCACTTCTTCATGAGCGCCGCGCGCTCTTTCGCAACCGGCGTAATCTTGCCCCAAACCTTCTCGAGCCGCGCGGTAGTGGCTTTGTCGTTGAGCGCAATGATTTGCCGCGCGACCGTGACCGGTACGTCGGTTCGCGGAACGGTGCCGGCTTCGACCGCGTCCAGCAGCGCTTTGGCGAACGCGGTGCGGGCGGCGAGCGTCTGCACGGCGTCGGCCTTCTCATCGGCGGTGAACTTCGGGTACGCCTTCAGGATGGCCGCGGGCGTGTTCGCGTCCGGGTAGCCCGCGAGCGCGCGAATCGCGGTCCCGCGCAGCTCTGGGTCGGTCAGCAGTGCTTGGATCGAGGGCGCGACATCCGGCACCTTGTACTGCGCTAGCAGCCGAACCGCAGTTTGACGCGCTGTGAGCAATGCAGAAGCGTCGCTCACTCGTGCCTTGAGCGAGTTGATAAAGCCCACATGACCTAGGATGACGGAGATTTCTTCGGCAAGGACGCCCGAAGTTTCATACGAGGTGAGCGCGCCGTACACTGCGAGCCAACCGTCCGGCGCTTTCAGCCCCTTCGTACCTTGAAGGCTGTCGCGCATCCCGCGCAAGATCGTCGTGCGCGCGATCTCGGAGTCGAGCTTTCTCAGCACCGCGACGCACTCCGCGAGCGTCTGCTGCCGGTCGGCGCTCTTCGAGAGCAACTTGCGAACGGCTAACTCCGCGAGCTTAGGGTTCGGTGTCGCCGCCAACTTACCCAGATCGGCCACCGTGACCTGCGGTTCGATCGCGTACCACACCATCAGCGCGGTATCGGGATCGGCCGGGGCTTTCGGCAGAAGGTCGCATACGGCGGCGAGGTAGTACCCGTCCAGCCGATGCGTTTGCCCGGCGAGCGTGCGGCGCACGTGCGCGGATTCATCTTTTGCGAGCAACGACACGACTTCGCGCACGAGTTTGCTCGGTGCCTCAGCGCTCAGCGCGAGGCGGATCACGTTCGCGCGTACCGATGCGTCGGGGTGCTTTCCGAGTAGTTGCACGTCCGAATCACTGAGTGAGCCTAGCGCGGTGAGCGCCCACAACGCGCGCAGGCGCTTCGGCACGTCCTTCTCATCGCTCAGAATCTTCCGCAGCGCTTCCGGTGTACCCTTCTCCAACTTCCCTGCCACCGCGCGCTCTTGCAACACGCGGCGGGCGCGGCGCACGAAGAAGTCGTTGGGGTGTAGTTGCAGCTTCACCAACTCCGCGTCTGTCATCTTGCTCACGTCGCCCTTGAACGGCGTCGCGGTCTTGTACACGACGCGGTAGATGCGCCCGTTGCTGGTGTCGGCCACGTCGTAGTTGTGGCACTCGCCGGTGTCGCACCAGTCGCTCACATAGAGGCCGCCTTCGGGGCCGGTCTTCACGCAGATGCCGCGGAACCACGAATCGTTGGCGAACAGGAAGTCCGGGCGGCGCACGCCCTTCATCCCGCTCTTCGTGCGCTCGAGGCCGTCGTTATTCAGGCGGTTCCCGTGGATGTTCGCGGTGAAGAGCGTGTTGCGGTACTCCTTCGGGAAATTGTCCGCTAGGTAGATCGCCGCGCCGCTGTGCGCGTGCCCGCCGCCGAAGTCGGAGTGCCTCGGGTCGCCGCCGGTGCCGGTGCTGCGGCTGCTCGTCCAGTCGCCGCCGGCCCAGTGCTTGTAGTCCACGCAACTCTTCATCAGCCCGTAGGTGTGCGGGTTCGCGTCTTGCCCGTACATGCGCTCGTAGTGCCCGCCGGGCACGAAGTGGAACAGGTGGTCGATCACGCAGTTCGTGATGAACAGCTCGCCGTGGTCGTCGAAGTCCAAGCCGAACGGGTTCGTGGTACCGTGCGCGACCGCCTCGAAGGTTTTGCGCGTGGGGTGGTATTTCCACACGCCGCAATCGAGATAAGTGCGCTTCTCTTTCGGCGTACCGGGCGCGCCCACCCACGCTTTCGCCTGAATGCCGTTGCAGCCGTAGAGCGCGCCGTCCGGCCCCCACACGAGCGAGTTGAAGATGTTGTGCTTCGTGTCGATCATGTTCCAGCCGTCGAGCTTCACCTCCGGCTTGCCCGGTTTGTCGCCTTCGAGGATCGGCACGAACAGCAAGTTCGGCGACGAACACAGCCACACGCCGCCGAATCCGATTTCGATCCCGGAGAGGTTGGAACCGTTGTCCATGAACACGGTCTTCTTGTCGTGAACGCCGTCGCCGTCGGTGTCTTCGAGAATGACGACGCGGTCTTTGCCGGTGCCGTCGCGGCTCCACTTCGGGTAGCTGAGGCACTCCACCACCCACATGCGCCCGCGATCGTCGAACGCGAACGCGATGGGCTGCACGATGTCCGGTTCGCCCGCGAACAGCGTGACCTTGAAGCCGTCGGGAAGGGTCATCTTCGACGCCGCCTCTTTCACCGGCACCGGCTTATCGCCCGGCTTCGGATCAGCGGCAGAAGCGTGCGAAGCGAGAAGCAGCGTGAGCGCGAGCGTAGCAGTTCGCATGTGGTGTGTCGCGTGTTGGGAGGGTGCGAATTCGAGTATGCTAACCGGAAACCGCCCAGAAATCGAACCACAATCGCGGAGCCTCTCTCATGGCCGCACCGATCAGTAACGCCGCGGTCAGCGAGTACCACGCGACCGGGTCGCATCTCGCCCGCGGGTTCTTCGACGCGGCCGAAATCGACCTGCTGCGCCGCAGCGCGAAGGAAGACAACGAACTGGACAAGCGCAGCTTCGGCCGGGCCGACGGCGAAGGCGGTGTGGTGCGCCTCTCGCTGTGGAACCACCCCGGCGACGGCATTTACGGCATGTTCGCCCGGTGCGAGCGCATGGTGCGCAGTTGCGAAGCGCTGCTCGGCGGCGAAGTGTACCACTACCACTCGAAGATGATTCTGAAAGACGCAAAGGTCGGCGGCGCGTGGGCGTGGCACCAAGATTACGGCTACTGGTACCAGAACGGCGTGCTGACCCCGAACCTCGTGAGCGTGTTCGTCGCGGTGGATCGCTGCACGCGCGAGAACGGGTGCCTGCAAGTGATTCGCAACTCGCACCTCTGCGGGCGCATCAACCACGTGCTCACCGGCGACCAAGCCGGCGCGGACCGCGAGCGCGTCGAAGAACTACTCAAGCGGCCCGCCCAGTTCCCGCTCGACTACGTTCTGATGGAACCGGGCGACGCGCTGTTCTTCCACTCGAACTTGCTGCACCGCAGCGACCAGAACACGAGCGACCACCCGCGGTGGGCGATGATCTGCTGCTACAACGCGAAGTCGAACGACCCGTACAAAGAGAGCCACCACCCGCGGTACACCCCGTTGAGCGTGGTCCCGGACGCGGCGATCCTGCAAGCCGGCGTGAAGCGCTTCGCGGACAGCGGCGACGTGGCGTGGCTCGAAGACACCCGCGACAGCAGCGCGCAATCGCTGCTGAAAGGCGAACGGCCGGCGTGAGCCGGCCGGTGAACTCGAAGTCGTACACACCGGCCGGCTCATGCCGGCCGTTCGCCTAAAACTTCACTCCAACGGCTTCGGCGATCTTCGTGACGCGCTCGCGGGCGGTGCGGGCCGCGCCGTCGGGGTTCTCGTGGCAGGTGTACAGTTCGATCGTCACCCATCCCGCGTAGCCCACTTCCTTCAGGGCGGTCAGCGTCGCGCCGAAGTCGATCGCGCCCTCGCCGGGAATCAGGTGGTGGTGAACGCGGGTCGCGGCGATGTCTTCGAGGTGAACGTGGCGGATCAGTTTCGCCAACCGGCGCACGGTGTCCGCGGGGTCGTCCTTCACGCAGTACGAGTGGCCGATGTCGAAGTTCAGGCCCAAGTACGGCGACGAAATCTTCGAGGCGAATTCGAGGTACTGGTCCGCGGTCTCAATCAGCAGGTCCGGTTCGGGTTCGACCAACAGCAGCACTTGCTCCTTCTCCGCGTGCTCCACGACGGGCTTCAGCATCTCCACGAACAGGTTCAGCATTTCGCCCCACGGCCGGCCTTCGAGCGGCCCGCCGGGTTCGGTGGTGATGCACGGCGCGCCGAGTTCCTTCGCCAGCGTGAGCGCGCGCTTGGTGTGGTCGATGCGCACCTGCCGGTAGTTGCGGTCCGGTTCGATCCACGACGGGTGCCAGTACTTCTGCCGGTGGTCGTTCACCGCGTGCATCATGAACGCGTTCACGTTCGAGATGCTGAGCTTGTGCGCGTCGAGTGCGGCGCGGATCGCGCGCTTGTGCTCGGGCAGCAGGTACGCGGGCCACGCGTGCGGCACGTCGGCCATGATCTCGACGCCGCGGTAGCCGATGCCCGCGAGGCGCTCGCAGGTGTCGGCGAAGGAGTGATTCAGGTAGGCGTTGGTGGAGAAAGCCAGTTGCATGGCGGTTCGGTGGGTTGGAACTTCAGCGCGGGGGTGGGACGGCCCAGACAAGTACAGTGGAATCGAAACTGCCGGACGCGAGTTTGGTGCCACACGGGGAGAACGCGAGCGCCGTCACTTCCGCGCCGTGGCCCGTGAAGGTGGCGACGTGCGCGCCCGTCTCGGTATCGAACAGTTCTACGAGTTCCGCGCGCGGGCGTTTGGGGTCGGGTGCGGAGAACGCCAACCGCGTGCCGTCGTGCGAAAGCGCCACCGTGTGCCAGTTGTAAGTGGCCGGGATGTCGCTCAGTCGCGCCCCGGTGAACGTCCACCGCGGCACGAACCACTCGCGCCCGCCCGCGCGCTCCGTGCCGACCGCGACGCGCCCGTTCCCGGACACCGCGCACAGCCGTCCCTCGTGCGCCGGCCACGACGCGAGCGCGCGCCCGCCGAGCGCGTCGAACACCTCGAAGCGCACACCGGTCCGGTCCACGCGGACCGTGTGAACGCACAGAACCTCTTCGCGCTCGGCGCGCGCGATGCGCCCCTGCGGGTCGCACTTCCCCGCGCGCAACAGCGCCCCGGTCGCGGAATCGAACACGCGCACGGTTCCCGTGCCGTCGAGCGTCGCGAAGCAGTCGCCGCCGCGCGACGGTACCAGTTGACGCGTGCCGCCGAGGTGGCTCCAGTTGTAGAGCGCCGGCGCGCCGCGCGCGAGATCGAACCCCGTGACCGGCAGCACGAAGCCGGGGTTGGAGTTGTGGGTCCACTGCCCGGCGAGCGCGCGCGCGCCGTCCGGGAGGAACGCGAGCGCGGTGTCGTACCCGGGGTAGCCGCCGGGGATGTCGAGCCGCCCGCGGCGCGAGCCGGTGCGCGCGTCCCAGACGCCCACCGCCGATTCGCTCGAAGCGACGAGCAGCGTGCGCCCGTTCGGCGCGAGCGCGAGCGCGCGCACCGCTCCGCGCGGGGCGTCGAACCGGCGCACCTCTTCCAGCGTGTCCGCGTCCCACACACGAATCGCGCAGTCGCGCGACCCGATGTTCGCAAAGCGCCGCGCGGCGGCGCTGTACGCGAACCGCGCGTACGGTTCGGCCGCGGTCGCGGTGCCACGCAGGTGCGCGCCGGTGGTGGCGTCGTAGTGGTGGTACTCGGCCGTGTGCCGCCGTAGTTCAACGAGGAGCTTTGTGCCGTCGGGCGAAAACGCCTTTGCGTACCCGTAGCGGTGTGCGCCGCGGCACCGTTCGGCAAACGTGGGCGCTTCCCACACTACGAACGTGCCGTCGTGGAAGAGTGAGCGCTTTTCGTACGGGTTGAAACTGCAAGCGAGTCGCGAGCCGTCCGGCGACCACACTGGCAGCCAGCCGCGCGTGTCGTTCGGCCCACGAAGTGTTGCCACCGCCTTCCCATCGGCGACTCGCCACACTTTCACCGTTCCCCCTTCGAGAGGGATCGCGACGAAGCGGTTGTCTGGTGAGAACGCGGGCGCGTTGCCCTCCGCCCCGAAGCCCGGATCGCGGAGGATCAGCAGCGGATTCGGCCGCGCGGGCGACAGAATTTCGACGGCGTACGGTTTCGTTTTCGGCAGGAACGCGAACAGCGAGGCGTCCTGCGAAGCGGTCGCAAAGACCATCGCCGAAGACCTGTTGCCGTCCGCAATCGGGCCGACCGCCCGCGCGAGCGGCGCGCTCCACAGGCCGGTGGCGAGGTCGCACTCGACGAGCGCGCCGCGCCGCGTGACGGCGCGGGCGTGGGTGCCGTCGGGCGTCACGGTCAACCCGACGAGTTGCTCGTGACGAATACCCGAATCGCGCGGGAACTCGCTATCGAAGTCATTCCGTTCGCGTTGGACGGGCACAAGGTACTTCGGCACCTCAATGGCCTTCTCGCGGAACCCGGTGGCGAGGTTCCACACATGAATTTCCTTCGCGGTCTCGCACAAGCCCACGAACCGCGAACCGTCGGCACTCAGCGAAACCGACTCCAACAAGTCCGGCGCACGGAACCGCACGGTGCCGATGCGCGCGAGCGCACCGGGCGGCAGCGGGTCTCCGTGCGCGTCGGTTGCGGATTGTTCGATGGGGTCGGGGCCGTCGTCCCACCGTGCGGGCTGTGCGACCGGCGCGCGCGGCGCGTCCGGCGCGAGTAGCAAGAGGCCAATAATTGCGACTACCGGCAACCGCAGGGCTACGAACACAGGGCACCTTCGGCGCGAGTTGCGAATAGCCAGAGTGTGGCACCCACACCGTACCACGCCGCGGGCAGCGCGCGAACTAGCGCGGTCGCCTTGCGCTTCGCCATTGGCGCGCTCACGCGAGGTACGTTTCGAGCAGGCCGAACTGCTTGCCGAAGTCGTGTTCGGTCACGCCCACCGGGCTTTTGAAGAAGCACGCGAGTTGCGGCATCGGGCCGGCTTCGCCGCGCCGCTGCGCGCGTGCCACGAGGCGCACGAGGTCGATCACCAACGGCGCGGCCAGCAGCGAATCGCAGCCTTGCCAAGTGAATTGAAGCGTCATCTTCGTGCCGAGGAACCCTTCGAAGTGAATGTGGTCCCACGCGGTCTTCCAGTCGTCCAGCGATTCCACATACTCGATGCTCACCAGCGACTGCGGCTTGTACCCGAGCAGTTCCGCGAGCAGCGCGTCTTTGCTCTTCACCTTGCTCGCTTTGTTCTCCGGGTCGTGCAGCACTTGGCCGTCGCGGTTGCCGAGAATGTTGTGCCCCACCCAGCTCAGCACCTTCAGGTTGCGGCGCGCGAACAGCGGCGCGAGCACGCTCTTGAGGAGCGTTTCGCCGGTCTTCAGGTCTTGCCCGGCGTGCGGGACCGCGCGGCGCTTCGCCAGTTCTTCCAACGCGGGAAGCGTCGCGCCGCGGCTCGGCGTCATGTTCACATACGGGAACCCGGCGTCGAGCGCCGCGAACGCGTAGATGCTGCTCGTCGGCAGCGCCGCGGGCGCGCTGCGTTCGAGCGCGGGAAGTAGCCGCTCCAGCGTGCGCTGGTCGTCGGTGATCTCGAACGGCGGTTCGGTCGAAGCCGCGTTCACCACCACAACCTGATCGAGACTGTTCGACGCTTGGAATTCGCGCAAGTCGGCCTGAACCGCGGTGATGGCTTCGCGCGGCGTGCTCGCGGCGCGCACGTCGGGCCGGTCGGCGAGCGCGGTGATCGCGGCGTTCGGCTTGTACACGACACCGGGCCGGATGTTCGCGCTCCACGTTTCCAACTCGTTCGCGCACTGGTTCAGCGTGTTGGTGTCGAACACGTTCGACCGCTGGTGCAGTTCGCGCGCGGCGCTCAGGAAGTTCGCTTGGCGAATGTCGTGCCCGCCGAGGACGAACGAAGCGGGTTCGTCGAGGTCGCGGCCCGCGAACTGCGGCAGCGCCGTCACGAGGCCGGTCGTGTTCGTGAGGCCGCGCGCGAGCGCCGCGAGGCCGAGCGCGGTCGTGCTGGCGACGCCGCCGCACGCGCCGATGAACCACAAGCCGATGCGCCGCTGAGCCATGACCGAGGCGTCCGTCAAAGGGGAGAGTTCCGGCGGGAATGCTACTGTTCTATACCCGCGCAAGCCCGCCGACGTTACGACGCCCCGGTTGCGCGAAGGCAACCGAGCGCGCGCGGAACGCACACCGCTGGCTATCGCGTGCCCAGCACGTCACGCACGAGCGGTTCGGGCACGTCGTCGAACAGTTTCACTTCGCCCAACCGCGTCGGCAGAATGAACCGCAACCGGCCGCCCACGGCTTTCTTGTCGCGCCGCATGACGGCGAGCAGTTCGTCCACCGGCCACGCGGTCGGAATCGCGGTCGGCAGCCCGAGGGCGTGCAGCAACTTCGTTTGCCGCTGAACAATGTCCGAGCCGATCAGGCTCACGCGCTCGGCGAGAACGGCCGCACACGTCATGCCGATACTCACGGCTTCGCCGTGCAGCAGCGCGCCGTAGCCGCTGAGCGTCTCGAAGGCGTGCGCAAACGTGTGGCCGTAGTTCAGCACCGCGCGCAGGCCGGTGGTTTCGTACTCGTCGCGCTCCACCACGTCGGCCTTCAACCGGCAGCACCGCGCCACCACGCCCGCGAGCGCGGCCGGTGCGCGCGCGCGAACCGCCGTGGCGGTCGCTTCCAGTTGCTCGAAAAACGGCGCGTCCAGAATCACACCATACTTCACCACTTCGGCAAGCCCGCTGAGGAACTCGCGCTCCGGGAGCGTGTTCAGTGCGCCGAGGTCGATCCACACGCCCGCCGGTTGGTGGAACGCGCCAATCAGGTTCTTGCCCTTCGGGTGGTTGATGCCGGTTTTGCCGCCGACGCTCGAATCGACCATCGACAGCAGCGTTGTGGGCACCATCAGTAACGGCAGCCCGCGGTTGTAGGTCGCGGCGGCGAAGCCCGCGAGGTCGCCGATCACACCGCCCCCGACCGCGACTACTGCCGTGCGCCGATCCGCGGCGAGTTCGTACAGCGCGTCGTACAACTCCGCGAGCCGGGCCAGGCACTTGCTCGCTTCGCCCGCCGGCACCGCGGCGCTCGCCGTGCGGACCCCGTGCGCGTCCAGTTCCGCGCGAACCGCGGCGGCGTGCGTGCCGGTGTTCGCGTCGTGAACGACGAGCGCCGATTCGGACTTCGGCAGCGCGGCCCGCGCGAACGCCCCAACGCCCGCGGCCGAAGCGCCGATGGCGATGTCGTACGCGCGCGCGCCCAAGTTCACGCGAACCGTTTCCATTTGCTCATTTCACCGGGAACGCCCGCGAATGCCAAGTGCCCCGCGGGTACGATTGCACCATGAGTTCGCCCGCCGCACCCACACCACCGGAACCCCCGTGGCGCGAGTTCGCCCGCGCGCCGCTGGTGCCGGTCGCGCTCGCGGTGAGCGCCGGGTTGGTCGCGGAGCGGTACGTCGGCGTGCCGCTGTCTGCGGCGCTCCTCGTGTGCGCGGTTTCGCTCGCGGGTTGGTTCGCCACACGCGCGACGCCCGGCGTGGCGCTCGGTTGGTTACTCGTGTGCTGCGCGGCGCTCGCCGCCGGCTACCACCACTGGCACCGCCACGTTTTCGATTCCGACGACGTGTCCACACTGGTAACCGACGAACCGGTCGCGGTCACGGTGCGCGGCGCGCTCGGTGACGAACCGGAGCGCTACCGGCCGCCGCGCTACGACCCGCTACTCACGGTGCAGCGCGCCGCGACCAGTAGCTGCGTGCTGGACGTGCGCGAGGTACTCACCGCGAGCGGCGCGGAACCCGCGAGCGGTCGCGTGCGGCTCGTCGTTGAGGGCCGGCTCGACGACCTGCACTGCGGCGACGAAGTGGAAGTGACCGGGCGGTTGTGGAAACCCGACGGCGCCCGCAACCCCGGCGAGCGCGACCGCGCGGAATTGCTGCGCGACCGGCGAATAGGTGCGGAACTGCGAGTGAAGCGCGGGACCGACGCCGTGGTGCGGTTGGAGGACGGGTGGCGCGCGTCGCTGTTCGGGTGGCTCGCGGCGCTGCGCGGTTGGGGCGCTCGCACACTCGCGCGCGAACTCCCCGACGAAAGCGGCCTCGCCAGCGCGCTTCTGCTCGGCGACGGCACCGCGCTCGAGCGCGACGAGTGGGACCAGTTCGTGCGCACCGGCGTGCTGCACGTTCTGGCGATTTCCGGGCAGCACCTCGTCATTCTCGGTTGGTTCGTGTGGCTCTTCGTGCGCGTGTGCGGGCTGCGCCGCCGGTACGCGGCGTGGGCCGTCGCGGGGTTGCTCATCGGCTACGCGCTGCTGACCGGCGCGCGGCCCTCAGCGATTAGAGCCGCGGTAATGGTGACGGTAACGTGCGGCGCGCTCGTGCTGCGCCGCCCGGTGCTCCCCGCGAACGCCTTCGCGCTCGCGTGGCTCGTGGTGATCGCCGCGAACCCCACCGACCCGTTCACGATCGGCTGCCAGCTCTCGTTCCTCTCGGTGTTCGTACTGTTCTGGTTCGCAATGCGCGCACTCGCGCCGCGCGAACTCGCGCCCATCGAGCAACTCATCGAAGAAACCCGCGGCCCGCTCGAACGGTTCGCGCGATGGCTGTTCGGGATCGTGTGGCGCGCGTTCGCCATCAGTTCGATCCTCAGCGCGGTGAACCTGCCGCTCGTCCTCGCGTGGCAGAACGTCGCCGCGCCGATTGGCGTCGTGCTCGGCCCGCCGCTGGTGGTACTCACGTCGGTCGCGCTGATCGCGGGGTTCTTGCTGCTGCTGGTCGCGCCGGTGGCGTGGTTCCTCGCGTGGCCGCTCGCCCGCCTCACCGAGTGGAGCTTGAGCGCGTGCGAGTGGCTCGTGCGCCTCGGCGACCGCGTGCCCGGCGGACACTTCTACGCGCCCGGGCCGCCGCTCTGGTGGGGCGCCGGGTTCTACGCACTGGTGGCGGCGTGCGTGCTGTGCGGCCGACCGTGGGCGAAGCGCGCGCTCGCGGCGCTCGGCGCGTGGCTGCTGTTCGGCCTCGCGCTCGGCGGCCCGCGCGAGTCGGACGAGTTGCGCGTCACGGTTCTCGCGGTCGGGCACGGCGCGTGCGCGGTCATCGAAGCGCCGGACGGGCGCGTGATCCTGTACGACGCGGGCACCATCGCCGGGCCGGACGCGGTGCGGCGCACGGTCGCGCCGTTCCTCTGGCACCGCGGCATCGACCGCATCGACGAAGTCTTCCTGTCGCACGCGGACCTCGACCACTTCAACGGCGTGCCCGAACTGCTGCGCCGGTTCCACGTCGGGCGCGTCACGTTCACACCCACGTTCGCGCAGAAGGACGCGCCCGGCGTCGAAGCCGTCCTCGCGGCGCTGGAGCGCCACAACGTGGAGACGCGCGTCGCCGCGGCCGGTGATCGGTTCGACGCGGGCGAAGTGACACTCGACGTGCTGCACCCGCCGCGCGCCGGCCCGCCGGGGCCGGAGAACGTGCGCTCGCTGGTGCTGCTCGTGCGGCACGCCGGGCACCGCGTGCTGCTCACCGGCGACCTCGAGGGCGAAGGGCAAGCGCTCGCACTGGCGCAGCCGCTCGCACCGGTGGACGTGCTACTCGTACCGCACCACGGCTCGAAGAACGCGAACGCGCCGCGCGGCACCATCGAGAAGCCGGAGCGCGGCGACGTGGCCCGCTGGGCGCGGCCCAAGTTGGTTATTTCGAGCCAGCGGGCCGGCGCGCCGGTGGCGCACCTGCGCGCGAGCTACGGCGCGCCGGTGTGGGACACGCCAACCTTCGGCGCGATCACACTGCGCAGTCACAGCACCGGTCTCGTGGCGGAAGCGCACCGCGCGCCGGGCTCGGTCGTGGTGACGCGCGGCCGGTAGCACTCCCAAGGCGCGCAGTTCGCCCGGCTTAACTTCTGCGAACTGGTCTTGAATCTTGCGGGCGATTGGGGCCGAATAGTTGTATGCTCGCGGTGACGGCACGAAGCCCGGACGGCCGGGGCCACCACTAACCCGGTCACACTTTGCACAGCGAAACTTCCTTCCCGCCCGCTCCAACTGGCGCGGCCCGTCCGCGCTTCTGGCGCGGCGTGCGCATCGCTCTCGCTCTTGCCCCGCTGATGGCGGTTCACCTCGCGCTGTGCGCGATCCCGTTCATCGAGTTCTCGTGGTGGTACGTGGTGTGGGTGATCGTGCTCACGCGTATCACCGGCCTCGGCATTACGGTCGGGTTCCACCGGTACCTCACGCACCGCTCGTTCAAAGCGCCGCGCTGGGTGCAGTTCCTGCTCGCGGTCGCCGGCTGCACCGCGCTCCAGAAGGGGCCGCTGTGGTGGGTCGCGCACCACCGCCTGCACCACAAGCATTCGGACACCGAACACGACCCGCACTCGCCGGTCGTCGGCGGGTTCGTTCACGGGCACATGGGCTGGCTGTTTACCCAAGACCTGATGGAACCGGACGCGCAGATCGTCCGCGACCTCACGAAGTATCCCGAACTGGTGTGGCTCGAGCGCCTGTGGATGGTGCCCGGCATCCTGATGGCCGCAGCGTGCTTCGCGCTGGGCGGGTGGGGCGGCCTCATTTACGGCTACTGCCTCAGTACGGTGCTGGTGTTCCAAGTGACGTTCGCGGTGAACTCGATCGGGCACCTGTGGGGCAGTCAGCGGTTTGACACGGGAGAGGGCAGCCGCAACAACGTCCTGCTGGGTTACTTGGCGATGGGCGACGGCTGGCACAACAACCACCACCGCGCGCAGCACTCCGCGAAGCACGGCTTCGCGTGGTACGAGTTGGACATGAGCTTCGCGTTCATCAAGTTGCTCGCGCTGTTCGGTATGGCGTGGGGCATCAAGATGCCGCCGGCGCACCTGCTGCCGGGCGCGACGGCGAGCGCGCCAGACGCGCCGCCGGTTGAAGAAGCGGAGCCGGGGGCGGTCGTTGCGGATCACTCCGCGTAGGTCGATCACTTCGCGCGGCGCGCGTTGAGCGCGCGTCGCGCCCGCTATACCATCCGCTGTATGTCCCTTCGCGCATTCGCAATCGCATACCTCTTCGCGCAAGCGGCCGGGGCCGCGGGTTGGTGGCTCGCGCTGCTCGCGTGGCCGGAGTCGCGCGCCCCGTTCGTGGCCGCGGGCGCGCCGGGCGCGACTTTGCTCGCGTTCGGCCCGGCCGACGTGCTGCTGTATGTTGGCCTCTCCGCGGCGTGTGCGGTTGGCTTGTTGAAGCGGCGCGAGTGGGCGTGGCCGCTGCTGTGCGTTCACACCGGGGCCGCGATGTATGCCGCGCTCTATTGCGTCACACTGCCACTGCTCACCGGCGGCAGCGGGTGGCTCGGTGCGGCGCTGATGTCGCCGAGTCTGGTGGTGCCCGCGTGGCTGTGTGTGAAGTTGCGACCGGGGGCGCACCGCACATGATGGGTTACATTCACGGGCGCGAAGCGGTGCCCGCTTCGGCGCGTCACAACCTGCTGAAAACGTGGGTGCAAACCGTCGTGTTTTGGGGCGTGTTCCTGTTCCTTCTGCCGTGGGGCATTTGGGAACTCGAAACCGCGCTCGGGTTCGCGGCGTGGCGGTTCGGGCCGTACTCAGTGTGCGGCGCGATCCTCTTCGCGCTCGGCGGTTCGCTGGGCCTCACCAGCGGCGCGATCATGGCCGTGAAGGGGCGCGGAACGCCGCTGCCCGCGGATTGCGCGCGCGAGTTGGTGTTGGTGGGGCCGTATCGGTACATCCGCAACCCGATGGCGGTTGCCGGGCTGTCGCAGGGCGTCGCGGTCGGTCTTTTTCTTGGTTCCCCGGCTGTGGTGCTCTACGCGCTCGCGGGCGGCCCGCTGTGGCACTTCCTCGTGCGCCCGTGGGAAGAAACCGATTTGGAGCGCCGCTTCGGCGAACCGTACCGCGCGTACCGGGCCGCCGTGAAGTGCTGGATTCCGCGCGTGCGCGGCTACACGCCGTGAAGCGCGAACGCCCCGGCTTGCGGCCGGGGCGTTCGGATCGGGGAGCGTCTACTTCAACACCTGTGGCGCGGAAGGCTCACGGCACCGCCGTCGATCTACCGATCGGTACCGACGCGGAACCGCGACCCAGATCGGAAGAGCG